>JAFGHX010000474.1 GCA_016929905.1 Kiritimatiellia bacterium
ACCGGCCGCCAACAAATTGATGGAGGAGACTTCGAGCCAGCCGCGGACGTCTGTCTCGAAGCTCCTCATCAAGATCGTCGCCCTCAGGCCGGAAGTTCTCGAGGGAACTCGGGGAAGTCTCAGTGGCGCCTCCGGCGCCTGAAACTCGAAACTGGAAACTTGAAACTGGATTAATCAAGGTGGAAACTCCGTCGTGAACGCCAGCGTGCGCGAGCCACGCCCCGCGCGGCATGCCACCTCCTGACTCCAGGAAAATTCGCGGCGCCGCCTGCCGCGTAGGTACCTGAGCGAAGGCCGGTCTGCGGCGCCAAGAATTTTGGGCAACGTGGTGCCGCTTTGGTTGCCCCAAGGGCCGAGGAAGAAGTGCGGCCAGATTGCCCCATCCGCCTACGCTCGGAAGCTTCGGCGGACATGGATGTGGCCGCCTTGTCCGCCGTAGGCCTGGCGAAGGCGGATACACTCTGGTGTGCGGCGGATCCGGGAAGTCCGCAGGCGGGGTGATATGGCCGTGCTTTTTCGGAGCCAAAGCGGCACCACAGTTCACCGAACAACCACCTTCCCACCCCCATACTTTCCCTGCCGATCCACCAAGTTTCAGTCTCAGCTCTTCTCGAACAGCACGGCGGCGAAGCTGACGGCGGAATGGGTGGGTTCCTCGTGCCAGACGTGGTAGTCGAGGACGCGGCCGCGGCACTTGGGCAGGATTTCCGTCATGCAGGCGAGCGCGGAGAACCCGCAGACGTGATAGCGGTCGCCGACACGCCTGGCTTCGGCCCAGAACGCCTTCACGTCCAGTCTGCAGAGCGCATTGAGCAGTGCCTGATCGTGGGGTCCGGATTCGGCGACGAGGGCGCGGGCCTGCATCTCGTCGCCGAACTTGGGGCCGACGTGCGCCAGGTCCACGCCGGCGACGACGAGGACGCGTTGCGCCTTGTCGGCCACGGCCTTTCGCAGGAGGCTGAGCACGTCCTTCGCGTGCGCCACCTCGGACGGCGCGTCCGTGCCGTCGAGATAGTCGGCGAACGATCCGCACAGGATCGGCACGATCCGGAACGTGTCGGGTCCGAACAGGTGCTGCAGGAAGATGATCTGGAACTCGAGCGAGTGTTCGCGCCGATGCGCAAACTCGTTCGACGAGGCCGCGGGCCCGGCCGCCTTGCGCAGCTCGCGGACGAGCCGCTTCTCCGTCCGGGCTGTGCCGAGCGGGGTCTCGAAGTCCTTTTCCGTCAGACAGAACACGCCGTCTTCGATCGTGTGGCCGGTCCCGAGCAGGACGACCAGATCGGGCGGCGGCGTTTGGCGCAACGCGCCGTAAGCGGCGGCATACTGCGGTTCGCCGACGGCCAGATCGATGTGCGGGGCGGCCAGTGCGACGATCTTCTCCGGCTCGAGCGGCCCGGGTTCGGGGCCGGCCTTCAGGATCGCGTCCAGCCGGCGGCGCAGTTCGCGCGGATCGTTCGGGTATGCCGCACCGGCGTGCGAGGCGGCGCGCACCGGCAGCGCGTCGAAGGCGTCCAGCAGCCGCTTGCGCGCCTGGCGGTACCGGTCGTTGTCGAGCAGGAAGGCGGCGTCGAACCGTTCCAGAACGCGCTGCACTTCGTCGTTGGCCAGCAACACGCCGCCGCGCCGGCGCGTCAGGTCCAATTCGATCTCGCGCAGCGTATGAGTCCCGTCCAGCATCCGCATGAGGCCGAAAGCGTCCTGTGCGAATGCGAGCGGCTCCTTGATGAGGCCCAGGTGGTCGCGTATGATGAAGACCTGTTGCCCCCGCAGCATGCCGGGTATGATTTCGAGGTCGCTGCGCAGCTTGGGGCATTCCTCGCTCATACGCCCGAAGTGTCGGAGGTCGGGCTATGGGTGTCAAGGCGTAAGTGCAGTGCCTGGATCCGTGTCGCACGCTTCGTTCCGCCCGTGCGGAACAAGGCCGAGCGAATCGTAGGACGGGCTTTCCAGCCCGTCCCGCACAACCGTGAGCCGACGGGCAAGGGGGACGGGCTGGAAAGCCCGTCCCACAGGGAATCGACAAAGCCTACCGTCTGTTCGGCGCGGAAGATGGACCCGGAATCGTCAACCGTTCTCGTCGCCGTTATCGTAGACCGGGCCCCACGGCCTGAGCGTATTCTGATTGAGGCGGCAGAGGAATTGCTGCGGGATATGCACCCCGCCAAGACGTTGAAGATCAAATTGGAGGTGGACACGGACCCGCCGGCCGGGTTCGAAACTGAGAATCGGTATATCCTGCAGCCGATCCCCTTTGCGGTGCGGGTTTACGCGTTGCCGGATCTCTTCGCGGGGAAGTTGCACGCGATTCTCTGTCGGAGTTGGCGCAGCCGCGTGAAGGGGCGGGATTGGTACGACCTGGTCTGGTACGCCGCGCGGCACCCCGAATGCAGAATTGGGCATCTGGAGCGTCGGATGCGGCAGTCGGGAGACTACGCCGCGGACGAGCCGCTATCGGTCGAGACGTTGCGCCTCTTGTTGGACGAAGCCGTGGAAAGGCTGGACGTTGCGCTGGCGCGTGAGGAGGTCGCCCCTTTCGTCAGGGATCGGCGCGCCCTCGAGGTGTGGTCGCGCGATTTCTTCAGAGCAACCGTCGCCCGCATTGTTTTGCTGCAGTGACTCTGCACGGGCCGCGACGGTTGATCCTGAGCAAGGTCCAAGGGTCCAGCGCGGCCCCGGTGCCGTCGGGCCCTTCGACTTCGCTCAGGATGAACCGCCGGCACCCGGCTTCCGGCGCCATGTCCAGGACTTTGTCGACGAGGTCCGGCTCCGCTACTCCAGCCAGACCTTGCCACGATAGACGGCGGTCGTGTTGGTTGAAGGATACGTCACGTTCTGGTTCTGACCGAGAATCTTAGCGTAACCCGGCACCGCGCGCCAGCCGTCGTTGCTTGTGAGGCTGTCGTTTTCTTCCAGCGCATAGTAGCGGCTGAGCCCTTCGTATTTCGCGCCTTCGGCCTTGAGCGCCTGGAAGGAGACGACGGCCTGGGCGTTGGACGGGTAGGCCTCGACCGCAAAATAGTTGGCGATGTTCGTGGGGCTGGTCCCGGCGATGTACTCGCACAGGTCGCGCAGGCCGTCGCCGTCGGAATCGGCGTCGGCCCCGCCGCTGGTCCCGGCGAAGAACGCGTGCTCCCACAGGTCCGACATCCCGTCGCGGTCCGTATCCCCGGCCACGTAGGCGCCTTCGATTACGGACATCTGCAGATCGATGAACAGATCGCTGCTTGTCAGCATCTGGTTGAACATCTGCACGGCCACCACGTTGGTGCCGGTGTTCAGAGGCGGCAGGTCGGCGCCCTTGAGCGCCGCGCTCCATTCGAGCCGCTCCGCGTCGCCCGCGGCCAGGCCGTTGTGCGCCAGGAACGAGCCTTCGTCACCTGCCACGTTCACGCGCGCGACTTCTTCACCGTTGATCCACATGATGAACCCGTCGTCGTAGCGGCCGGAGAAGCGCAGTTCGGTCACGAGCGCCGGGTTCACCAGCGTGAAGTGCTTGCGCAGGAACAGCGTGGAATACGTGTAGCGCATATCGTCCAGCGTGACTCCGTAGTCTTCCTCGGCCGGGTCGCCGTAGCCGAACGGCATCGCGCCGAGCGCCCAGCCCGAATCGTCGAAGCCGGCCGCGCGCCAGGCGGTGGGCGGGCTGGAGGCCTCCTGCGAGCCTTTGGCGTAGCGCCAAACGGCCCCGGCCCGCACGCGCACCTGCGGCTCGTACAGGCCGGGCGCGACCACGCGCAGCATCAGCGCGTTGAGATAGCTGTAGCGGTTCTCGGCCACGTCGCGATCGAGCGTGAGCAGAACCTGCCCGTCGGTGCCTGGGTCGATGTCGGTAAAGCGCGTGACGTACCCGTACGGGTTGTTGAGCCCGGCGTTGTAGACCGTCGTGTCGTTCGGCATGATCGCCGTGGTCACCGTTGTGCCCTCGCTGCTCGCGTTGCGCAGGCCGCCCGCGCCCGAGAGCGTGGCGTAATGCCAGCGGGAGGTGGCGCCGGTGTAGTCGGCGTTGTCGCGGTCGCTGTAGAGCACCAGCTCGTAGCGCAGCAGCGGGTTCAGCCCGCTGAGGCTCAGGACCAGGTTGTCCGTCCCGTAGGAGAGGGTGCCCGTCGCGTCCAGCTTGCCGTCGAACACGTCGTGCGCGTCGGTTCCCGCCGCCGGGTGCAGGCCCTGGTTCTCGTAGATCCCGGCGCCGCCGTCGACCGTCAGCGTCACGTCCGTCTCCGCGCCCGTGTCGAAGTCGACCAGCCGCCCGCTGCGCGTGCCGCCCGGGTTGCCGTTGGTCGAGGTGATCGCGGTGCTGTTCACGCTCAACTGCCCCGCGAACCAGGCCAGGTCGTTGTACGCCGTGAACAGGTCCGGGCTGACCGGGTTCATGCCCGCGTCGTGCTCCGCCTTGTCGCCCGCCCCGTCGCGGTCGGTGTCGAGCTTCGCCGCGTCCACGTCCGTGCCCGTCGGGTTCGACACCGGGTCGAACGGGTCGTAGTCGGCCGACCCGTCGTAGAGCTGTTCGGCATAGTCGCTGAAACTGTCGCCGTCGGTGTCCACGCCGTTCGACAGCACGACCCATAGCCCGCCGCCGGCCGCGCTCACGCCCGAGTTCCAGGCCAGCGAGGCGCCGTACTCGTCCGCCAGCGTCACCTGCGCCACGGTCAGCTCGCTGAACGCGCCAGCTGGCGCATTGCCCTGGACCAGGAAGTTGAGGTAGACCAGTTCGCCGCTGCCGGCGAGCAGCCCGCTCTCGCGGCTGAGCGCGATCTGCACCGTGCCGCTGCCCGTATGGGTTTCGAGCCCGAACGCCGTGGCCAGCGCCGCCTGGCTCACGCTCTGCAGCGACAAGACCTGCGGGTTGAAGTTGACCGTCAGGTGGATGGAAGCCAGCTCCTCGGCATTGTCGATCACGACCGGCACCTGCACCGCGGCGCCAGCCTGCGCCTCGAAATTGGTGATGCTCAGCGCATAGCCCCCGCCTTCGACCACCACGTCCTGCGTCCCGCGCTCGCCCGCGCCCGCCGGCGGATCGTTCGGGTTGATCTCCATCCCCAGCGCCAGCCGCTTGATCAGCGTCGCGTCCCGCTCGCTCACCGTGCCGTCCCCGTCGATATCGCCCGCGATCAGCTCCAGCCCGCTCGGCGCGCGCTGGCCCGCCGCCAGCTCCATCGCCAGTTCGTAGTCGCCCACCTCCGACAGGCTGCCGTCGCCGTCGATATCGCCGAAGAAGTAGTTGTTCGACACCGTCAGCAGCGCCGTGTCCGTCGCGTCGACCGAAAGCGCCGCGCCGAACAGGTCGTAGAGCGTGGCGCTGAGGAACGTGTGGGTCCGCTGCGCACCGCTCGGCGCCGCGGCCGAGAGGTGGAACAGCACGTCGAACAGCCGCCCTTCACCCGCCAGCGCCGTGCCTTCGGTATACGCCACATAGGCGACCAGGTCCTGCCAGTTCGCGCCCGGGCCGCTCGTCGCCTCGCCCAGCTCGAACAGGTACAGCACGTCGTTGGTCCCAATGCTGACCGAGAGATCCTCGCCCACGTACGGGCGCAGATAGCTCACGAGCTGGTCCCGGCTCGTCACGCCCAGCAGCGCGCCGAGGTCCGCGCCGTTCTGCGCCAGCTTCACGTACGCGCCCGGCTCGTCCGAGCGCCGCTCCTGGCCGGCATACAGCTCGCGCACATAGACGAAGCAGTTCGTCGCCGCGGCCAGCGGGCCCAGATCGACCGACGCACTGCCCCCGTCGTTCAAATCCTTCATGTCCTTGATCCCGGTCCACGAATAGCCGGCATCGACGCTGTAGGCCGCTTCGACCGGCACGGGCGTGTTGCCGATCGCGTAGGAACAGCCCAGGATCTTGAGCATCGCGCAGCCGCCGCCCGCCGCTTCGCTGGTCGCGATCTCGATCACGCCGGTCGCCGTCGCCCCGTTGTCGGTCACCTCCAGGTGCCGGGTCATCGCCGTCTTCTCGACCGTCGCGTTGTTCGTGTCCAGCTGCGAGACCGGCGTGAGCAGGGCCGGGTCGTACGAGACCTGCAGGTTCATGTCCTTGCCCAGCATGCCCGCCGCGTCGGTCGCGTACAGACGCAGCCGTACGGTGGAGTCCGGCTTGCCCACGTAGTCGGGCATGCGCAGCACGATCAGGCCGGCCCGCGCACTGACGATCGCCGAGGCCTGGCTCTCCAGGTAGGTGGGCAGGAAGTCGGACTTGAGCAGCGCGGTGAGGTAGTAGTAATACACCTCGCCCGCCGTCACGTCGGGGTCGGTATACGACAGCGTCTTGACCGGCGTGGCGTTCAGCTTCTCGAACGGGCCGAACTCGCGGTCGAACCGGTACACGTTGTAGCCGTAAATGCCCGGTTCCGGATTCGCGGCCCAGCGCAGGATCACCCCGTCCACCGCCCCTTGCGCGCTGACGCCGCCCGGCACGCTCAGCTCCCGCAGCGTGATGTCGACTTCGGTCTTGTGCGCCAGCAGGTTGGTGAGCGGGTTCTGGGCATACTCGCCCATCGGCTCGGTCGCGTCGCGCACGCCGTTGGTGTTCATGTCCAGGAACGCGCGCAGCCAGTAGTCGTAGCCGGCCGGCACGCCCGTGAGGCAATAGTAGCCCGGCGCCGCGAGCTGCGCGGCCGACGCCGGCCCGGCGCTGGTCGTCCCGCCGTAGGCCTCGACGTAGACGGGCCCGTCCTGCGTGCCGAAGAAGTAGGTCTTGCCCGAGATCTTGTACCGGTCTTGCGAGAAGGCGACCGTGAGCGTGTGGCTCGCCGTCACGTTCGTGAACGTGTAGCCGCCCGGATGCCCGACGGAGACGCCGTCGATGAGCACGTCTTCCACGTGGTAGTTCGCAGCGGGCGTGAACGTGAAGGCCGCGTCCGCCCCGTTCGTCACGATCACCGCACCGGACGGCGAAACCACGCCGTTCGCACCCGCCGTCGCCACGATCGTGAAACCGTCGGTCTCGAAATGGGCCGTCACCGCGCGCGGCTGCGTCATCGTAAGATTCAGCGGGTTGCTCGTTTCCTGGCCGAGCGGCACGTCGCCGGTCCAGTGCGAGAAGCGATAGCTCGGGTTCGCCGTGGCGACGATCGAGACCGGCGTACCGGACCCGTACCACCCGTCGTCCACGTCGAGGCCCCCGTTCGCCCCCGCTTCGGTGTCCAGGAAGAATTCGGGGCTCCAATGCCAAGTGAGGGAGGAGTCCTGGGTTGCCGTGAATGCGGCGTTTGTGCCGGCGCCCGTCGCGGGGACGTCACCTGTCCCCGTCCAGTCGGTGCACACGTAGCGCGTTGTGTTCGTCACGTAGGACGGGCTCGTGACCGCCACGTCGTGCCCGACGCCGTAGCGTATCATGTTGGTGCCGTAGCCCCAGGGCTGCGGCTCGCCGTACTGGCCCGGGTCGCCGTGTACGGCGAGGTTGATTGTCGGCCAGCTTGCCGGGTCGGTGGGATCCGTGTGCGCGACATACTCGAGTTGATTGGTGGCCAGGTCCAGGTCGAAGTCGTCGTCGGGCAATACCTGCACGACGGAGGTGAACGCACCGCCGGAAGCAGCAATGATTTGCTGTTCCCACCAGTCCGGCAGCCCGTCCCCGTCGGAATCCTCGCTTGGTGAAGAGACGGTGAACGTCGCGACGAAATCGCCGCCTGCCGTGCCGTCTCCGGACGGGAGCGGCCCGGCAAACTCGCCGTCGAGTGCGTTGCCCAGAGAGTCGCGGATCGGCCCCCACAACGTGGACGCGACCCAAACGGGATCGCTGGCATCCGCGTTCGCGCTTACGCCGAGCCTTCCGTCATTACCCTCGCCCGACGCATCACCGGCTACCTGTCCAGCGCCTTCGTTGAACCGCCAATAGCCAACCAGGCCGCTCTCGCTGCCGGTCAACTCGCGATACATGTCGTCGCGAATCTGGTCCGCCGTGCGCGCGAGATTCCAGAGCCGGACTTCGTCCATCTCGCCGTTGTACGGCCGCCCGCCGTCCGGCGGGTAGTTCCCCAACCACAGCGGCATTCCCGAGTTGGCCTTGGCCATATCGAAATTCTCGTTGCTCGCGGTGTCGGTGAGCACGCCGTTGACGTAGAGCGATATGGTTGTGGAGTCGAGGACCGCCGCAACGTGCTGCCAGACACCGAGAGAGAGTTGCTGCCCGTCCGTCAGGGACAGTCCCTGCGGCGGTCTCTCGCGTTCCTGAAGGAAGAACCATCTCCCGGGCGAGGCCGCGGTGTTTCGGCCGATCATGTACCCGTCGTTCACCATGGTGACATGGCTGAGAAACACTTCGTCACGCACGTTGTTGTACTCGCCGGGCCGAAGCCACATTTCGATCGTCAACGCATGGGTGAAGTGCAGGGTGGGGGCGTCGTTGACTTCCACGAGGTCCTGGCTCGAGGAGCGGTGATCGCCGCTGAACTTCAGGGCGCTGCCCGCGCCGCTTCCGGAGACGGTGACCTGATACAGATCGTTGGGCAACACGATCCCGGCCAAATCCATCGCCGCTTCCGTTGAACTCACGAGTGCGACGGACTTCGGCTGAAGCGCCACGTCGTTTGCGTTGCCGAACACACCGTCTCCGCCGCTCCTGATCAGGCGGAACGATCCCTTGTCGACGAGACTGCCGATGACCGGTTTGTTGAAAGTCACCGAAACGGCGGGCGGCGGCGCGTCCAATACGGCGCCCGGCGTGGGGGTCATCGTCGCGATCGCGGGCGGGAAATTCGATGCATTCAGCGTGAACGTCGCCACGAAATCGCCGCCTGCCTCTCCGTCGCCGGACGGGAAGGATCCGGAATACTCGCCGTCGAGCGCGGTGCCGAGCGTGTCGCATACCGGCCCCCACAGCGACGATATCACCCATTGCGGATCGTCCGAGCCGGTCTGCTCGGCGGTGCCCAGCGTCCCGCTGTTCGCGTATGCGGTCGAATCGTTCACCGCCTGACCGGTGCCTTCGTCGAACTTCCAGTAGCCGACAAGCCCCGTTTCGGTCCCCGTGAGTGGGTGATACATCCCGGCGCGTATCTGTTCCGGGCTGCGCGCGACGTTCCAGACGCGGACTTCGTCCATGTCGCCGTTGTAGGGGCGGCCGAGATCCGGAGGATAGTTCCCGATCCAGAGCGGCAGGCCGCAATTGGCGTTGCTCACGCTGAACGCGTCGTCAGTTGCGGTGTCGGTGAGGGTCCCGTTCACGTAGACGAATATCGTCGAACCGTCGAGTACCCCGGCGATGTGCTGCCATACGCCTTCAGCTAGCTGTTTGCCGTCGTTGACCGCAACGACCGATGGCGACGGCATGTCATCGTCCTGCAGGAAGAACCACGTACCGGGGCTTGCCGCGGCGTTTCGGCCCAGCATATACCCGGTATTGAACAGGGTCACGTGGCTGAGGAAGACTTCGTCCCGCACGGCGTTGTAGGGACCCGGTTTCACCCACATCTCGACGGTGAGCCCGTCTGAGAAATGCAGGCTGGGCGAGTCCAGAACCTGCACGAGATCCTGATCGGAGGACCCGCGTTGACCGGCGAAGCGCAGGGCGCTGCCGGCCCCGCTTGCGGAGACGGTGACCTGATACAGGTCGTTCGGCATCGAAACGCCGGACACGTCCATCGAAGCCTGTGTGGCGCCGTTCATGGATACGGAAGCGGGAATGATGAGTTCGTCGTTTCCGTTGCCGAAGATGCCGTCACCCCCGCTGCGGAACAGGCGAAAGGTGCTGCTGTCCACAGCGCTCACGTCGAGCGGTTCGCTGAAGGTCACCGTCACGCAGGTCGGCGTTGCGCCCAGGGTGGCGCCCGGGGCGGGGTCCATGGCGGCAACCGTAGGCGGGAAGTTCGAAACGGCCAGCGTGAAGGTCGCCACGAAGTCGCCGCCGGGACTGCCGTTCCCGGACGGCAGCGAATCGGTGTACTCCCCGTCCAACGCATCCCCGGCCAGGTCCTTGAGCCCGCCCCAAAGCGTGGAGTTGATCCATTCGGGATCGTCGTCCCCGGCGTTCGCGTCGACGCCCAGCGTCCCGTGGTTGCCTTCAGCAGAGGAGTCGGAGACGGTCTGGCCCGTCCCCTCGTCAAACTGCCAGTAGCCGACCAGCCCGGTTTCGCTGCCGCTCAACTGCCGATACATGTCCTCATGAATCTGTTCGACCGTGCGTGCCACATTCCAGAGCCGCACTTCGTCCATCTCGCCGTTGTACGGCCGGCCGTTATCCGGCGGGTAATTGCCCAGCCACAGCGGCAGGCCCGAGTTGGCGTTCGCCATGTCGAATTCTTCGTTAGTCGCCGTATCGGTGAGAACGCCGTTGATGTAGACGCAAATGGTCGACGTGTCGAGTACGGCCGCAACGTGTTGCCAGACGCCTTCAACCAGCTGTTGCCCGTCATTCAGCGCAACGACCGCCGGCGACGGCAGGGCGTCGTCCTGCAGAAAGAACCACGTGCCCGGGCTGGCCGCGGCGTTGCGGCCCACCATATAGCCGGTGTTGAACATGGTCACCTGGCTGAGGAACACCTCGTCGTTCACGTTGTTGTATTCGCCCGGCTTCAGCCACATCTCGACGGTGAGCGCGTTCGTGAAATGCAGGCTTGTCGCATCTTCGATTTCAACGAGGTCCTGGGTCGGCGAGCTGCGGTCCCCACTGAACTTCAGCGCCTTGCCCGCCCCGCTGCCGGACAGGGTCAGGCGATACGTGTCGTTCGGCATCGGCAGCCCGATCACGTCGATCGTGATCTGGTTCGAGCTGGTCAGGCTCACGGAGTTGGGGGCCATAGCCACGTCGTTGCCGTTGTCGAAGACGTCGTCGCCCCCGCTGCGGATCAGCCGCACGGAGTCGGCCGCAAGGGACGTCTCGTCGATAGCCGCGCTGAGTGTGGCTACGATCGATTCGAGTGTATTGCTGGCCGTGCTGCCCGGCGCGGGAGCCAGCGCGGTCACCGTCGGCGCGCCGCGCGCGGCCGGACAGAGTAGAGCCAGAGCGAGAACACACACGTGGGGCAAGGTGTTCTTGGGGCGAACGCGAAGGTGCATCTCGATGCCTCCCGAGAGAATGGTCTCTTTGACCGTTCGAATTGACGGGGTACCGCGCAATCCGACCGCAGCACCTCAAACCGGACGCTATACTATGGATCGCAACATCCTAACAGGCGGTATGCACCGGTGTCAACCCGATTCCGACTGTATCTTCCTGTCCAGACGCTGATCGCCGTTAGGAAACCTTGCACATCGGCCCAACATCTGGCACATGCAGTCCTCCGTTCGCTTCTACATCCTGTGGCGCTACATACCACACGCTGTGGTTGCGCGAGGTGGGGTGGCAGGCTCCGCCTGGGTCGGTTCGGACTTTCGGCCGTGGATCCCGGCGTCGATACACCAAGGCGAGCGTTGCGATCAATCGACGGAGGCCGGGCGTCCTCACCCGGATCCTGCGGCCCCGCTTCGTGGCTCGCTCACCGCTTGACCAGGATGAGTTGCCAGCAGAGATAGCCCAGGATGGGAACTTTGACTCTGCGCAGGGCGCGAAGCACGGGGTTGCCGTACAGTTCCCGATTTCTGAAATGCAGCCGTTTCACGAAGAAGTCCAATAGGGGATAACGTTCGGGCGTCTGGATGCTGCAAGCGGTCACGAGGCCGGCCGCTCCAATCTTGTCCAGCAATTGGGACTCGGCCGTGTATTCGCGTTCGTGTGTCGGGTCAAGCACCCAGCGGCCGTGTCGGTTCCGGTTGAAATACCACGCATAGCGTCGTTTGAGCACCGTTTCGAGATAGATGACGGCGCTTTTTGTCGCCACACGTTTCAACGTTCGGATCATGGCGGAATCGTCTTCGACGTGTTCGATCACCTGGGATGATATCACGAGGTCGAAGTGGTCGGAGGGAACCTGCCCCAGTTCCTGGGCGTTGTCGTGCAGCACTCTGATATCGGGCGCCACGCGCCGGACCTGGTCGAGCCGAACGTCGGAGATGTCTACGGCCCAGACTTCCTCGAACCCTTGGAGCAGGCCCGACTCTTTCAACGCGAAGAGCAGTGCGCCGTCCCCGCATCCGACATCGATGATGTTCCGAAACGAGTTGTTTTCGAGCAGAAATCGCAAGGCAGGCCTGCGGACGGTCGCGTCCCAATAGTGCACGTGTTTCCTGGCGTAGGCCTCGATGTCCATGCCGGTCCCGGCGTCTCGATGGGTGTGTTCGAAACGCGGTACACGGTGTCAGAGCCGCGAGTATCTGTCAAGACCGCTTTCCTACGGCATCGGTTCCGGCTCCCACCAGCCGAACGGCCGGGACGTGAACCCGTCGGAAGTCATCATGAGGTACCAGGTCCCGTTTGGCGGGAAGTAGAGCGCGAGGTCGGTTTTCCCGTCGCCGTCGTAGTCGCCGGGCACGGGGACGGGTCCGTCCCATCCGAACTGGCGCGCGCTGAACCCGCCGGATGTCATCATGAGGTACCAGGTCCCGTTCGGCGGGAAGTAGAGAGCGAGGTCGGTCTTCCCGTCGCCGTCGTAATCGCCGGGCACGGGGAGGGGCCCGTCCCACCCGAACCCGCGCGCGGCGAACCCGCCGGATGTCATCATGAGGTACCAGGTCCCGTTCGGCGGGAAGTAGAGTGCGAGATCGGTCTTGCCGTCGCCGTCATAGTCGCCGGGCACGGGCGTTGGCCCGTCCCATCCGAACTGGCGCGCGCTGAACCCGGCGGTCGTCATCAGGAGGTACCAGGTCCCGTTCGGCCCGTAATAGAGGCCGAGGTCGACTTTGCCGTCGCCGTCGTAGTCGCCCGGCACCGGGCGCGGTCCGTCCCATCCGAACGGGACGGTACGGAACCCGGCGCTCGACCGCATGAGGTACCAGGTCCCGTTCGGCGGGAAGTAGAGTGCGAGATCGGCCTTCGTGTCGCCGTCATAATCGGCGGGCACGGGGCGCGGCCCGTTCCAGCCGAACTGGCGCATGGCGAACCCGTCGGTGCTCATCAGCAGGTACCACCCGCCGTTCGCCGGGTAGTAGAGCGCGAGGTCGGTCTTGCCGTCGCCGTCGTAGTCGTTCGCCACACTCACCGCGAACGATGTCGGGTCCGTCGGACTGGTTCCGCGCTCCTGCTCGAAGCCGTCCGGGCGCCCGTCGCCGTCGGTATCGGCCTTGTTCCAGGCGGTGTCGGTGCCGCCGGGGTTGGCGGCGGGGTCGAACGGGTTATACGCGGGCGACCCGTCGTAGGTCTGTTCCGCGTAGTCGCTGAGCCCGTCCGCGTCGGTGTCGGCGGCGGCGGACAGCACGACCCAGAAGCTGCCCTGGCTCTCGCTGATCCCGGCCGACCACGCCAGGTCGCCGCCATGCTCGTCGCCCAGCTCGCGGCGCGCGAGCGTCAGGTCGCTGTAGGCGCCGGGTTCGGCGCCGGCCGCAACGAGGAAGCTGAGAAGCAGGATCTCGCCGCTGCCCGACAGCAGGCCCGTCTCGCGGCAGAGCACGATCTCCGCGGTCCCGTCCCCGAGCAGGTACTCCAGCGCGAACCCGGCGGTGAGCGGCGCGTTCGTGATGCTCTGCAGCGTGAGCAGGTCGGGATCGTAGTTCAGGGACAGCCGCAGCGCGGCGACATCCTCCGCGTTGTCGATGGTGACCGCGACCTGCACGACGGCGCCGGCTTGCGCCTCGGCGTTGCCGATCGCGATCTCGTAACCGCCCTCTTCGGCGGGCACGGGCGCGCCCCCGCCGCTCGAGGGCGGCTGCGGGTTGAGCGGCAGGCCGAGCGCCAGCCGATGGATCAGGGTCGCGTCCGCCTTCGTGATCGCGGCGTCGCCGTCTATGTCGCCGGCGGCCAGCTCCAGCGCGGTCGGCTCGCGCTGGCCGACCGCCAGCTTCATGGCCAGCGTGAAATCGCCGCTCACGTCGACTGTGCCGTCCCCGTTCACGTCCCCGAGGAACCAGCAGTTCGATACGGTCAGCAGCGCCGTGTCGGTGTAGTCGACCGATAACGGGGTCCCGGCCTGGTCGTAGAGCGTGACGCGGCTGAAACTGTTTGTCTGTACGGCCCCGAGCGCGGCGGCGGGCGCGACCTGGAACAGGACGTCGAACAGATGGCCGTGCCCGACCAGGCCCGCGCCCTCGTTGAACGCGACGAGCACCGCGACGTCCTGATAGTCGGCCGCCGGGCCGTTGGTGCTGTTGCTCAGTTCGAACAGGTACAAGACGTCGTCGGCGCCGATCGTGACCGTTAGGTCCTCGTCCACGTACGGCTTCAGATAGTGGGCCAGGTCGTCCGCGCTTGCCAGGCCCGGAATGCCGGCCAGGCTGTCGCCGTTGCGCGCCACGCAGACGTACGGGCCCGGTTCGTCGGAGCGCCGCTCGTGCCCCTCGTACAGCTCCTTCACGTAGACCCGCGCGTCTGTCGCTGCCGCCAGGACGCCAAGATCGACCGAATGCCGCGCGCCGTCGTTCACGTCCTTCAGATTCTTGATGCCCGTCCATGTGGAGCCGCCGTCCGTGCTGTAGGCCGCTTCGATGGGAACCGGGTGGTTTGGACTGCTGGCATAGCCGCAGCCCAGAATCTTGAGTGTCGCATGGCTCGCACCGCCCTGATCGCTTGTCGCTATCTGGATCTCGCCGTTTGCCGTCGCGCCGTTGTCCGTAACCGTCAGGCCGCTTGTCAGAACCGTCCGTTCGACCGTCGGCTCGTTCGTGTCGATCTGTGTGAGAGGGGTCAGCACAGCCGGATCGTAAAGCACGCGAATGTCCATGTCCTTGCCGAGCACTCCTCTGGCGTCGCTCGCGTTGATCCGCAGGCGCACGGTTGAGCCGGGCATCCCGAAGTAGTCCGGCATCCACAACGCGATCGAGTTGGCCGAGGCGCTGACGATCGATGAGGCGGGGCTTTCGAGATAGCTGGGCAGGAAGGCCGACTTGATGACCGCGGTGACATAATAGTAGTGGACCTCGCCTCCGGCCACGTCGTAGTCGGAGTAGGTCAGCCCGGTGACCGGGTTGGGGGTCAACTTGTCGAATTGGCCCCAGTACCTGTCGAATCGATACACGTTGTATCCGTACACGCCCTGTTCCGGGTTCGGGTTCCAGCGCAGCACGATGCAGTCCACCGCGCCGCACGCCGTTACGTTCTGCGGGGCGGAGAGCCGCTGCAACGTGATGTCCACCCCGCTCGCGCCGGTCACGAGGTTCGTGAGCGGGTTCTGAGCATAATCGCCCGCGGGTTCCATGGCGTTGCGCACGGCGTTCGTGTTGCTGTCGAGAAAGGCGCGGACCCAATAGTCGGCGCCGGCGGGCAGGGAGCCGACCGTGTAGGGGCCGGGCCCGGCGATCTGGGTCGAGCGCACGCAATTCGTTGCATTCGCGCCGTCGTAGACTTCCACGTAGATCGGCCCGGCTTGCGGTCCGAAATAATAGACCCGGCCGCACACACTGCATGTATTCGCCGCGAAGGAGGCGGAGATCGTATGGCTGGCAGTGACGTTGCCGAACGTGTAGGTCGTGGGGGCGCCGATCGATATGCCGTCGATCAGGACCTGCGAGACGTGGTAGTTGGCGGCAGGGGTGAGGGTGAATGTGATGTTTGCGCCGGACGACACCGACTGAGTGCCCGAAGGGCTGATGGCCCCGTTTGCGCCGGCGGCCGCGACAATCGTGAAGGTGCTGGCCGCGAAATTGGCCGTCAACTGTCTTGGCCGGTCCATCGTGACGGAAAGCGGGTTGGCCGTCTCCATGCCGGCTGGCACATCGCCGGTCCAGTACGAGAAATGGTGGTTCGACGCCGCTGTCGCCGTCACCTGTACGTTGGTGTTTGCCGCGTGCCAGCCGTCGGCAGGGCTGACCGTGCCGTTGGCGGCGGCTGTCGTGTCCAGGTAGTACGCGGCGGCCCATTGCCAGGTGAGCGTGGAATCGGACCCAGCCGAGAAGGAGACATTCGTAGCACTTCCGCTCGCCGGCACGCTGCCCGTGCCAATCCATCCCGTGCATGTGTACTGCACGCCGTTGGTGGGATAGGCCGGGCTCGTCACGGACGCCGTCACGGCCATACCGGCCTTCACCAGGTTTGTCCCGTAGCCGACGGGTGCCGATTGCCCGAAGGCTCCCGGGTTGCCGGAAATAACAAGGCTGACGGTTGGGTAACTGCTCGAGTCTGTCGGATCGGTGCCGGCGAGATATTCGGCGACATTGCTCACGCCGTCGCCGTCGAAATCGTCGGCGGGCAACACCTGCCACACGGACGTGAGGCTCCCGCCGGAAGCCGCAATGATCTGTTGCTCCCACGAATCAGGCAAGCTGTCGCCATCGGAGTCTTCATTGAGCGTGCCGATGGTGAACATGGCCACGAAATCGCCGCCCGCCGTCCCGTCGCCGGAGGGGAATGTGCCGGCGTACTCGCCGTCCAGCGTGGTGCCGAGCGAATCGCGGATAGGGCCCCAGAGCGAGGAGGCGATCCACAGCGGGTCGCTGGCGTCGACGGCGGACCCCACGCCGAGCGTTCCTGTGTTGCCCGTGCCGGAAGCGTCGTTGGCGACCTGGCCGGAGCCCTCGTCGAACCGCCAGTAGCCGACCAATCCGTTTTCGCTGCCGGCCAGTGCCCGATACATGTCGGCGTGGATCTCGTCCGCCGTGCGCGCGACATTCCAGAGGCGGACCTCATCCATCTCGCCGTTGTACGGCCGGCCGCCGTCGGGCGGGTAGTTGCCCAGCCACAGCGGCATGCCGGAATTGGCCTGGGCCATATCGAACGCCTCTTCGGTGGCCGTTGCGGTCAGGATACCATCCACGTAGAGGTATATGGTCGTGGTGTCCAGTACAGCCGCAATGTGGTGCCAGACGCCGAGCGAGAGCTGCTGCCCGTCAGTAAGGCATACGCCGAGCGGGGACGTGTTCTGTTGGAGGAAGAACCATCTGCCGGGCGAGGCCGCGGCGTTGCGCCCCACCATATACCCGTTGTTCACCATGGTGACATGGCTGAGAAACACCTCGTCATGTGCGTTGTTGTATTCGCCCGGCTTGAGCCACATCTCGATCGTCAGCGCATTGGTGAAATGCAGGCTCGGCGAGTCGTTGACCTCCACGCGATCCTGAGTTGACGAACCGTGCTGGCCGCTGAATTTCAGGGCACTGCCCGCGCCGCTCGCGGAAAGGGTCACCTTGTACAGGTCGTCTGGTAATTCGATCCCCGACAGGTCCATCCTTGCTTCTGTTGCGCTCGTCAGAGTCACCGAACGCGGCTCCACCGCGACATCGTTGCCGTTGCCGAACACACCGTCGCCGCCGCTGCGCAGCAGTCGGAACGCCGTCCGGTCCACCGTGTTGGAGTCCAATGCCTTGCTGAACCTCGCGCGGACCTCCAAAGGCTTGGTCGATGGGTTCGCGCCGGGTTCCGGCGAGAGCGCCACTACGCTGGGCGGGGTGCCCGGCACGCCGAGGGTGAAGGTGGCCGCAAAATCGCCGCCCGCATTCCCGTCCCCGGACGGAAGAAAGCCTGCATATTCGCCGTCCAGCGCGTTGCCGACCTCGTCCCGGACTCCGCCCCATAGCGTGGAGGCGATCCACTCGGGGTCATCCGCCTCGGCGTTGGCCGTACGGCCCAGAGTCCCGTGATTCCCGTCTCCCGACGAGTCGTTCACGATCTGCCCGCTGCCCTCGTCGAATTTCCAGTAGCCGACGAGACCGGGTTCCGTTCCCGTCAGCCCTACGCACATGCCGGCCTGGATCTGTGCGCCGCTGCGCGGCGTGTTCCACAAGCGGACTTCGTCGATGACCCCGTTGTACGGCCGGCCGTTGTCGCAGTACCAGTTGCCGATCCAGAGCGGGATACTCGCATCGCCTGCGGGCGCAGTCACGGCGCTGCTTGCCCGCTCGACGCCGTCAATGTAGATCTTGACCGTACTCGTGTCGTAGACGCCGGCGACGTGTTGCCAGACGCCCTGCTTCAACTGCGTGTGGTGATAGGTGCTTGCCCAGGACCCGTTGTCGCAAAGCTCGAAGCGCGTGCCGGAATCCGAGACGCCCTGCCCGTTCCGGCTCAAGTCAAACCCAATGTAGTTGCTGGGGCCTTCCTGAAGCTGTGAAACCAGGTGCTCGTCCTTGACGTTGTTGTAAGGGCCGGGTTTCGTCCAGACCTCGACAGTCATCCCCGTGACAAAGTACAGCGAAGACGAGTCCGGTATTTGGACCAGCGTCTGGTCCGGCGTGCCGCGGTTGCCGCTGAAGCGGAGCGCGCTGCCGGCGTCCGCCTGGGCGACCAGCACCTGATAGTCGTCGCTGGGTAGTACGGTTCCGGTCAGATCCATTACGACGTTCGTGGGCGTGACGAGCGTGACGGCATTCGGGGTAACCAGCACCTCGTTGCCGCTGGTGAAGTTGCCGTCATTCCCGCTGCGGAGCAGGCGGAAGACGCCGGCATCGACGGTGTCGCTGTCGAGCGCCTTGCTGAACGTGAGCGTCACGGAACTTGGCGGCGTGTCCAGTGTCGCGCCTGGTGCCGGTGAAAGGGCGACAACGCGCGGCGGTGCGTTCGAGTCATCTACCGTGAATGTTGCCGAGAAATCGCCGCCTGCCGTGCCGTTGCCCGACGGGAATGAGCCGGCGTATTCGCCGTCCAGCAGCGTCCCTTCCAGGTTCTTCAGGGGGCTCCAGAGCGAGGAGTCGATCCATGTCGGATCGTCGTCCCCCGCGTTGGCGTCGACGCCCAGCGTCCCGTGGTTGCCTGCAGCAGAGGAGTCGGCGGTGGTCTGGCCCGTCCCCTCGTCAAACTGCCAGTAGCCGACCAGCCCGGTTTCG
>JAFGHX010000475.1 GCA_016929905.1 Kiritimatiellia bacterium
ACAGCCCTTTCGGCCTGAGGCCGATCAGCCTTTGGCTGAACGGGCTTTCAGCCAGGGGCCGATCGGCCTCAGGCCGAAACTACAAACCGCAAAAACCACCAGATATGCCGTTTGTAGTTAACGCCGTAAGGCGTGTGGCAACGTGCGAGTCGGGTTTTGAGACAGCGTCCGGAGCCTCGCCCTTCCATGTCCCTGTCGATTGAAAGGCGGCCAGTCGGCCCGTGGTGGAACAGAGCTTACGGCCAAGACGGGGGTACGGTCGAGCCGGTCGTCCTCAATCCGATTCCCACCACATCGTCTTCTTCTTGCTCTTCAGGCGAGGCAGGATTCCGTCGGAGGTGTGTTCGACGGCGCTCTCCTCCTCACGCGGGGCCGGGGCGGCGGCGTCGGGCTTCTCCGCGGGGATCCGCGCTCCCGCATCCGGCGCGGGGAGCACCGAGGCAGGCGCGTCCGGCTGCGCAGGGACGGGTTCCGCCGACGGCGGCGCCTCGGCCGGCGGTTCCGGCTGCACGGACGGCGAAGCAGGACGGGGCTCCACGTCCGATCCGGCGGCGGGGCCGGGTGCGCGCCGCGGTGGGGGCGTCGCCGCGGACGGCCGTACGGAGCGGGCCCGCCCCGACACGTCCGCCGGTGTCGTCCCCGGCGACGTCGACCGTACGGCCTCGTCCTGGGCGGCATGTCGGACGACAAGCGCGTCGCGGAACTGCGCCCACTGCATGCGCTGCACGGAAAGGAACGCCCCCAGCAGCAGCCCGAGCAGAACCAGGAAGACGCCGCCCGTAAGCATGATCGTTCGTTCGGTGCGCCTGAGCTCACGAACCAGCGCCTGACGAAACGCACGGACGCTCGGCTCGATCTGCGCCAGCAGCGCCTCGCTCTCGGGGTGCGGCTCGGGCCGCGGCCGCGGCGCCGGCACGCGCCCTGCGCCCTGCGCCGGGACGGAGGCCGGCAACTGCAGCCCGGCGGCTTCCGCCTTGACCGCCTCGGCTATCTCCGCCGCATCCCGCCCCTCCCGCAGCAGGCTCCGGACCCGCTCGAGCAGAGACAGGCTTTCGTCGGGATACCACCTGTTCGCGCCGTCGGCGCGGCACGGAATCTCCGGCGTGAATCTGTCCAGCCAGGTACGGACCTGTTCAACGGGGACGTCCAGTCGTCTGGCCATCTGCTGCAGCGTGATCATGATGCCTCACACGTGGCTGGCGTCGCGAGGGAAGCGGCGGGACGCCGCTTCTACTTTCCAACTACGGCCACTCGCGTCGGACCAGGTTGTTCTCCTCCCAGTATCCGCTGACGACCTTCTTGTCGGGGCCGATCTGACGGCCGCGGCCGTGCATCTTTCCGTTCTGGAATTCCCCTTCATATCTGACGCCGTTCGGCGCCGTCCACGTGCCGGTACCGTGCATCTGGTTCGCTTTGAAATCGCCCACGTAAATGTGGCCTTTGGCGCTCGTGTAGGTGCCCTTCCCTTCGCGCCGGCCCGCCACCCACTCCCCCTCGTATTTCGCGCCGTCGGCCCCGACAAAGCTGCCGTAGCCATGGTAGGTGCCGTCCTGGAACTCCCCTACGTACCGGCTGCCGTCCGGCCAGCTCTGCGTGCCCTGCCCACTGCGTTTGTCGTCTCTGAACAAACCTTCGTAGCGCGTGCCGCTGGGCCAGGTTCGAATGCCGCGGCCGTTCGCCTGGTCGTCCGCCCATTCCCCCTCATAGGCGATTCCGGCGGCCGCGGTGTACGACCCCTTGCCATGCCGCTTGCCGTCTTTGAACTCGCCCTCGTAAACGGAGCCGTCGGGTTCCGTCTTCTTGCCATGGCCCGCCATCTGGCCGTCCGCCCACGAGCCCTGGTACTTGGCGCCGTCCGGCCAGGTCTTGGTACCCTCGCCGTGCATCAGGCCTTTGGCCCACTGTCCTTCATAGACGGAGCCGTCCTTGGCATGGTGCGTGCCTTGCCCGTGCCGGAGGTCGTCCTGCCATTGGCCGACGTATCGGGAGCCGTCGGGCCAGGTCATGGTTCCGCTGCCGCTCATCTTGCCGTTGACCCAACCGCCCACATAGATCGTCCCGTCCGGAAAGGCGTAGCGGCCCCGCCCGTTCGGAACGCCGTTACGGACCTCACCGGTATACTGCTCGCCGCTCGGCAATTCGATTGTCGCCTTGCCGTCGAGCGGGCCGACATACTTGGTGCCGTCCGGCCACGTCGTCGTCCCCTTGCCCAGCATCTCGCCGTCCTTGAACCGGCCGCCATAGCGCTTGCCGTCGGGCCAGCTCATGACACCGCGCCCGTCTTCCTTCCCGTTTCTGAACTCACCTTCATACTTGCGGCCGTCAGCCCACGTCTGGGTCCCCTTGCCCTCCATCCTGTCGGCCGCCCATTGGCCAACGTACATGCCGCCGTCCTCGAGTGTCAGCGTACCGTGCCCCCAGCGCATGCCGTCCTTGAACTCACCCACGTAACGCGACTTGTCCGCGTAGGTCTTGCTCCCCTCCCCGTTGGCCTTGCCGTCCGCCCATTGGCCCTCGTAGCGCGCGCCGTCGCGCCAGAGGACCTTGACATTGCCGTTCAGCGCGCCATGGTCGAAAGTCCCCTCGTACTGCGTTCCGTCCGCCGTCGTCAGCACACCACTGCCGTGCTTGACCCCGTCGCGATAGCTGCCCTCGTACGTGGTGCCGTCCGGGAGCACATACTTGCCCGCTCCGTCCATCTGGCCGTCGGACCATTGGCCCACATAGGTGATCCCTGTCGGCCAACGCATCGTGCCCTGGCCCGTCATCTTGCCGCTTTCCCAGTGTCCCGCATATTTCGCCCCGCTCGGCCAGGTCTTGACCCCCTCGCCCTGCATCGAGTCCTGGACCCAGTCGCCCTCATATTTCGAGCCGTCCGGCCAGAGGATGGTTCCTTTGCCGTGCTTGCGGTCCTCGACCCAGTCGCCGGAGTAGTGCAGATCGCTCATCGTAACGTAGATGCCGTAGCCATGCCGTCGCTGGTTCACGACCTCCCCGACGTAAGTCGCCCCGTCCGGCCAGACGATCATGCCGAAATCGTTCATGGCATCGCCGGTAAACATGCCGGTATACTGCGTGCCGTCGGGCAGCGTCTGGGTCCCCTTCCCGTTGCGCTTGCCGGCCACCCACGTTCCCTCATATTGGGTCCCGTCGCGCCAGGTCATGGTCCCCCGCCCGTGCATGTCCCCGGCCACCATTTGGCCAACATATTTGATGCCGTCCGGCCACATGATCGTGCCCTGCCCGTTCATCACACCGTCTACCCATTCGCCGACACACGTGATGCCGTTCGGGAACGCGTACCGGCCGAACCCGTTGGGCAGACCGCGGCGCACATCCCCTTCGTACCGCTCGCCGCTCGGCAACAGAATGATCGCGCGTTCGTTCGGGTCACCCCTGAACCGCGTGCCGTCCGGCAGGACCGAGGTCTGGCTGTCGGCCAGCCCGGCCGCCCCCGGCAGCCAGGCGACGGTCAAGGCGATACACAGGATTCGGTGTTTCATATTCTGACTCCATGGCTTCGCGTCACTGGCTCGCTGCGCTCGCGTCAGGCTCCGAAAACATGACGACCGAACGCCCAATGGCGGGCGCCAGCCCCAATGACCCGTCTTCGCCCCTATCGCCGGTCCGCGCCCACGCCGCCGCCGGCGGAAAGAGCCGCCGCCGGCCGTACGCCCAACTGCTGTTCCAGCAAATAGAGCTTCCTGCGGTAGTACTCTTCTTTCGCCGTGGCCAGCATGAGCCGGCGCTTCAGCGAAACGTTCTCCCGCTCGCCCACGCGGGTCCGCTCCGCCAATTCGTTCACCTTCCGGCCCAGATAATCGGCCCGGGCCCGCCCCTGCATCAGGTCCCGTTTCAGCGCCGCGATCTCACGCCGCTGCTCCGCCAACGTCTCCTGCGCCTCGCGCGCCGCCTCCGCCTTCTCGGCCAGCAAACGGCGCAGGTCGTCCTCCACGGCGGTCTCCGCGCTCGGCTTCTTCGGCCGAATGATCAGCTTCGCCTCGGGCGACGCCGCGCCGTCGGCGAACAGCTCGTACACGGCCAGAATGTGAATAGGCCCGTACATTCGCCCGTCGCGCAGCTCGACGAGCCACACCATCTTCAGTTCCGGCAAATCGGGGGCGGGCCGCCACGACTCCTTGTCGGTGGAGACTTCGTCGGTCGGATCGATGCGCCCGTCCGCCGCCCACTGGCATAGAACCTGCAGTTCAACGGGACCGTACTCGGACGCATCCTGTTTCTTCAGATACCAGGTACTCATGGGCCCGTCAGAGCCGCCCGCGCATCAGCGCACGCGGGCGGTGCATATCCCGGAATGATAATGGCAGCGATACGCCAGCACAAGCCCGGAATTCCCGTGCCTAATCCGAAAATAAGCGTGAGCGGAGGCAGATTCACCACGAAGGCACTGCGCTATGAAAAAGGCAACGTTGCGGGAATCGCGGCCGCGCTCTGGCGCGGGCGCGATTCCCCCAACATATCGTCTTGCGTTGAACACCTCATTCCCGCACGTCACCTCCTTTTTGTGCCCTTTGCGCCTTTTTGCGGCCATTCTGCAAGTGGTTAGCCAGCCATTTCCTCTCGGCGCTTGGCACGCTTTCGGAGTGACAAACCCCCGCGGCACCGCTAATCTCGTAGCGGTTGGGTCAGTCCGCTGCGCCCGTAGCTCAATTGGACAGAGCACCTGACTTCGGATCAGGTGGTTGCACGTTCGAGTCGTGCCGGGCGCGCTTGCCATTGACGATTGACTATTGACGATTCCTCGTGCGTGTTCCGGACAAAATCAAGGCCAGGTTGCGGGAACTGCCCGATAAGCCGGGCTGCTACATCATGCGGGACCGGACCGGCCGGATCGTGTACGTCGGCAAGGCTTCATCGCTGCGCAAACGTGTCGGCTGGTATTTCAGGGCGGCCTCGCTCAGAAGCGCGCCGCCCAAACTGCGCGGCCTGATTCGCGGCGTAGCGGATCTGGAGACGATCGCCACCCGCACCGAGGCGGAGGCGGTCCTGCTGGAAGGCCAGCTCATCAAGGACTACCGCCCGCGCTACAACACCAGCTTCAAGGACGACAAGCGGTTCCTGCTCCTGCGGATGGATCCCCGCGAACCGCTGCCCCGGTTCAAGACCTGCCGCATCCAACGCAACGATCAGGCGCTCTACTTCGGGCCCTACGCCTCTTCCAGCGCGGCGCGCGTGGCTCTCGATTTCATCGAGAAACGGTTCGGCCTCCGGAAATGCCGGCCGCAAACGCCGGACAGCGAGACGCACCAGCATTGCATCGACGACATCGTGCGGCATTGCTCCGCGCCATGCATCGGGAAGGTGACTCGAGACGAATACCGCGCGCATGTCGAAGAGGCCTGTTCATTCCTCCGCGGCGAGCACCCGGAAAGTCTGAAAGCGGTCGAAACGGCCATGCGGCAGGCCGCCGAGGCGCAGGACTACGAGCGGGCGGCCGCCCTGCGGGATCTGCTCGACCTGCTGCGGACCGCCCTGAAGCAGCGTACCCGTATCGCCAAGACGCCGGAAATGAAGACGGAAGAAGCACGGGCCGGCTGTGAGGAACTTCGGACCATCCTGGACCTGGCACGGATTCCCCGCGTGATCGAGGCCTATGACGTGTCGAACATCTCCGGCACGCACGCCGTTGCCAGTATGGTCTGCGCGGTGGACGGAATGCCGCACCGCAACCGGTACCGGCACTTCCGCATCAAGACGGTGGAGGGCAGCGACGACCCCGCCATGATGGCCGAAGTCATCCGGCGCCGCTTCGCGCGCCTCATACACGAGACCCAGCTTTGTCGACCCCCGCCGCCAGAGTCGTCCGCGCAAGCCAAGCCCGGCCCCGATACGTCCGGCCCCGCACCGCACGCGCTGCCCGATCTGGTGCTCGTCGACGGCGGCATCACACAGGTGCGCGCGGCAAGGGCGGAACTGGCCAAGCTCGGCCTGGCGCATCTGGCGGTAGCCGGCCTGGCCAAGGAGCACGAGGAAATCCATCAGGACACCGGCAAGGGCAGCCGCCCGCGGGTTACGCGGCTGGAACTGAACTCCAGGGCGCTGCGCGTCCTCACGACGATCCGCGACGAAGCGCACCGGTTCGCGCTGACCTACCACAGGAACTTGCGCCAGAAACGAATTCGCGAGTCCGTTCTGGACGACATTCCCGGGCTCGGCAAGAAACGAAAAGAACTGCTGCTGAAACATTTCGGCTCGCTGCAACGGCTTAAACGGGCAACGGTGGAGGAAATCGGGGCCGTGCCCGGGTTCGGGAAGCGAAGCGCCGATCTTGTCCGACAGGCCTTGGCATGCCGCAAGTGCGCGCCGGCCCCGAGCGCTTGCAGCCCTCCACCCGCACTGCTATGATCGGGGACATGAAAGCCTGCCACGCGCCTGTAGGCGCGCCGACGCGCGGTCCCGTGTCAACCTTGGCTGTCTGCCTGCTGCTTGTGGCCGTGACTCTCGCGATATACGTGCAGGCTTTGGATTTCGGGTTCGCCTTCTATGACGACCCATTTCATGTCCTGGAGAACACGCATGTCACCGGCGGCTTGACTCGACGCAACATCGAATGGGCCTTTGTTCCGCACCGAACGTCGCTGTGGCACCCGGCCACCTGGATTTCCTACATGGTCGACCACGCGTTGTTCGGCCTGAATCCGCGTGGTTACCACTTGGTCAATCTGGGGCTCCACGCCGCCAACGCGCTTTTCCTGTTCCTCGTGCTCAAGTCCATGACAATGGCCTTCTGGCGCAGCGCGTTTGTCGCGGCTCTCTTTGCCGTTCATCCGTTGAATGTGGAACCTGTCGTCTGGGTATCGGCCCGGAAGGACCTGCTGGCTGCCCTGTTCTGGTTCCTCACCATGGCGGCCTACCTCGGCTACGTCCGCCGCGGCGGCTACGCGCGATACGGCCTCCTGCTTCTAACCTTCGCGGTGGGCCTGATGACGAAGCCGACGCTGGTCATCCTGCCGATGCACCTGCTCTTGCTCGACTACTGGACGCTCGATCGCTTGGCGCTGCTCACGGCTGACGCACAGGGGCAGAACGACCCAGTGACGCCGAGCGTGTGCGGGCCTCTGCCTTCACGATACCGGCTTTGGCTCCGCCTCTTGCTTGAGAAACTCCCGTTCTTGATGCTCGCGCTCGCGGTCACAATTGTCTCCCTATGTATCCATTGCGCGGGCGTCAGCGCACAGGCATCGAAATGGCTGCCATGGCACCTGACCCTACGAAACGCGCTGATCTCCTATGTACGCTATCTCCATAAGATCCTCTGGCCCCAAAACCTTGCTTTCTTCTACCCTTTCCACACGGACAGACTGCCGCTGTGGGCTGCGTTCGCGGCGGGCGTGTTCTTGACGGGGATTTCCGTCCTCTTCTGCCGCGCACGAGCGGGCCGCCCATTCCTGATTGTCGGCTGGTTGTGGTACGTGTTGGGCCTACTGCCCGTCAGCGGGTTGATCCAAGTGGGCTCCCATGCCATGGCCGATCGCTATGCGTATGTACCGGTTGTCGGCATCTTCGTGCTCGGCGTCTGGAGTCTAGGGGAGTTGCTTGGGCGACAGCGAAGAGCGGTTACGGCAGCTATGGCCGCAGCGCTCGTCGCGGCATTGGGGGTTCGCAGTTGGTTTCAGGTCGGCCACTGGCGCAGCGATCGCGCCCTGCTTTGGCATGCGCTGAAGGCCACACGAGACAACTACATGGTGCACACGAACATCGGGCTGATGTTCCTGCGGGATCAGAAGGCGGAAGAGGCGACTTCCCACTTTTCCCAGGCGCTCCGGATCGACCCCCAGAGCCCCATCCCGAAGAACAATCTTGCGTGGCTGCTTGCCACGTCACCTCGAGAGCAACTCCGAAATCCTCAGGCCGCCGTGCGCCTTGCCCAAGAGGCCTGTCGGACCACAGGCTGCAGAAAACCGGAGATGCTCGATACACTCGCCGCCGCCTATGCCGCGGCCGGTCGATTCGATGACGCCGTCCGGGCCGCGCGGGAAGCACTGTCCAAGGCGCAGCAAGAAGGCCAGAACAACGCTCTCGTCTCTGGAATTGAACAACGGTTGCGGCTTTACAGCGGTGGTCGCGCCTACTACGATAGCTCGGTCTCGCCGACACTGAAGCCCGGAGAGACAAAATCGGCCAACAGGGAACGATCCGCACAGTTGATCTGTCCGCAGGAGCCATGACCGATACTGGCCAAGATACGTCCCCGCATCCGGGTGCGCCCCGAAGACCACGTCTGCTTGTAGTGAAACTCAGCGCTCTGGGCGATCTTTGCCACGCCCTCCCGGCGGTTCATAGCCTCAAAACCGGGTTGGGAGCGACCGTGGACTGGGTGACCCAGACGGAGTACACCGAACTCGTGAAGTGCTTCACGGACGTTGACCGGGTCCTGCCCTTCTACCGGCGGGCGTTCTTCAGAAAGCTGGTCCCCTTCCTCCGCACCCTGCGCGCCACTCACTATGACTACGTGCTAGACCTTCAGGGGTTGACAAAGAGTGCGATCGTACTGCTGCTCGCGCGCGGAAAGCGAAAGATCGGGCCGCGTGATGCAGAGGTGTGCGCAAGGTGGCTGTACCCGGAGACCGCCGGGGCCAAGGAAGAGGAACGGCACGCCATCGACAGAATCCAGCGGTGCGTCGAGCGGCTTGTGGTTCCGAGTTCCCCTCCGCAATTCCCCATGCAATTCCCCAAACGGAAGAGCGAGCTGCCGGCTCCGCGGATCGCGATCGCGCCCGGCTCACGCTGGCCGACAAAGAACTGGCCCGCTGCCTCATTCGCGGAGACCGCAAGACAGCTCCAGGCGAAGACGAACGCGAGTGTCTTCCTGTTGGGTTCGGCTTCGGACCGCAGCGCGTGCAGCACTATCGAAAGCGCACTGCGGTCGCCAGTCGTCAATCTTGCCGGCAGCACATCACTGGTTGAGCTGGGCAGCGTCTTGCAGGAAATGGACCTGCTCGTGACGAACGACTCCGGCCCCATGCACCTCGCCGTGGCCCTAGGCACACCGGTACTCGCGATCTTTGGCCCAACGGCCCCCGGACGCACAGGCCCGTATGGTCCGCCCCATCGGATCCTGACGGCCTCACTGGCGTGCCAACCGTGCTTCAGAAGAAAATGCCGATACGGCGATACGCGCTGCCTCCTGTCCGTACGCCCTGAGGACGTGACGACTGCGGCAGTCCACATGCTACGTTAGCGTGAGTCTTGCAGGTCATGCCCGTCTTTCGCCACGGGGCGGCCTGCGGTGCCGTTGCTTGACACCCCCGTAGATAAGCGCTTCCACATATATGAAGCCAGCCGTTCGTTCGATCTCGACGCGCGCGTA
Organism: Kiritimatiellia bacterium; assembly: GCA_016929905.1. Taxonomy (GTDB): domain Bacteria; phylum Verrucomicrobiota; class Kiritimatiellia; order JAFGHX01; family JAFGHX01; genus JAFGHX01. Next base: position 9,332 of record JAFGHX010000475.1, read on the forward strand.
TGAAAGGCAAGCCCCAAAAGAAAACGACCCCGACTCACGTCGGGGTCGTCTTACGTCCTATCGGCATCGCGCTACTTCCGGCGACGCCAGCGCAGCACCAGCATGCATACCCCTAGACCGAACAGGCTCACGGTGGTTGGCTCGGGGATCAACGTGTCGGTGTACATGTTCTCGACGTAATAGATATTCGCCGCAGGCAGCAGCGGCGTGTAGGCAGCATGGTCCCCGTAGTATCCGCTGGTGGGGATAAGCCCTGCGTCCCAGTCGCCAGAGGGAGAATCAAAGACTCTTATGACATACGGGATGTTGGTCGCCACATTACTCTCATGGAAAAAAGTCCCGTCGGTAGCTGTGAATTCTCCAATCCAGGACTTGTCGACAACGTTATCCGAGCTTCCGAGCGGTATCCCGTTAGGCTGCGAGGGGTCAAAACCGATTCCGCCTCCGTCTGCATCCTGTATTAGTTGCATGAAGCCAGCGGTGTTGGTGGTTCCGGCCAGCAGCTTGTCATTCCCAATCCCGCTTGAGTCATAGATGTAGGTCTCCGTGGAGGTTGACCAATACATCTGATCCGCGATGGCACAGAAAACAAACGCAAGCAGCAAAACGCACATACCCGTAGACACTCGCCAGACTCTTCTCATAGCTTACCTTCCCCTCCTCCATTTCCGAATCTATAGCCCGTTCCTTACCATTTCCCTCTCGAAAACAGTCACTGGCCCTGAGCGCACACTTTCTCCTGTGCGCTCAGGGCTCATGCTATCCAAAGAGCTCTCACGGGGTCAGTAGGGCTTGGTTTCACTCCAGGGAACTGTGGCACCAAACCGCTTATACCAGAAGCCTTTTCCGATCTTCAACTCAAAAGTCGCCGGTGAACCTTCTTCGTAAAGCTTGACCCACTGGCTCGGGCTACCAGTCTTGAACCAGTAGGTTTCATACCTCCCCAGACTCTCGTTCCACCATATCACTTGATCCGCAAGCGTAGGCAACAACGAATGTCCCGCGGCTATGTCTTTGAGTGAGGCTGAATTCAAGAGCTGCGACGCACTATACGGGTACGCCACAAAGTTCAGCCCCGCATACAACATCACGCTCACCGGCTCGTCGACGACAGTCCCCAGCAGATACAAATCCTGACTAAAGGGTTGGTTGCTCTTGATCCAGAACCCCTCACCAGAATCAATGGGGTCGTCTGTCGCGGAGCCTTCTCCCAACCGGTACCACTGAAGGTCCGTCGATTTCTTCCAATAGGTCACGTAGCCCTGCGCAATCGGGTCCCACATGATAATATTGTCGGACAGTGTGGGCAGAAGCGAATGGCCCGTCAGCTGATCCTTGAACACTTCATTGATCGTGGGAGTCGCAGCATCCGTGAAATTCAAGCCGCACATCACCAGGTCGCCGGCCGCCACCGTCACCTTCACGTACCCGACTCTGTTCGCGCTGGTGACCGTGCCACTCTGGCCCCAAGCCGACACCGCGCACAGGCCCACCGCCAACACCACCGCTGCTATGCTCTTCGCCTTCATTTATCTTCCCTCCTTGCTTTCATTGTTTTGCTCCCAGCTTAAGCATACAGACTCTAGTCTCCTGCATGCCGAGTGTCAACCAAAAAAAACGCGAAAAAACTACCGTAAGCACCAACTCGCCGCTCCTCCTTTCCACACTGCGTGAACCCGTAAAAAAGATCGTCTGCTGACCTATCGAAATTCTCTTCCGCCACCCTCCGCTGCCGGGCACCGCACGCTTTGGGCAGCCTAGTGGGCCACGGAACCGGCGGTCGCGACCGCGGCGCGGCCCACTAGGTGCTTGCTCACACAGCGTGCCAACTGGCGAGCCTACGGGTAGCTGCCTAACAGTATAGCGAGAATCGTGCCAACTTACAAAAAAAATTCCGCTACACCATATATTGTGTCCACCGGAAAATGAGCCCTATATGTTGCGTATCCAGCCGCCGCCACCTCATCTCGCTCTTCTTATTTTTGCAAAACTGATATTGCATCTTTGAGAAAACGAGAATATTAACAGGGATCGATACGCCGGCTTCATGCCTCATTCTTCACTTAACGGCGGCAAATGGCCTTCCCGGACCAACTGAGCATCCAATTCCGGACTCAACGGGATTGGCAAGGGCGGTCCCAGTTCGCCGCCCGCCCGGATCAACTCCGCATTGTAGTTCTGCAAATGGTTCTCGAGCTCCGGCCCCTGCTTGAACAGAGGCTCCTTCAACTCAGGGTACAAACGGCTTTTCTCGAACATGACCCTTTTCTCCAGCAGCTTTCGCCGGGAAGGCTTGATTCCGTCCTCGGATGCGGCGCCCTGCCGGCGCCGGTCGGCGGCGGTCAGCATCTTGAACTGCCCGCTTTCCTCGGACTGTTCCAGCGCGCACTGCTCGGGGCCCTGCTGCAGAATGACCTTTTTGTTCGGGTAGTCCACGCTCACGAGCCGGATCCCGTTCGCCAGTTCTTCGCCGACGCCCACGTCGTAATCGAGGTTGTTCTGTTTGTCCATGATCCCGGCGCGCCAGCCGTCGCCTATATTATAGAAAGAATGCAGCCGCAGATCCTTAGCCCAGGAGTCTTCAGGCTTCTTCTGCGGCTCCTCGGGCGCCGCCAGCGGCGCGCCGAACGGCTTCCGGGCGAGAATAATCTGATAACGGCCCGCGTCCTGCGCGGCGGCGATACAAGCCACCAGCGCCGCCAGGCCTGCAAACAACACTCTCTTCACTTTTCCCACTCCCCTGCTCCGCACTCGAACGAAGGGAAACCACCCATGAACACGAATGTACACGAATTGCGATCTCGGCTGGAGAAGACTCGCATGCGGCGGCCAATCCCCTCGCCCTTACGGCGCGACACCACAGCCCAGCCTCTTGCTTCCCGCGCCCCCTATTCGTGTGAATTCGTGTCTATTCGTGGTTCCTCCGTTTCCCGCCACCGCGCCGATCATGATAGCACGACGGCCTCCGTTTGGCAAGGTGGAATTGAGGCCAGGAACTGGCGTCCGTACCAGCGTGTGACGATCCGGTTGTCGAGCACGACCACAATGCCCTCGTCGGTGGCGGTGCGAATCAGACGGCCGACCCCCTGGCGGAACTTGAGGATCGCCTCGGGCAGCGCATACTCCCGGAACGGGTTCCCGCCCCGCTCGCGGATCCGCTCCATCCGCGCGGTGACGACCGGCTGATCGGGAACGGAGAAGGGCAGCCGCGTAATGATCACGTTGCTCAGCGCTTCGCCCCGCACGTCGACCCCCATCCAGAAGCTGTCCAGTCCGAACAGGACGCTGGCCCCCTGTTCCCGGAACTGATCGAGCATGAGATGCCGGGGCAACCCCCGGCCCTGGACCAGCAGCGTCAGTCCGTGCTCGGCAAAGAAATCCTCGGTCAGCCCGGCGACTTTCTTCATCAGGGCCGCATTGGTGAACAGAACGAAGGCGCGCCCGTGGGTGAGCCTCGCGAAATGCTTCACCGCCTCGGCGCAGCCAAGCGCGAACGCTTCCGAATCGTTGGGGTCCGGCATGTCCCGCGCCACATACAACCGCATCTGGCGCTCGTAGTTGAACGGCGAGCCCACGCAGAGGGTGCGGCTCGCCCGCGCGCCGATCCGCTGCTTGAAATAGTCGAGCGCGCCGCCGACGGCGAGCGTCGCGCTGGTCAACACCATGGCGGAGAGCGCGTTGAACGCGAGTTCTTCGAGCAGGCCTCCGACTTCGATGGGCGCGGACAGCAGCGCGAACCGCCCGCGCCGATAGCCTTCCTTCTCCACCCAGTACACGTGGTCGGGCATGGACTGGGCGAGGAAGCCGGCGAGCCCTTCGCGCATCTCGGCGGTGCGCCGCTCGAGGCCGCCGAGCTCCGCCTTCATGTCGGGGTCTTCGATGCGGTCGGCGGCGGCGCGCAGCGCGGCGCTGATCCGGGCGAGCTGCTCGGGCAGCCCGGTCTCGAGCGCGAGCGGTTCGCGCACGATCTTCTGCGTCGCGCGCGCCGGGTCGCCGACCCAGCCGGCGACGGCGTCGAAGAGTGACTCGACCTCCTTCCACGCTTCGCCCACGGCGCGCATGGCCGTGGTCTCGCCGAGCGCGGACAGGACTCCCTTTCCGGACGCCGGATCGTACAGGCGCCGGAGCAGGTACTCGAACCCGTAGGGCGAGAGGCGAATGCCGAGATGTTCGCTGGCCACCGCCTCCATACAGTGCGCCTCGTCGAACACGGCGATCTCGTGCGGGGGGAGGAAACCGGCCCCCTGCGCGCGCAGCCGCAGCTCGGAGAAGAACAGGTGGTGGTTGACGACCAGCAGCTCGGCCCCGTACGCGCGGCTTCGCGCGCGCATGAAAAAGCACGCTTTGAAATGCGGGCATTGCCGGCCCAGGCAGTTGCCGTGCTCGGCGCAGACGTGCCCCCACAGCTCGCGCGCCGGCTGCCGCTCGAAATCGGACAGGCTGCCGTCGGCCGTGTGTTCGGCCCAGCGCCGGATCCGCTCCAGCTCCGTTTCACGCGAACCGTCGAACAGATCGGCGCCCTGCTTCAGAGCCAGGCCGAGCCGCCGCCGGCAGAGATAGTTGCCGCGGCCCTTGACGAGCGCCGCGTTGAACGCCACGCCCAGGTGCTCACGCAAAAACGGCACGTCCTTGAGCAGGAGTTGCTCCTGCAGGCTGATCGTATAGGTCGAAACGACCACCTGCGTCTGCGCGCGTGTCGCGGCCAGGATCGCCGGGACCAGGTACGCGAAGCTCTTGCCCACCCCCGTGCCCGCCTCCACGATCAGGTGCCCGCCCGCGCTGAACGCCTCGGCAACGGCGTTCGCCATCTCGCGCTGTTGCGGCCGCGGCTCATACGGAAACGGCGCCCCGTCGCACGCCTTCTCCAGAACACCGCCCGGCTTGAAGAACGCGTCCACCTCGCTTCGAATCGATGCGGCGCGCGGGGCGTCCTCCATGTCTGTGATGTCCGTGTCCATCCGGAGGATTCTTACCGAAAGCCGGCTGAGCGGAAAGAACAAAAGCAGTGGGGCGGCGTCCCGCCAAGATCCTCCGTGGATTCCCAAGCGCCCCACCTGCCGCTGTTCCGTTCTTCTCCGCTCTTCGGGCTTCCCGCCGAGCCGCCGAAATTTCCAGTTGCATCTCGCGAACGAACGCGCTATTCTTACTCGTATCTGCAGGAGCGAGCGTAGCTCAGTTGGTAGAGCTCCACCTTGCCAAGGTGGTTGTCGAGGGTTCGAGTCCCTTCGCTCGCTCCCGACTTCGCCCCCGCTCACTTCGTCCGTTTTTGGCTTCGTCGGGCTTCGCCCTTTCTCCTGCCCGACCCTGAATTCGCGTGCTCGGCCAAAAATTGTTCTTGTTTTTGTCCCTGAATTCGGTAGCCTCAGGGCGGAGGTGTAGCTCAGCTGGTAGAGCAGCGGACTCTTAATCCGCGGGTCCAGGGTTCGAATCCCTGCACCTCTA
>JAFGHX010000052.1 GCA_016929905.1 Kiritimatiellia bacterium
CAGGGCGGTGTCCTGCATCTGCCGCTGCCGCGGATCCCGGAGGTGGGCAAGCCGGCGACGGCGCGGTTTGCACTGAGAACGGAACAATGACCGGTCGCCGAGTTGACCGGCAAGATACTTCACAGCAAGGAGGAGGTGATGAGATACAGGATGAAGGGAAAGACAACGATCGGATCCATCCTGAACATCGCCACCATGATCGGCGTGGCGGCAGTTGGCTTGACTGCCGGCGCGCAAGCGCCCGCGGACTCCCCATTGACGGCGGAAGAAGCCGCGATCCGAATGCCCTGGCAGTTCGAGGAAATCACGAGTCAACCGGGGTTCAGATACGATCCGCCGGACCCCTACGAGCTGTTCGGGGTCGCCAAATCCGAAAGGGACGCGGAATGCGAACGATGACAATCCCACACGGCGGGACGGACTCAGGCAAGCTTCGGGTTCTTCGAGATGGGAATGCGCGAACGACGGACACGAGTCCGGCGACGTGGATTCTGGAGTGGGCGGTCGAGCGGGATTTGGCGGCGGGCAGCGAAGTCGAGCTGCGCGGCGCGAATCTCAGAACATTGATAGCGGCCAGGTGGATGGCGTTCGGCTGCGAGGGAATCGAGGCGGAGCCGGTCTGGCGGGTCAAGGAGGAGTTGTCTTTCAACGACATTCGCGCGCATAACCCGTGCCATGCTCTGGCGCGATTCCGGATCGGTGCGGACGTATCGGCCGGCGCTCGCGTTCGTTTCTCGATCGAGGCCGCGCTGAAACCTATTGCGGGCGGCGAGTGGCCGGTGCATCTGGCGCCGGCCGGAGCGCCGCATGGGACCCTGTTGGCCGGTCCGGTCGGCCTGCGGGTGGCGGCCGGCCCGGCCGATCGTCTGCGCGTGTGGGCGCGGCCGGGGTCGGAGCCGGTGGGCACGGTGCGTGTTGTGCTGTGTCCACTCGATGCGAAGGGCTATCCCACCGCCTTCGGCAATTCCGTGCCCGTCACATTGGAGACCGCGGGCGGCGCCGTCTGGCAGGGTGTTGTCGAAAAGCCGACGGCGGTCTTTGTCCGTCCGCCCGCTGGGCAGGCGATCATGCGTCTGACGGCTCGGGTGAAGAGCGCCGGACTGGCGGGCGATGAGCGCATCCGTAATGCGCGGGCGGACAACGGCGACCTTCTGGTGGTCTCGAATCCGGTCTGGCCGGGCGCGTCGGGCGGTTTCGTGCCGCTTTTCGGCGAGATTCACTGGCACACGGCCATCTCCGGAGACGGCATGCGCGAGCTGAGCGAGTCACTACTCGCCGCCCGTGATCTGCTGAACCTCGACTTTGCCGCGCCCGGCGATCATAACCCGGATGGGGCGCGATGGGAAAAGACCGTCCGCGAACTCGAAGCCGTGAACGTGGCCGGCGAATTCGCCACTCTGTTCGGCTGGGAAGCGAGCTCCAGCCGGGGCCACGAAAACTACTACTTCACGACGCCGGATCACCCCCTGGTGTGCAGGGGCGCCGCCGGTTTCACCGGCGGATTTCCGGCCGACTCGACGGCGATTCTGGACCAACACCGCGATTTCATCGCCATTCCGCACCATACGAACGCGATCAGCATTGCGACCAAGGACGACGGCAGCCACTATTGGCATCCCTACCCGTGGCAGGCTCCGCGCAACGGCTACCGGCGCCTGGTCGAGATTTTCCAGGGGCGCGGCAATCAGGAGCGCGAAACGTACCCGGACGCCGAGCTGTGGCGCGCCGAGTACCAGAGGAACGGCGGCAGCGCGCAGAGCGCCCTGGCGGCCGGGCATGAGTTCGGATTCACGGGCGGCACGGACAACCACACAGGCTGGCCGACGCTGATCGCGAAGGGCGGCGGCAGTAGCATTTACACGGGCGTCTGGGCCGCTGCGCGCGAACGGCAAGCGGTGTATGACGGCCTGTACGCGCGGCACACCTGGGCCTGCTGGGACACGCGCGCGATGGTCCGGTTCTCCGTCAACGACGTGCTGCAGGGCGGCGAGCTGCGCACGCAATCCGGCACGGAGCTGACGGCCGCGCTGCGCCTGTCGCTCGAAGCGCCGCCGCGGCTGATCGAGATCGTCAGCGACGGCGACCGCGTGGTCCAGGCGCCCGTGGCCGGAGCCGGCCTGGACCTCGACATCCGCGTCCCGCTCGGCCCGGCCCGGACCACGTTCTTCTACTTGCGCGCCGTGCAGACGGACGGGGCGCTCATCTACGCCAGCCCGGTCTTCGTGACAACATGAACCCAGTTCAGGAGGCACGATAGGCGGTGAAACCGAACATTCTGTTCATTCTGGCCGACCAGCACAACGCCAAGGTGCTCGGGTATCGAGGGCATCCCGACGTGAAGACGCCGAATCTCGACCGCATGGCCGCGGAGGGCGTGCGATTTTCCGACGCCGTCACGCAGAACCCGATCTGCACGCCGAGCCGAATGTGTTTCCTCTCGGGCCAGTACTGTCACAATCACGGCTACTATGGGCTGAGCGGTCCGAACCCGGGCGGATTGCCGACGGTCTTCGGGCATTTCCGCCGCCACGGCTACTTCACCGGCGCGGTTGGCAAGATTCACTGCCCGGAATACTGGGTCGAGGACGACTGCGATGTCTTCCACGAAACGTGCGGCTGCAGCATCGGGGGGCGTTCGCCGAAGTACACCGCGTTTCTCAGGGACCGCGGCAAGGAGGACCTGGAGGATCACGGGCGAATGCCGGAATTCGGCGAGCGCGGCCGCCAGAACATGGACAGCCGTCCGTCGGCGCTCGCCTTCGACGAATGCCAGGAAGGCTGGATCGCCAACGAGATTGTGGCGCTGATGAGTCAGGCGCGGCAGGCCGGCAAGCCTTTCTTCCTGCACGCCTCGCTGCCGCGCCCGCACCAGTGCACGTCGCCCTGCCGCGCGTTCTGGGATCTGTACGAAGGAATGGCCCTGACCTTGCCGCCGAACGCCGACAGCGAACTTGCCGGCCAAGCGCCCCATTTGGTCCGTGCGGCCCGGCACTGGCGCCAGGGGCAGTGGGCCTTGCTCGAGCCGAAGACGTTCGAGGCGGCGCGCCTGCGCAAGCTGCGCGGGTACCTGGCGGCCATCACGCAGGTCGATGCGGGCGCGGCCGCCAATGCGCAGCGCGTTCTGCGGTACGGACACGAGGTCAATGCCGACGGCAAGTTCCACCCCGCCCGGCTTCGCGACATGACGCTACGCAACTACCTGTAGGAGAGCTTCGCTTGTGAAAGCCGTTCGGCGGTTGGATCGAAAAGGCGCGCCGTGAGCCGGCCGGCGGGAACTGCGGGAGTGGTATGAGAAGTCGCGAACGGTTTGACAAGGAAGGACCGCTGGACGAAAGGGCAGGAACATCATGAGCAACGAACCCATCGTCACACCCAGCCGCGTTCAGCAGCAATGGCACGACATGGAACTGGGCATGTTCTTCCATTTCGACATCCCGATCTACAAACAGGGCTGGAACTGGCGAAGCTGGGCAGACCTGCCCGCCCCTGACCTGTATCAACCCGAGCGGCTCGATACGGACCAATGGCTGGAGGCGGCCAGGGCGATGGGCGCCCGGTACGCCGTCCTGGTCGCCAAGCATTGCAGCGGATTCCTGCAATGGCAATCGGACCTCTACCCGTACGGCGTCAGACAGTCTTCCTGGCGTAACGGCAAGGGGGATCTCGTTGCCGACTTCGTCGCCTCCTGCCGCAAGTACGGCGTCCAACCCGGTCTGTACGCCTCCGTCAGCGCGAATGGCTATCTGGGCGTGGACAATCCGGGCCTGGTCAATCGCGGAAAGGGCGGGGATGACGCGCAACAGCGCCGGTATGTGAACCTCTGCGAACGGATGATGGAGGAGTTGTGGTCCCGCTACGGAGAGCTGTTCGAGGTCTGGTTCGATGGCGGCGCCATTCCGGTGGAGCGGGGCGGCCCCGATCTGATTCCGATTCTCGGGAAATATCAACCGAACGCCATCGTGTTTCAGGGGCCGCCCGGCACGCCGAACACAATTCGCTGGGTCGGCAACGAACGCGGCGTAGCGCCCTATCCGTGCTGGAGCACGACGAACCGTGGGACTGCCGAGGCCGGCACGCAAGAGAAGGTTTTCGCCGGCATGCCGGACGGTCGTCTGTGGATGCCAGGCGAGTGTGATGTACCTATACGAAATCATGAATGGTTCTGGAAACCCGGCCAGGAGAACCGAATCTACCCGGTGTCCGAGCTGGTGGACATGTACTATGCCTCGGTAGGGCGCAACTGCAATCTGCTGCTGAACGCGAATCCCGGCCCGGACGGTTTGGTGCCGGAAGCCGATATGGCGCGCTACGCGGAGTTCGGCCGGGAGATTCGCCGGCGCTTCGCCACGGCCGTCGCCTCGACCTCGGGCGAAGGCGACGTCCTCGAACTCGAGCTGGCGGGTGTTCGGGAAATCGATCACGTCGTTATCATGGAGGATATCCGACGTGGCGAGAGGATCCTGCAGTACGCTGTGGAGGGGCTCAAGCAAGACGGCACGTGGAAGGTCCTCTGTGAGGGCGAATGCGTCGGGCACAAACGCATCCAGGCATTGGCCGCCGTGACAACGCCCCGCATCAGGCTCCGGTGCATCCGTGCCAAGGCGAAGCCCTGTGTTCGACGGCTGGCGGCGTATCTCGTAACCTAGAGCGGAAGAAGGAGGGATGATGAGCACTTCACCGACCGGCGGGCTGACCAGCGACGATGAGACCGACCCATAAGTGAAGTACGCCGGCACGCGAAGAGATGGGAAGCATGAGGAGGCATTGAGTCAATCCGGAATCTGAACAGAGAAATTGGGAAGAGTGCCTTCCCCTGCACGAAGGGGACAGGAAACCGGATATTATCGGTCATGACCGATATGATACAAATCTGGCCGATACGGCGGCCAGGTTCACGGCTCCAAACCTGGCCCATCATCAAGAACTTCGATCTGAAGCGTGATTTTGAAAATGAACATAGGAGCCGCTCATGGCGACGAAGTCGCCACACATGAGATCATGAAAAAACCGAATATTCTCCTCCTCTTTTCCGATCAGCACAATGCCGGTGTTCTCGGCTGTGAAGGCCATCCGGACGTGAAGACACCCGCGCTCGACCGCCTGGCATGCACCGGTGTGCGCTTCACGCGGGCCTACTGCCAGGACGGGATTTGCGTGCCATCCCGCGCATCGATGATGACGGGCCAATATCCCCGCACCGTCGGCGTACTCTACAATACGGACCCGGCCCCCATGCCGGAGCGTTTCGAGCCGTTACCCGCAATGCTGCGGCGGAACGGATACCGCACGGGCGCATTCGGCAAGCGGCACATGCCGCGTTCGCTGGACGGCGGATGGGACATCGCCTGCACCACGCTCACGGCAAACCATGACCCCTCCGACGAATACTACCGGGAATGGATCGAGCAGCGGGGCAAGCAGGACGCGTTCCTGCGCGACTGGCGGGCGGAAACGGGCGGCGCCCATGCCGCGCCGATGGCGTCGCTGCTGTCCGATCTGGCGCCGGAGGAGACCATGGAGGCTTACACGGCGCAGAAGACCATCGCGTTCCTGGAAGACGCGGCGCAAGGAGACCGGCCTTTCTTTGCGTGGTGTTCCTTCTACCGTCCGCACCAGCCCTATACCCCGCTGCCGATGTATGCCGACATGTATGAGCCGTCGAAGATCCGGATGCCGGACTCGTTGCGGGAACCGGCCGAAAATCTCCCGCCGCTCCTCCAGCACTATCGAAGCAACGAGAAGCCGCCGTGGTGCCTGGGCCGAGCGGCCGAGAACGAAGACTTGTACCGCATGTATATTGCCTACTACTACGCGCTGGTCACCGAAATCGATCACCATGTCGACGCCGTCATTTCGGCGCTGGAGCGGCTCGGACTGGCCGACAATACGATCGTGATCTACACCTCGGACCACGGCGACTTTGTGGGCGCCCACGGAATGATCGAGAAGATAGCGCACGGGCACAATATATACGAAGACACCCTGCGCGTGCCGTTGATCGTATCCTGGCCGGGTAAGGCCCGGCGGGGTGCGGTGGTTGACGATCTCGTGGAACTCGTGGACCTCTATCCCACGCTGCTCGACATGGCGGGAATCGATCCGCCGGACAAGCCGTATTCGTTGCCGGGCAGATCGTTGACGCCGACTCTGGTCGAGGGCGCGGCGTTGGGACGGGAGTACGCCGTATCGGAGAATTGGAGCCAGGTATCGGTGATCGGCCGGGACCACAAACTGGGCGTATGGATCGCGCCTCCGAAGGCGATGAGCGAGAGGCCCCGGCATCGTATCAGCGGCTTTCGGGATTTCGGCGACATGCTGTTCGACCGCAACACCGATCCGCTGGAACTGACCAACATCGCCGGGAAACCCGAGGCTGCCGCCGTCGAGAAGGACCTTCGCGCCAAACTGGCCGAATGGGAGAAGAAGACCCCGGCGGATGGGAAAGATGCATGGTGCGGCTCATGAACGATCCGCACGAAATGAACAACCTGATCGGGCTCAACCCCGACCGCGAGCGGCATCGGGACCGGGCCGAGCGGATGAAGAGATTGCTCCTCCGGTATCTGGAGGAGCGGAATCATCCGCATCTGGAAGCCGTTCGAGCGAAGCCGACTCTTTTCGGCGACCGGTCGCCTTGAAAGAGGGGGTATCGGCTGTGACTGACCGCTGCAGGAGCGGCGCCATGACGGCTGCAATTTCAGCAGTCTGTATGTCGGCAATGCGACACGACTCCTGAAGGGAGTAGACATGAGAAGAGATATCCGAAACTACGGGCTATCCGTGGCGATGGTGTGTGCCGTCCTGCGCGCAGGGGTCTCCGGCGCCGTCGGCGGCGCGGCGCCGGACGGGGATGCGCCGTTGCCGGCCGGCGCGCCGGACACCGACCGACTGGATTCGGCGTGGCGCCGGAGTTCGCCGACGCGGGCCGAGCTTTGTCTGAACGGGTTGTGGCGGTTCCGGCCGGTGCTCGAGGGGGACGCGGAGGACGGTGTCGAGCCGCCGGCCGGCCGCGGCTGGGGCTGGTTCAAAGTGCCCGGCCTCTGGCCGGCCGGCGGCAAGGGGCCGCATGCCCAGGACCCGGTTCTTCCGGGGGCGGTGCGGGACCGGCTGAAGAATGGGGGCATGGACCGGGCCTGGTACAAGCGGAGCTTCGAGGCGCCCGCGATCTGGGCCGGGCGCCGTATTTCGCTCGAGTTCCGGATGGTGCGGCGTGGCGCGCACGTGTGGATCGATGGGCAAGAGGCGGGCTCGCCGGACGGCCCGGGCGGTCGGTTGGACATTACGGCCCTGGCCCGGCCCGGCAAGCGGCAGGTGCTGAGCATGCTGGTGAAGAAGAGAGGCATAACCGGCGACCTGTTCCTGTCGAGCGAGCCGGCTGCGGACCGGATTGCGGACGTGGATGTGCGGTGCTCGACGCGAAAACAACAGATCGAGGTGGAGATCGGGCTCGAGGAGATGCGCGCGGACCGGTTGCGCTGCGAAATCCTGGTCCTCGAACATGGGACGCCGGCCAAGCGATTCGAGACGCGCGCGTTCGGCCGGGGCGACATCCGGAACGGTCGCGTCGCGTTCGCGGAAGGGTGGCCGAACCCGAAGACGTGGGATACCCACACGCCGGGGAACACGTACGAACTCGTGGTACGGCTGAAGGACGGGCAGGGCCGGCTGTTGGACGAGTCGTTGCCGCTGCGGTTCGGGTTCCGTGAGTTCTGGATCGACGGCCGCGACTTCCGATTGAACGGGACGCCGATTCGCTTGCGGGCACTGAGAATGGATGCGCAGAACGAGGAAAGCGACCGGTCGTGTCTGGAGGCCTGCCGGGCGGCGTGCCGGGATGCGAAGCGGTTGGGTTTCAACGCGTTCATCGCCTGGGCCGGAGACGTGGGGTACTTGGACGCCCTGTTCGAGGCCGCGGATGAAGAAGGCCTGTTGATGTCGTTTCATCTGCCGGGCATCACGGCTGTCAAGAACCTGAAAGACCCGGAGCAGGCGAAGCGGTACCGGCGTCTGCTGGAATGGTGGATCCGGCGGGTACGCAACCATCCGAGCGTGGTGCTGTACAGCATGAACCCGAATCTGACGCAATACACGGGCGGGAAGAACCCTTTGCGGATCGACGGCGTGTTCGACCCGGACGCGATGGCGGGCACGCCCCTGCCGTCACACGGCTCGCGCGCCAAGGCGCGCCAAGTCGCGGCGATCGCGGGGCGCCTCGATCCGACCCGCCCGATCTATCACCACAATTCCGGCCATCTCGGCGACGTCTACAACATCAACATCTACTTGAACTGGGCGCCGATCCAGGAACGGAGCGACTGGCTCGAGCATTGGGCGACGGCGGGCGCGAAGCCGGTGTTCTTCGTGGAATGGGGCTTGCCGTACAGCGCGTCGTTTCAGAGCTATCGCGGCCCGAAGTTCATCTACGGCAACAAGACGTTTCAATGCATCTGGGATTCCGAATACGCGGCGGCGCACATCGGGCAGCCGGCCTACGAGATGTCGGCCGCGAAGCAGGCGATGATGCGGGACGAAGAGCGCCGTTGGGCCCGAGGCGAGCCGTGGGAGTGGTCACACATGGGTTGGCGATTGAGCGAGAGCGAACCGACCTATCAGGCGATCCAGGCGCTGTACAACGACGACAACTGGCGGTCGCACCGGACCTGGGGTCTATCGGGAATCGACCCGTGGCCGCACAGCGCCATGTGGCGCCGGGTTCGGGCCGAGAAGGGCGCCGCGAACGCGCGCCGGTTCGAGAGCCTGCAGGCGCCGGGCATCGTTCCGGACTTCCTGCGGCCGGCGGCCGGACGGTGGGTCGCGTCCGATCTGGACGGCGCCTTCGCGTTGACGGCGCTCGGCCGTTCGGTTCTGCGGTGGAACCGGCCGCTGCTCGGCTACATCGGCGGCGCGCCGCGGTTCACGGACAAGACGCATGTCTACGCGGCGGGCGAACGGATCGCGAAGCAACTCGTCGTGCTCAACGACGGTCGGACGCCCGTCGCCTGCGAAGCGAGTTGGCGGTTGACCCCGTCGCGGCACGGAGGCCGCGACACGGCGCGCGTGGCGCCGGGCGGGAAGACCTTCGTGCCCTTGGCCGTTCCGCCCGGCGCCACGCGCGAACCGGGCGAGTACGTGTTGCGGGCCCGATTCGATTTCGGGAACGGCGAAGTCCAGGAAGATGAATTCCCGATCCGGATTCTCGCGCCGGGCCGACCGCGCGCGCTGCGTTCGAGGGCGGCCCTGTTCGATCCGAAAGGCATGACCGCGCGGTTGCTGAACCGGCTTGGCGTGCAGGTCGCGTCCGTGGGCGCGGACGACTCGCTGGCCCCGTACGAACTGCTGATCGTCGGGCGCGAGGCCGTCACGCTCGAGGGGCGGTTGCCGGACCTTGCGACGCGCAAAGGCCCCTGGCGCGTGCTGGTGTTCGAGCAGACGGCCAAGGCGCTCGAGAAACGGTTTGGGTTCCGCATTCAGGAGTATGGCCTGCGCAAAACGTTTGTCCGGGCGGCCGGCCATCCGGCGCTCGAGGGGCTGCCGGAGGACGCCCTGCGCGACTGGCGTGGCGCGGCCACGCTGACGCCGCCGCATTTCACGCTGCCGGAGGCGACGGAACGGACGGCGCCCACATGGCAGTGGTGCGGCTTCGCGCACAAACGCGTCTGGCGCTGCGGCAATTCCGGAAACGTGGCCTCCGTGTTGATCGAGAAGCCGACGCGCGGGAACTTCCTGCCGCTCGTGGACGGCGGGTTCGACCTGCAATACGCGCCCTTGCTCGAACTGGTCGAGGGCGACCGCCGGTTCGTGTTCTGCCAGCTCGACGTCACGGGGCGATCCACGCCGGATGCCGCGGCGGATCGGTTGTGCGCAAACCTGCTGGGCTATCTGGACACCGCCCAACCCGCCGCCAGCCGGCGTGTGCTCTATTCGGGCGATGCGCGCGGCTCGGCGCTGCTCGAAGAACTGGGCATCTCGTTTCAGGCAGCGGCCGGCGCGCCCCTGGACACGCGCGCGCTGCTCGTGATCGGGCCGGGCTCAACCGGCGCGTTGGCCATCGGCGGCGCGGTCGAACGGGGGCTGAACGTGCTGTGCCTGGGCTTGGACGGCAACGAACTCGATCGGGTTGTGCCCGGCGCCGTCCGGGTCGCGCGGAAACCGACCGTGCCGAGCCTGGTCAGGGATTTTTCGGATCCCGCGCTGGCGGGCCTGTCCAACGCCGAGCTGCATTGGCGGACGGAACTCGAGGTGGCGGCCCTCGAGCCGGACGCCGACGGCGCCGGGAACGAGGCGCTGCGCGTCCTGCGCAAGGGCGCGGGCCGGATCGTGCTGTGCCAGGCCGCGCCCTGGATGTTCGATTATCGGGCGAAGCCGTACCTGCGCACGACCTGGCGGCGCAACGCGTTTCTCGTCTCGCGCCTGCTCGACAACCTGGGCGCGGGCGCCGCCGCGGGGTTGACGCGGATGTGGACGGAACCCTTGCCCGCAACACCGGGCGCGGCTGGCACCGCCGCGGCGCCCGGCCGTTGGCTGGCGAGCTACTACCTGCAGGCGCCCGAGTCGGACGACGATCCCTATCGTTACTATCAGTGGTGATGTGCCGTCATGATGGATACGCGAGAACACGCGAGCCGCGTGGGGTGGGGTGGGGGGGCGCCGGGTCTGCGGAGCAGTCAGGGCAACGCCGAATGAGGGAGAGCGCGCGACATGCACAGGACAGAAACGCTGATAACGGTCGCCGCGGTGCTGGCGGCGACTGCGCTCGCATGCGGTGTGGCGAGGGCTGGGGGAGTTGAGCCGGGAGGCGCGCCTGACGCAGGGCAGGCCCCGAACCCGCTGAAGGACCGGCTCTTCGGTATGGGACCGGTCGAACGGGAGGTCTACCAGCGGGTCTACAAAGGGCGGATCGGGAGTGAAGAACACTGGAGCCGGGTTGCCCGTATCCCGGCCAAGGAGTTGCGTGCCCGGCCGGACTTCGCGCGCTGGGAGATCGATCCGGCCGAGTTCGCGCGCAACCTGGATCGAAAGAAGAGCGATCTGGCCGATCTCCGCAAATCCTTCTACAGGCGCGCGCTCAAGGGGCCGGTTGACCAGGCCCTGGTGGCGAGGTTCGACGAGGCCATGGCGAAGAACAAATGGCCCGAGGCCATGGCGAAGAACCATTGGTTCGGACATCTGCCGAACTGGGAGGACACCTGGAAGGTCTGCTTCCTGCACCCGGACAAGGGCGGGGATACGCGTCATGCGGCGGCATGCTTCATGGCGCTGCGGGACGCCTTTCGCGCCTCGATCGAGAAAGAGTTGAAGGATCACGGGTTCTCCAAGTTCAGTGGCCTGAACGTCGCCAGGGCGGCGGCCGGGATGTACATGCTTGCCGATGCCTGGCTGGAAACGCACCCTGATTTCCGGGCGAAGGAGCCGGATGCCTCTCGCGAACTGGCGCGCGTCATGGAACGCCTGAAGAAGGTGACCTGGTTGGCCTGGACGGATCCGTCCCAGAATGAGAACATGCGCGCCAAAACGCCCCTGCAGACCGCGACCTTCCGTTACGACGGGACGTATACTGGCGGGAACTTCGGATACCGCCCCGTGCTCGAGTGCGCCATCGTTTGCAACGACACGCGCATGTTCGATATCGTTAAGGACGTTATCGAGAAATCGCTCTCCTCGAAATCCGGCTACTTCGACCTCAACGAAAGGTTCTGGCCCGATGGCATCAAGACCGAAGGCACCCTGTTCGCGCACGGCGAGCAGAACTACACCTTCGGCTATGGCAAAGACTACATCACCTTCACGCTTGGCATGGCGGAAAGGCTCTTCAACTCCGTCTGGGAGATCGACAACGCGAAGTGGGACGGGATCGCGGATGTCCTGCTCGACGGCTGGCAGTGGTACGTGCACAAGGGCAACATCGAGTTGTCCGTGCTGGGCCGGCACAGCCTGTACCCTCCGTCCTCGAAAGACGCCGGGTACTACATGTGCGGCAACAGCCACGTCCTCAACTGGATCTTACCCGGGGTTCTCAGACTCTCGCGCGGCCAACTCCGGCGCCGGGCGGAACTGGACGCGATGGTCGAGCGGATGCGCAGGAACGACGATCTGGTCGGCAACCGCTACTTCTGGCTTTCCGAGGACATGCTGCATCACCGCAAGGACCAGTACGTCTGCGTCAACATGTCATCCGCCAGGGTCGCGGGACCCGAGGGCTATCCGTGGGACACGACATATAACCGGCTGTTCGGCTGCGGCCTGACCGTGTTGAAGCGCGACGCCCGCGACCTGCTTCACCTCCGTGGCGCGTGGGACTACAGCGCGCTGCCGGGCGTGACCTTCGCGCAGGGCGATGCGTATGCGCATCCGCGCCAGTGGAGCAAGCTCTACGGCAAGAACATCTACTCCGGCGGCGTCTCCGACGGCAGGAACGGGCTGTGCGCGTTCAGGTACCGTCAGAAGGGCATCCGCATCGCGATCAACAAGGCCTGTTTCGCCTTCGACAACCGGTTTGTCTGCCTCGGCTCGGAACTGATCAACCCCGCGAAGGCGGAGGCATGGACGACCGTCAATCAATGCACGGCCAAGGGCGATGTGCGGGTGTTCGTCAACGGCGCGGGAAAAACCTTTCCGCACGGAACACCGGTCAACCTGCGCGAGCCGAGCGACAAGCCCATCGCTCTCTGGCACGACCGGATGGGCTACGTGGTCTTCCCGCACAACGGCAAGGCGGAGATTTTGCTGAAGGTCGAGAACCGAACGACGCACTGGCGGGATATCATCAATCCCAAGAGGTTCAAGGATGTCACGGAGTACCCGGTCGACGTGTTCCAGTTGTCCATCCCGCACGACCCGGCGGACGCGGCGCCCAATCCGGGCTACCGCTACGCCGTGCTGTTCAACGTGAGCCCCGAGGAGCTGGCGCGGCGGCTCGCGAGCGGCGACATCGCGATCCTGCAAAACGACGCGCGGGTGCAGGCCGTCGCGTGCGGGGGCTACACCGGGCTGGTTTTCCTGGAAGAAGGCGCGTTTCGGAGCGAGCGGCTCGAGCTGGCCGTGGACCGGCCGGCCATCCTCATGCTCGACGAGACGGAACCGGGCGCGGTGAAGCTGACGTATGCCGACCCGCTGCTCGATCCGGCGGCCAAAGAACTGGTCGTCAAGACGAACCTGCGGCTGGCGGGGCCGGCGGCAGAGGACGGCACTGTGCACCTTGCCCTGCCGCGGACTCCGGAGGTGGGCAAGCCGGC
>JAFGHX010000476.1 GCA_016929905.1 Kiritimatiellia bacterium
AGGGGCTGGTTCGGCTCCGCATGGTCGTCTCGATGGTTGTCCCGGTCGTTGTCCGGGTCTGAATCGTCGCGCGTAATCGTCGTCCGTAATCGTCCACCGATTCTGCCCTCGGTCATGGTCGGACGCCAGAGATTCGGTCTGCGATTACGGGCGACGATTACGGCTTACGATTTCCCAATCCATCTTTCGTGCCGAACGTCCGTATTACGGACATCGTTATTCCACTGAGCTTTCGTTCGTCACGCACGGTTGAAAGGCTCGGCCGGAGTTGAGAGAAGACGGCGCTCCTGCTAGGATTCCGGAGAGGAGAGGGGGGCGCGATGAAACGGGGAACGACGACGAAGGACTGGCTGCCGCTGGCGCGCACGGCGCCGGACGCGGCGGCGCCGACGGGCGAAGCGTTTCAGACGGACTGGATCGATTTCGAGCGTGGGATCCGGGTCGGCCGGCTGGAGCCGCACGAGCGGATCACGCAGATTCTGAAGCACTATCTGGAGACGACGTACCGCACGCGGTTCGTGACGGACCGGTGGGGGCGCGGGATGTACTGGCAGTGGATCTGCTGGGTGCCGCGCGTGAACCGTGAGGCGAAACCGATCTCGCACGACGTGAACTTCAGTTGCGCGAAGGTGTTCATCTCGCCGGATCAGGAGGCGCGCGTGTTCCAGAGCGGGCTGCAGATCGAGCGCGGCTGGGCGCGCGGCTCGCCGCCGCTGCCGGGCTGCAGGCTGAAGAAGGACTGGGACTGGCACCGGCTGATGAAGCAATGCGCGGCGAAGACGGCGCTGGACGACGAGATCCGGCGGCTGGTGAAGCGGGCGGGGTTCGCGGTGTGGATCGGCGGCTCGAACGCGGGCGCGAGGTTCACGAAGCGGAACTACAGGTCGGCCGCTCAGATCCGGGCGGTGGCCGACAAGTGTGCCGGGACCGGCTGGGCCGGGTTCCAGCTTTACTATCCGATGTCGGAGCGGGAGCTGAAGCGGTGCACCGGCTACGAGCTGGTGAAGGCGATTTGCGGCGTGTTCCGTGAGGTCGTCCCGGCGATGAACACGGCGATGCAGGTGCAGCTCGTGGAGCACGATTCGGCCGGGTTCGGGGGCCGTTGGCGGGAGTGAGCCCGGCGGGGCACCGGGCTGTGTTGCCCGCGAAAGCACGCGAAAAGGGCGCGAAAGGGGCCTGCGCAGATCGCGCGGTGCAGCATGATTGGGCAGCAACTTTGAACTGTTTGCGCCGGTTTCGCCCGTTTCGCGACGGGATTGTTCGGGGCGCAAACAACTCAAAGTTGCTGCGAGCGCCCTTTTCTTCTGCAAAGATGTGGGGGGACGATCACGGGGCGAGCCGGAACGAGCAGCCCAGGCCCGGTTGGGGGGAGGGGGCGAGCAGGCCGTCGCGGAGGGTGACGGCGCCGCGGGTCGGGTCGTCGATCAGGTCGAGGTGCGAATCGAGATCGGCGTAGTGCACGGCCGGGCAGGCGAGAGAGAAGTGCAGGCCTGCCGCGATGGCCAGGGCGGTCTCGTCCATACAGCCGACCATCACCTTCATCCCGGCCGCCTGCGCGACGGCGGCGATCCGGAACGCGCGCCCGATTCCGCCCACCTTCATCAGCTTGATGTTGAGCATGGCCACGCCGCCCCGTTTCGCGAGTGCGAGCGCGTCTTCGAGCGTGAGCAGGGATTCGTCGGCCATGATCGGCACCGATACCCGGCGCGCCGCTTCGGCGAGGAGTGCCGGTTCGTGGCGCGGGGTGGGTTGTTCGATCAGCTCGAGCCGGGCGCCGGCGGTGGCGCGTGCGAACCGGACGGTGTCATCCACCGTGTAGCCCTGATTCGCGTCGAACCGCAGCTCGACCTGCTCGCCGAGGGCTTCGCGCACGGCCAGGACCCGCGCCACGTCGTCTTCCACATCGGTTCCGCCCTTGAGCTTGATGGCGCGGATTCCGGCCCCGGCCAGTTGCCGGGCTTTGGCCACGGTGTCGGCAGCGGGGCGGATGCCGATGGTCACGCTGGTCATGATGGTGTCGCGCAACCCGCCGAGCAGGCGATAGAGCGGCAAGCCGGCGTGCCTGGCCAGCAGGTCGTACAGGGCCATGTCGACCATGGCGAGCACGGACGGCTGGCCGGCCAGGCGCGGCTCGAGTGTGGCGAGCACTCGGGCGACCCGCGCCGGATCGCTTTCTGCCAGGGCGGGGCGGACGATTTCTTCGCACGCGCGCAGGACGGTATCGGGTGTTTCGCCGGTAACCTGTTCGTCCGGTGCGGCGCAGCCGCAGCCGCACAGGCCGGAGTCGGTCTCGATCCGGAGAAAGACGTTCGCCGCGGTTTCGATGGTTTCGTAGGCGATGACGTAGGGTTCGGTGAGCCGGAGATCGATCCGGCGGAAGGTGACGGTTGTCGTTTGCATGTTGGGCTCTTACATCAGTGAGACAGGATGGCCGCAAAAAGGCACACAAGGCGCAAAAAGGATGCACCGGAAGCAAGACAGCACGCGCCACGCAGTCGATATGTTGCGGGAATCGCGCCCGCGCCAGAGTGCGGCCTCGATTCCCGCAACGTTACCTTCTTCAAGATGCGCACAAGCGGACCGCCGGTTCGAAGGAACCGATCGGACGCCCACGAAGCGCGCTCTCGTGCCTCATCAGAAAGCATACGTTGGAGGAATTTGGCGCGGGCTGCCCTCATGAGGTAATCGTCCTCCTATGGCTTGCCTCAAGCAGCCCGTCCAAATTCCTCCACCACATCTTCTTCTGCCTCTTGCGCCTTTTGTGCCTTTTTGTGGCTATTCCGTACTGCAGTTTCGACTTACGCCTACGACGGTTGACTATCATTGGGCGCCTGGCGTTTTGCCAGGATGGTCTTCATCAGTTCTTCCGCGCCGTGGAGCAGGACATCGAACGTCGGGCGGCCGATTTCGTTTTGGACGGCGCGGCAGGTTGCGGGGACGGCGTCGGGCGCGATGTGTTCGTGGTTGAGGGTGACGGCGACGACGGGCTTACCGGAGATGAGTTCGACGGCCTGGATCTGTTGGGCGAGCGGGTGGAGCGGATAGCCGGGGAACCCGTCATAGTCTTTGCGGGCGGGCGCATGCTGCATGACGACGACATCGGGGCGCGCGGCGGCCATGATTTCGAACCCGCCGGGATAGGCGGGGTTCATGAGGCTGCCCTGTCCTTCGACCACGATGACGGCGGGCGCCTGCTCGTTCCAAACCGACCAGACGGCATGCTCGATTTCGCCGGCGACGAAATCGTTGATGAGCGAGTCGAGTATGATGCCGTATCGCGCGCCCTGCATCCAGGCGGTCTGGCCGGTCCCGATCAGTTCGGCGCGATGCCCGCTCTCGCGCAGGGCGTGCACGAGCAGCCAGGCGGTTGTGCGTTTCCCGATCGCGGAATCGGTGCCGAGTATGGCCACCTTGAGTGCCTTGACCTGCTCGATCTTGCCTTCGAAAAAGTGGAGCTTGTCGCGTGGCGGCGGCTTGCGCACGTCGCGGAGCCTGACCTGCATCGTATCGGCCAGTTCGGCGAGTTCCGCGTCTTCGGAGAGGAAATCGTGCAGGCCGGAATCGATATGGAGGCCCGCCTCGATCGCGCACCGAATGTCCCGGCGTGCCGCCGGGCTGAGCCGGCCGCCGTCGGGCGCGAGGCCGACGACGAGATACCTGGCCGGCGGCCCGGTTTCGCCGGCCCGGCGGATGGCGTCCGCCAGGGAGGCGACGACGGGGATGCCCTTCGGCTTGCCGTCCAGCACCTCTCCGGCGTCGCGGCCGGCCAGATGCGAGTCGATAACCGAACACACGCGATACCGTTCCGTGAACCGCACGAGCCCGTGTGCGGTCTTCCCGTTGGGCGTGTCGAACGCCCCCTCGCAGTAGACGATTGCTTCGCCTTCCGGCCATCTGCTCATAGCGTGTCTCCGCCCGGCATGATAGCGGGTTCGGGTGGACCTGCCAACTCCGTAAGCCGAACTTGCTCGAGCAAGTTTTCGAGTGGGTTCGGGAGGGAACCGGGAGGATGGACTACAACGGGTTGCCGGGGATTGCCCGGAACGTGAGGTGGGCGGGGCGTTTCGGGGCGAGGCATTGGATGGATTTCGGGATGTTGGGCAACAGGTCGAAGTAGTTGTCGGAGAAGAGGGTTCTGCCGTCGTCAGGGTAATGGACCCCGTGGCAGTAGACGGGGCTGAGCAGTTCGAGGGTCTTGCCGCGCGCGCGGACGCGGATCGCGGGCATTGCGGTTGCCAGTTCGCGATGCGGGACGAGCGTCCAGACCGACGGCAGGGGGGCGACGTCTCTGCCGGCGAGCCAGGCGGCGTAGATCCACTGCTGCGGGTTGAGCGCGCGCGGTTTCGGGATCGGTGTGCGGCCGATTTCGAGCATGCCGTTGGCGGGCACGGCAACGGCTTTCCTGCGCACGCGGCTGTCGCGGCCGTCGACCCGCATCCAGCCGTAGTGCAGGGTGGCGGCGGCGGGCCGCGGGGAATCGTTGACGACCCGCACGACGAGCGTGTCGCCGCGGCGCCTGACGATGGCTTTCACAGGCGCGAGCGCGTTGCGGATCCAGTAATAGCTCGGCTTGCGGCGCAGGTAGTAGTCGAGCGGGGTCCACCCGTGTTCGCCCCAGCAGTCGTTATACATCCAGATGAGTGCGCCCTGGCAGTCGTCGCGCGGATCGTGTTTACGGAAGCGGAGCGCTTCGAGCGAGCGGCCGTACAGGGTGGCCTGGAACATCTGGCCGTAGAGGATGTAGCGGGCCGTGTCGAGTTTATCGGCGTCGGCATAATGGCGGGTGATGGCGGCGGGCAGCGTGTCTTTCTCGAACTGGTTCGTATGTTCGCGCCAGGCGTGCGAGCCGACGTGCTGTTCGCGGGGCTTGAGGAACTGCCTGACGGACGCTTGGTGGCAGGGGCCGATGATCCCGTACTCGCTGACGAACCGGGCGCGGCACTCGTCGAACACCTCGTGCCGGATCCGGCGGTTCATATCGGGGTTCATGGTGCACCCGCGCCACCAGTGGCAATCGCCGTCCGTTTCGCTGTTGGGCGCCTCGCCGCCGGCGGGGCTGCCGGGCCAGTAGGGCCGGTTCGGGTCCAGCGCGCGGCAGACATCGGGCAGGACCTGGTTGTAGAGGAGCATCCCGCCGAGCTTGATGTCCCTGTCGGCGAGCTTCTCGGCCGTGTTCCACCACCGGGCAAAGCCCGCGAGGTTCTCGTTGTTCCCGCACCAGAGCGCGATGCACGGGTGGTGCCGCAGGTCTCTGACGACGGCCTCCGCTTCCGCGCGGACGGCGGCGCGGAACCGCGGATCGGCATCGGGATACTTCGAGCAGGCGAACATGAAGTCCTGCCAGACGAGGATCCCGTTCCGGTCGCAGGCGTCGTAGAAGGCGGGCTGTTCATAGATGCCGCCGCCCCATATCCGGAGCATGTTGAAATGGGCATGGCGCGCCTCGTCGATCAGCCGGCGGTACCTGTTTTCGTCGACGCGCGCCATGATGGCGTCGGCCGGTATCCAGTTCCCGCCTTTGCAGAAGACGTCTTTGCCGTTGACGCGGATACAGAAGCGGCTGCCGCCCGTCTTGATAGGGGTGCGATCGAGCTCGACGGTGCGCAGGCCGATGTTCACAACGCGCCGGTCGCATTCCGCCGTACCGGCCAGCGTCCGGGCGCTGAGCCGGTACAGCGGCTGCTCACCCATCCCGTTCGGCCACCAGAGCCGCGGGTTCGGGATCCGGATGCAGCATTCCACCGGGGACCGGCCGACGGGCGCGTGCACGGGAGTGCGGCGTACGAGCGTCTTGCCGTTGGGCGGCCTGATTTCGAGTTCGAGCGTGCAGTGCCGCTCGCTGCTGGGGTGCAGGTTCTCGAGGACGGCGGCGACCTGGAGCCAAACGGCACCTGCCTGAAAGAGGGTGTCTGCCCGGATCTCGTGGAGCACGACGTGTGAGCGGCCCTCCAGCCGGACCCCGCGCCAGATGCCGATGTTGGGCAGTGCGTCGACCCAGTCCCAGCCGTAGCAGAACTGCGCCTTGCGCAGGTGGCTGATGCCCGGGAAACCGCGCCGCCCGCCGTAGACCTTGCGCAGGTTCCGCTTCTGCGGGCGCAACTCGCGCGGGAGTATGTCGGGTCCGGCCGTGAGCCGCACGACCAGTCGGTTCCGGCCGGCGCGCAGTGCGCGGCGCGCATCGAATGCGGCGGGCACGAACGCGTTGCACGATTCGCCCACGGGCATGTCGTTCAGGAAGACCTGCGCGTAGAGGTCCAGGCCGTCGAAGACGAGATCCTGTCGCTCATGTTCGAGAAATGCGGCGGGCACGTGAAACGTCGTACGGTACCACCAGGATTTCTTCTCGGGCCAGCGCGACTTGTGGGCGTTCAGGCCGACCAGCGGCTCTTCCAGCCGGCCGGCGCGCATGAGGTCGAGGTGAATCTCGCCGGGTACGCGGGCGGGGATCCAGCCGGCACGCGCCTGCTTGGCGGCGGCCAACCCCTTCGCGCCCGCGCGCGCGAGCGGCTGTTCGAGGACCTGCCACCGGCCGTTCAGCGTGATGGTCTCAGGCTGCATGGTTCGCCTCCGTTCATCCCATTCCCTGCCCACTCTTCCGTTCTTCCGGTCTGCCCGGGGTTTGCGGTATGATTGTAGCGGATTGGAGCGGCTCGAGTCTTTAGACGGGAGTTGGATTTTTTGTCCGTTCTTGCGCTTGGCGGCTGTTGGGGCAGGATGGGAGCAGAGTATGGAGCCGGCGGTCAAGTATGTGCGGATTTGCGAGGGATGGCGGGTGACGGGCACGTGGATGGACCCGGAATACGTGTTCCACTACATCGCGGCGGGCACGTGGCTGTTTCGGCTGGAACGGCGGCTGTATACGGTGCGCGCGGGCGACGTGCTGTTGTGCCGCCCGAACGTTCTGCACTTCGTCAAACCGGTTCGGGGCAGGAATCTGCGGCTCTACGTTGCGCATTTCGAGTGGCCGGGCGCGCCGGCGGGCGTGCGGGCGATTCCCGAAGGATTCACGGTGCCGCGCGGCGAACGCGATCGGCTCTGCCGACGGTTTCTGGATTTGTACCGCGAGCACGGTGAGCAGGCGCAGGCGGCTTCGTTGACCAGCTCGGGCATCATGCTGGAGTTGCTCGGCCTGTGTGTCCGGTCCTGCGAACGCGACGCGCCGTTCGAGCAGGTGATGTCGAAGTCCTGGCGGAATATCGAGGTCGCGCTGCAGTTCATGCGCGCGGAGCAGGCGCGGAAGCTGTCGATCAGGGAGATCAGCCGCCGGGCCGGCCTGTCGCCGGCCTACTTCTGCCGCGTGTTCAAGGAGTATGCGGGGGTCCCGCCGCAGCAGTATCTGAACAGGCTGCGAGTGGACCGGGCGCGCGACCTGCTGCGTGCGACCGGCCACAACTGCACGGAGATTGCGGCGATGGCGGGCTTCTCGTCGGTGCACGTGTTCAGCAAGGTCTTCAAGCGGATCGAGGGCCTCTCGCCCGCCCAGTGGGCGCGGAAGGTCGGCCCGTTCCGGAACTGACCTGAGGCTTGGCGGTCTGCGTGGAAGTGCCGGGCTGCTCGGAATCAGGAGGTGGCATGCCGCGCGGGGCGTGGCTGGCGCACGCTGGCGTTCAGGACGGAGTTTCCACGTCGTTATATCCGGCGCCGCGAAGCGCGCCGGCGGCCTTGCTGACCTGAAACTTGCTCGGGAACTTACTCGCAAACTTGCTCGAACCCCCGCGGCAGCGGCGGGGTCGACAAAGATTACGACCCGCCTACGCCCAGGGCTTCGGCGGGCGCAGCCCGCCTTCGCTCAGAAGCTACGGCGCGGCAGGCCAAAGCTTGCAGCCTGTCCGCCTGTGGCGGAACAAAGTTTCGACCTCGAATAATCCGGCGCAGCCGCGCGCGCCGGGGGCCTTGCTGAAACTTTCCTGGCTACGGCGCCGACTTCAGCAAAATGATCAGGGGCAAAAATAATCATCTCCTTTTCGTTACCGCTATATGTTGTGGGTGGCCGCCGTATGGAAAATCGTGAGAAAAGCGGGTGGCGGGGTGACAGGATTTCAGCGGCCTATTCAATATTATGCAGAATGGGTGGGGTGTGGCCGCGTACGGGCTGCACGGCGGCTGCGAGCTTGAACTCGACGCTGGGTATGTGATAGACTGACAGAGCGGGTGCCGGGCGCGTCGGGCCGGTGCCGGCGGTTAGACCAAAAGAGAAGGGCCACCGCGATGAAGTCGAACGGTTTGAGCGCGTCTTTTGCCTGCCTGTCTTGCATCATTCCGGTCTTTCTTGCGCTTGCCACGGTTGCGCCCGCGGCCAGTTGGCCGCAGTGGCGCGGGCCGAACCGCGACGGGACGACTTCGGAGCCGGCGGGGACGTGGCCGCCGCAGGAGTTGTGGCGCAAGAGTCTGGGCCCGTCGGAGGCTTCCCCGATCATCGTGAACGGCAAGGTTTACGTGATGGAGCTGGTCAGCGGGAAGA
This sequence comes from Kiritimatiellia bacterium, assembly GCA_016929905.1. Lineage (GTDB taxonomy): Bacteria > Verrucomicrobiota > Kiritimatiellia > JAFGHX01 > JAFGHX01 > JAFGHX01. The sequence continues at coordinate 8,462 of JAFGHX010000476.1, forward strand.
CGGGTGTGAAGTGTCTGAACGCGAGCGACGGGGCGGTGCTCTGGTCGGGCACGACGGCGGGCGGCGCGTACGGGCGTTACGCGACGGGCGACCAGAACCAGTACTCCGGCCCGGAAGCGACACCGGCCTGCGACGGGAGTCTGCTGTTCACGTTAAGTTCGGACGGCGATTTGCAGTGCTGGGACGCCGGGACGGGTGCGAAGAAGTGGGGCTTCAACCTGTACAGCAAGTACAGCATGGGTCAGCGGCCGATTGGGGGCAGCGAGGGGCTGCGCGACTACGGCTACACGAGTTCGCCGATGCTGGCGGGGAACAACATTCTGGTTGAAGTCGGCGGCACGGCGGGAGTGGTGGGCGCGTTCCGCAAGAGTGACGGCGCGCTGGTGAGTTCGTGGGGCACGGGCTATCCGGGCCACTCGAGCGGGCCGTCGGGGCCGGACGGCAAGATCTTCATCACGCTGACGCACCTATGGATCAACGGTCAGAAGATCGCGTGGGCGACGGACTGGAGCTGCAACCTGTGCACGCCGGCTTTTGCGGGGAACAAGGTGGTGTACACCTCGGCCTACAACATGAGCAAGACGTGCTGCTACGAGAGCGGGGCGCTGAAGTGGACTGCCTCGGTGTACGAGACGGTTCACAGCCCGACCATTCATGCGAGCAAGGACAACGTGTATCTGGCGGGTGTGGGCAAGTGCCTGAGCCTGTCGACGGGCGCGACGAAGTTCAGTTTCGGCGGGTGCAGCAGCGTGATGGTGACGGGTGACGACACCTTCATCGCCTGCGACACGAAGATGCGGCTGTACAACGCGTCGGGCACGAAGCTTGCGGAAGTGAGCGGCGTGACGCGCGGCTGGCCGACCGGCGCGCTGGGCGAGGGCAAGCTTCTGTTCAAGAACCGGAACACGCTCGTCTGCTGGGCGGTTGCGAGCGCCTCGCCGCCGGCCGCGCCGGGCAGCACATCGGCGAGCGCGCTTTCGGGCACGTCGATCAAGGTGACCTGGCAGGACAACGCTTCCGACGAGGACGGGTTCAAGCTGGACCGGCGCGAGAGCGGGACGGATCCGTGGGTCCGGATCGCCACGCCGTCGGCGAACAGCACGAGCTACACCGACAGCGGGCTGGCGGCCGGCACGACGTTTTACTACAAGGTCAAGGCGCACAACGCGGCCGGCGATTCGGCCTACTCGAACGTCGCGGGCGCCGCGACCCCGGCCCCGAGCGGCCAGGTCCGCATCTCGAACGCGACGGACGAGGGGCTCGCGTGCTTCAAGGTCGAGACGGACAACGCGACCTACTACTACGACAAGGCGGGCGGCGGGTTCACGAGCTTGCTGGACACGGACGGTACCGACTGGATCAGTTTCCATCCGCAGGCGGGCTCCGGCTCCGCGGGCGAGTACCGCGGCATTCCGAACACGGGCGAGCTGCATCCCGGCTACACGGGCGGGACGACGACCACTGCCGACGCGCTGGGCACCTGGCTATCGAAGGCGACGATCAACACGACCCGCAACAACTGGAAGGCGACCTGGGAGTTCTTCCCGACCTACGCGAAGATGACGCTGAACCAGGTCCCCTCCGGCGGCAAGTACTGGATGCTGTACGAGGGGACGCCGGGCGGCGCGGTGGACGCGAGCGACCGGCTGTACCTCTCGAACGGGCGCGACTATTCCGCTAACGCCGACCACCCGTGGAAGGCAACGAAGGCGGCGCCCGACAACTTCGAGGACATCGCGAACACCTCGGGCAAGGCGGTCGGGTCCGAGTGGGTCTACTTTGCGGCCAGCGAGAAGACGCGTTCGCTCTATCTCGTTCATACCGACGACGGCATCGAAGACGATTACTGGCAGATGGAAGACAACATGACCGTGTTCGGGTTCGGCCGCAACGACAGCACGCAGCCGCTCATGACGCAATCCGGCGCGGTGCTGATGGTGGGGTTTGTGGATTCGAAGACGGCGGCTACGGTGCAGGGCGTGATCGATTCGGTCTGGGACGGCGCACCGCCGCCGCCGGACGCGCCGTCCGGCCTGAGCGCCGCGGTGTTGTCGTCGACGTCGATCCAGCTGACGTGGACGGACAACAGCGGGGACGAGACG
>JAFGHX010000477.1 GCA_016929905.1 Kiritimatiellia bacterium
CCCCCGCTCCGTTCGTCGCCTTCACCATGTAGTAGTACAGCGTGCCCGACGCCAGGCCGCTGTCGGTGTACGCCGTCGCGTTCGCACCCGGCGTCGCGATCCGCTCCCACGTGTCCGTCCCGCTCTGGCGCCAGTCGATCTTGAAGCCCGTCTCGTTCGAGCTGTTGTCCGCCCAGGTCAGCCGGATACTCGTCGCCGACTGCGACGCCGCCGCCAGGCTGCCCGGCGCCGTCGGCGCGCTTTCGCCGGTCGTCGCGCCGGCCACGTTCGAGTAGGGCGAATCGCCCGCTCCGTTCGTCGCCTTCACCATGTAGTAGTACAGCGTGCCCGACAACAGGCCGCTGTCGGTGTACGCCGTCGCGTTCGCACTCGGCGTCGCGATCCGCGCCCACGTGTCCGTCCCGCTCTCGCGCCGGTCGATCTTGAAGCCCGTCTCGTTGCCGCTGTTGTCCGTCCACGTCAACCGGATACTCGTCGCCGACTGTGCCGCCGCCGCCAGGCTGCCCGGCGCCGCCGGCGCGCTTTCGCCCGTCGTCGCGCTCGCCGTGTTCGAGTAGGACGAATCGCCAGCCCCGTTCGTCGCCTTCACCATGTAATAGTACAGCGTGCCCGACGCCAACCCGCTGTCGGTGTACGCCGTCGCGTTCGCACTCGGCGTCGCGATCCGCTCCCATGTGTCCGTCCCGCTCTTGCGCCGGTCGATCTTGAACCCCGTCTCGTTGCCGCTGTTGTCCGTCCACGTCAACCGGATACTCGTCGCCGACTGCGCCGCCGCCGCCAGGCTGCCCGGCGCCGCCGGCGCGCTCTGCCCCGTCGTCGCCGAGGCCACGTTCGAATAGCCGGAATCACCGGCCGAATTGCTCGCCCGCACGCGGTAGTAGTACGTCGTCCCCGAGGAGAGTCCCGAGTCCGTATAGGCCGTCGTGTTCGCACCGGGCGCCGTGATCTGCAACCACCCGCTCGACCCCGTCAGGCTGCGCTCCACCTTGAACCCCGTCTCGTTCGAGCTGTTGTCATTCCACGTCAACCGGATGCTCGTCGTGGACTGCGTGGCCGCCGCCAGGCTGCTCGGCGCCGCCGGCGGTTGCGGGGCGGCATCCTTGTAGTAGCCGTGCTGCTTGAGCGCATTGATGAACTGTTGCACGTTGCCGGCCATCATGTTGTAGACCAGATCCCGCTCCGCCTCCCAGTCGCCATGGTCGGTATTCGAGCCGCCCCATCTCACAATTTCGGCGTACATCGGCAGGTCCACGGCACTGCACAGCGTCGTCCACCTCGAGCGGCATTTCGATTCCGTCAACGCGCCGGTCCCGTAGCAGTGCACGTCCACCCGTCTGCTGAAATCCTCGATAAACGCACTGTTCCCGCGCAGTCCATGCCAGATCTTGTAGATCGGCGAGTTCTTCTCTGAGCTGGTCGCAGTGTGTGAGGGGCGCAGCACCGGGTGCACCCAGGCGCCGTCCACCCGGCCGCCCGCCACGCCGCCGTCTTCCGGGTGCCCCCAGCAAATTTCGGCGTCCCAGTTTAAGAACCGGGCCTTGTCTGCCGGATTGTTGCGCATCCCGTAGTAGTAGTTGTTTCGAGGCCAGTCTTTCGCGGCGACATAGTTGCAGAGCATGATGTAGTCGAAAAAGTTGTTCATGTCCAACAGGGTCTTGACCGTCGCGTAGTTCCCCTGCTGCGCCGCCGCCACCATGCTGTCGAATCGGTCGTCGTTGCCGCTGATGTCGCCGGCATGATGGCCGGCGTACCAATCGCTCTTGCTGCCGCCGAACCACAGCGAGGTGAACCCGTCGTCCGGCCGTTCGGCCACATCGTACCAGCCCCAATACAGGCCGTTGATATACAGGTGCACGAACAGCCCGTGCGAGCCATAGCCCGCCATCTGGATCTGAGTGGCGCGCACCCACGAGTCGCGCACGAAGACGCGGTTGTCGCCTTCCTCGATCGAATAGTTCGCGTTGCAGCCCGCACGCAGGATCAGCTTGTCGAAGCCCTGCTTCGTCGTCGCGTGCAGCGTCGCTTTCTCGAAAATCGGGTAGTTCAGTTGCGTCGGGCCGAACCCGCTCTTGAACAGCAGGCGCAGGGCGCGCTTCTCCATTCCGTGGCTGTGCGAGCGTACGGCGCAGTCCTCCTGGAAGCCGGCGGCTCCGTCCGGATAGATCAACTCCACCGAGACCGGCCGTTCCTTGATCGTCTCGTTCGACCACTGTCCGTAGACCCAGGTAGGGTTGAACATGTCGCTTCGGTTCACGACCAGCGAGAGGGTCGGAATCGATTTCAGGGCGTTTTTCAGTTTCGTGTCGCCGATCTGGCTGCGTTTGGTCTGGTCCATCCCGTAGTTGCCGGTTACGCCCTTTGCGGCGCCGAAATTCGGGATGTTGTACGGCCACCAGGACGGGTAGCCGGACGGCCGACCGGGCTGTGCGAGCACCTGACTGAGAAAGATGTACGTCTGGGTGAAGACGTCCGAGTCCGTCATGCCGGACTTGCACGCGACGGCGCGCAGCGGCGTGGTCGTCGAGACGGTGACCGACCCGCCGTTGGCCAGCACGGTTCCCAACGTGCTTGTCGGGGCCGCGCCGTCGGTGGTGTAGCGGATCGTCGCGCCGGCGGTTGCAGAACTGATCTGGACCGAAAAGGACGCATCGTAGAACCCGTGCGCCTTGCTGAACGTGGGGGCAGCCACTGTCGCCGCGTGCGCCAACGCTGCCCAACCAAGGATCCACAGCACCGCCAGAATAACCTTCGTCTTTCGCTCCTGCATGGCCGTTCCTCCACTTTGGTCTAACGTTGAACTCCTATCCACACTGCTCATCCTTGCGCCTGCGCCCAGGAAACGGCTCGCGAGGACGCTCGCCCTCCATTTGCCTGCCTTTCGCGGGGCTGGAGGGCGAGGCTCCTGACGAGCCGCTCGTTGTGTGAGCGCCATTCCAGCTTCGGGTACTTCGTCACGGTTCACTCTCCGCTCAGCCAGACACGGGCCCGATAGAACGCCGCGCTGCCGGCCGCGGTGTTCGTATACACGACCGTCTGTCCGGTTCCCGGCAGGTTCGCGTATCCGGGCACCGCGGTCCACGACGCCCCGTGCGCATCCGCGTTGTTCTCGAGCGTGTAGTAGCGCGTCAGCCCCGCATAGGCGCTGCCCGTCGCCTCGACGGTCTGGAACGAGACGAGCACGGCGCCGTTGCTCAGGCCGAGATCAACCGCAAAATACCCCGCCTCATTCGTCGGATCCGTCCCGCAGACGTACTCGGCCCAGTTCGCCATGCCGTCGCCGTCCGGGTCCTCATCCGGTCCGGCGCCCGGGCTGCCCGCATCGTCGAAATAGCGGGTCACCCATTCCGCGGCCGGTTCGGTCACGTAGGGTGCAGTCGCCTTCAGCATCAGCGCGTTCGCATAGGTGTAGCAACTCTGCTCCGCGTCGGCCTTGATCCGGAGCACGATCTCGCCGTCGGCGCCCGGCCCGATGTTGCGGAACCGCGTGACGTAGCCGTTGGGGTTGTTGTAGCCGGCGTTGTACAGCGTGGCGTCGTTCGGCGCCGAATCCGTCAGGATCGTCGTGCCGGGCGTACTGGCGTTCTCGAAGCTGTCCGCCCCCTCCAGCACGCCGTGATGCCAGCGCGAGGAACTCCCCACATAGCTCTTGCCGTTGCGGTCGGCGTACACCGCGAGTTCGTAGCGAAGCGCGGGATCCATGCCCGTGAACGTGAGCGTCAGGTCCTCGGCCCCGTAAGAAATCGTGCCCGTGGCATCCACCTTGCCCGCCAGCACATCCGCCGCATCGGTCCCCGTTGCCGGGGGCAGCCCCTGCGCCTCTATTACGCCGCTACCGCCGCTCACCCGTAGTCTCACCGGCAGGGGCTGCCCCGTTGCATAGCTCACCAGCAGGCCGCTGTTCACGCCCGCCGCGAAATCATTGGTCGTGGTATAGGTCGTGATGTTCGCACTCGCCTGCCCGGCGAACCAGGCCAAGTCGTTATATGCCGTCCAGTCGCCGGCCGACGGCGCCGTCAGCGTGGTGGCGCCCGCAAGCGGCGCGTAGGCCGAGTCGCCGGCGGCGTTATAGGCCATCACCTGGTAGTAGAAGGTCGTGGCGGGCGGCAGGCCCGTGTCGCTGCAGGCCGTGACGTTGGCGCCGGGGTTCGGCGCCAGGCGCACCCACGAGTCGCTGCCGCTCTGGCGCCGGTCGATCTTGAAGCCGGTCTCGTTGTCGCTGGCGTCCGCCCAACTCAGGTCGATCCGGATCGAGGAGGCGGCGCTCGCGCTCAGACTGCCGGGCGCGGCCGGCGGCTGGGGCGCCGGGCCCGCCGCCGCGGCTGCGAGTTCGAAGTCCATGAACAGATCGCTGCTCGTGGGGCCGGACTGGTGCAGTTCGACCGCCAGCACATTGACGCCGTGAACGAGCTTGCCGGTGTGGGCGTCCAGATTGAACAGCTCGTAGGCCCCGGCCGTGTGACTCGAGGCCGGCGTGTCGGCACCGATCGTGCCGCCCGGCATGGAACCGCGCGCCACCTCCGCGCCGTTGAGATACGCCACGAACCCGTCGTCGTATTTCGCCGCCAGCGTCAGGTTCGTCACGTTGGCCGCATCCAGAAGGAACGGCTTGCGGAAGTACGTCGTGATGGGTTTGGCGTCCGGATTGTCCCCGTACGAGAGCACGGTGTCGAGATCCGGATACTCGCCCGCCGCCGCGTAGCCCAGCGGCGCGTTGCCGTCCGGCCAGCGGCTGTCGTCGAATCCCGATGCGCGCCATGCCGTGCCCAGGTCGGCGCCCTGATCGTGGTAGCGCCACGTGGAAGTCTTCGACACGAGCACGCCCGAGTTCGGCGCACCCGGCGTGCCGCCGGCCACGGCGCTCGCCGCCCAGTTGCCCGCGTCGTTGCCGTAGAGCGTCGCGGCGATCCGCTCGAGCGACGGCCCGTCCCCGTCGGGACTCTCCGGCCAAGGGTCGCCGTCGTCGTAGCTCACACGGTCCACCTCGATCCATGGAATGCCCTCTGCGTCCGGTGCGTCGGGCTTCACCAGGACCACCGAGTCCCCGCCGTTGCCCAGGCGCCCCGCATACGGCCCGAAGATCCGAACGGAGGCGGGCACGTCGGGATGCGCGGCGCGGAACGCCGCCGCGTTCGTCGCCACAACCAGTACCCGCTCGTTCGCCGCCAATTCGAGGCCCGGCGCGAACGCATAATCCACGGCTTTGGTGAGCCGCCACGTGTTGGCCGGGTTCGCCGCGTCGTAGAGCTGCACGGCGCCGGCGCTGACATTCTGCAGCTCCACGAACTCGCCAAGCGCTTCGTCGGGGCCCGAGGCGTCCGACGGGTTGTACAGGATCTCTGAGACGACCACCGGCCCCACACGCGGATACGCGTTGGCCGCGCCGAGCGTGTTCGCCACGCTCTGGGCGGTGAAATCCGTGCCGCCCGTGGTCTTCACGTGCCGGGCAAACGCGACCCCGTTCTCCGCCGCGCCGAAATCCGCGCCGTCCAGGTAGACCAGCCGCCCGGCGCCGTCCCAAGCGCTGAGATAGACCTCGTCGCCGTGCGAGCTCAGCGCGAACCCTTTCGCCGGGCCGAGCGCGTTCGTTCCGAAATGCGTGTTTTCGCGGAACACCGTGTACTGCCCGGCGCCCAGCACGGTGCCGGCGGGAATCTGGAACTTGAGGTAGTCGCTGTCGCTGTCGCTCAACCACCAGCCACCGATATCCGCCGGCGCCGTGCCGGCATTGAACAGTTCGATCGCGTCGACCTCCGGCGGGTCCGTATGGGTCAGCGCCTCGCTGATCCGCACGCGAAAGGGCGCCCCGTCGTCGCGGCCCGGCGAACCGCCGATCAGGTTGCTCGCCCGCCACTTGAGCGGGTCGTCCTGATCGCCCGCGCCGTCGAACACCAGCGAGAAGCCGTCCCCGTCCGCCTCGCGCGGCCACGGGTCGCGGTCGTTGTAACGCACGGACGTGATCGTCCGACCGTCGGAATCGCTCAGCGAGATGCGCTCCCCATCGTTCTGCAGCTTGCCCCGATACACGCCGAACAGGGCGACGGACTCCTTGACCCCGGGGTACCGGTTGGTGAACGCCGCCTCGTCGCGCACGAGCAGCGCGAACGCGCCCGGGCCAAGCTCGGCGCCGCGCGGGAAGACGTACGCGTCGCCGTCGAACCGCACGTCCGACAGCCCGCGCACAGAATCCGTGCTGGTGTTCTTGATCTCGACGAACTCGCCGCCGCTGCCGTCGGGCGGGTTGTACATGATCTCGGTGATGCGGATCTTCTCGTAACCCGCGGTGTAGTTGAACGTATGCGCATGCACCGCGCTCCAGGTGCTGTTGCTCTTGTAGACGCGCGCCTTCACATGCAGCGTGCGGGTCAAGGGTACCGGGCCCGTGTAAGACGCGGCGGCCGACGACAGGGCCCCGCCCGGCTTGCGCGGGTCGGACCCGTCAACCGTGTAGCTGATCGCGCCCGTGCTGTTCGGGTTCGACATCGTCAGCTTGAACCCGCTGCCGATCGCGCCGCCGTGCTGCTGAAAGTGAGGCGGCTCGATCGAGGGGTACAGGCCGGCGCTGCGGTACTGACTGACGAGCACGCCCGTGCGCAGCCGGCACCACTCGTTGGTGATCTTGTCCCGGCCCGCGATCCATTGCGCGTAGCGTTGCACGCTCGTGGTGTTCGTTGGGGAACCGTAACACAACTGCTGATAGTTCCAGCGCGCGAGATCGGCGTACAGGTGCGGCTGCACCGTGGCCGCTTCCGCCGCGTACCGCGCGATCGCACAGTCGGGGTACAGGACGCCGTCGGGTTCCACCGCGTTCCGGAAGAGGCGGTCGGCAAAGACGGCCTTGTAGTCCGCGATCCCCTTCAACTTCGAATGCAGACTGAACGTCCCGTAGGTCACGAAATTCGTCTGATAGCTCTTGACCTGCGCCTGCATGCCGTAGTCGTAGTCCCACACGAAGAAGTGGAATTGGATGTCGCCCGGCTGCCGGTTGCGGCTCTTGCGCGCGGCGCGGTAGTTGTTGCCCGGATCGCTGCGATAGGGCGGCGCCCAATCGTGGTTGGCGCCCCATTCCTCCAGCATGTGGTAGTCGATGTACTGGCCGACGTTCAGATACGTCTCGACCTGCGCGAAGTTGCCGGCATCCGCCGCGGCACGCATCGCCAACCACGCCGCGTCGTCCCCGCCCTTGATGGTGCAGTTGCCCGTGGGCGTGGGGATGCAGTCCCCCCAACGCTTGTTGCCGATCACGTCGTAGTCCTCTTTCTCGCCGCCCAGATGCGGCGCGAGGAAGCCCGCCCCGAGCGTCTCCATGATCTGGTTGCAGCCCCAGTACAGGCCGTTGATGTACACGTGCGCCCAGCGTTCGTCCGGCGCCACGGCCCAGTCCATTTCGCGCATGGTCCGCCGCGCAAAACACTCCCGGACAAACTGGAGCCTGTTGCCATACTCGGAATCGCCGAGATGCGAGCGCATCCGGAACCCGTCAATCGCGTCGATGGGCGAATGGGCAAACAGCGGGTACTCGACGCGGGTCGGGCCGTAAGCCGCTTTGAACTCGAACGTGAGCGAGCCCTCGTTCTTGTAGCGCGGGTCCCGGGTGTCGCCGCCGCCGGCCGCGTGCATGGCGCAGTTCGCGTGGAACCCGCCGTCGCCGCCCGGCTCAATCCACTCGACCGACGCCGCCCGCTCCCAGCCGTCGCCGTAATGCAGGCTGTTGTGCCAGATGCCGTGGCTGTCGCCGAAGATGTCGCCGTAATCCGCGCAGATCGACAAGGTCGGCAGACTGCACAGCGAGTTCGTGATCTGACTGAAATACGGCTCGCTTCTGAGCGCCGGGTCCATCCGCGTGTTCCGCCGCCGCGCCGGGTCGCGGTCGATCGTGCGCCCCTTCGGGTTTTCGCCGGGGATCCAGTTCTCGCCGGCCATCACGTCGGGCTGGTACGGCACCTTCAGCGGGAACAGATACGTCTGCGTGTCGACATCGGTCGATTGCTCGTAGTCCGGATGAAAGGCATAGGCGCGCAAGACCACACACGGCGCCTTGCCGCCGTTGATCAGGCGGTGGCTGCCGCTGTCGGGATCGATCGTGACGGCCAGCGGGGAGCCGCCGCTGACCCCGTCGGCGGCGGTGCGCGGGTCGCTCCCGTTCAACGTGTACCGGATCGTCGCGCCCGGCGTGGCGGAACTGATCGTGCAGACGAACGGCGCGTCGTAGAAGCCGCGGTTGTGGCTGAACTTCGTGTCCGCCACTTTGCGGTAGCTGCTCAGCTCCAGATCCAGCTTGCAATCGCTGCTCGTCAGGTCCGTGTTAAAAACCTGCACGGCGATTACGTTCTCTCCTGTCTCCAGATATCCGTCGGGATCCGCCAGCTCATGCGTGTCGTAGGTGCCCTCTTCGCGATCGCCGGTGGCGAGCGAATCGTAGTCCGGGCTGTCCGGCGCGTTGAGCGAAAGGACCTTCTTGCCGTTGATCCACACGGCACAGCCGTCGTCATAGTCGATCTGCGCTTTCAGTTGATCGACCTCGGCCGCGTCGGTGACGGTGAACGTCCTGCGCAGGAAGAAGGAGGAATAGCTGCCCTGCATGTCGTCGAAGACGGTATTGAAGGCCGTGCCGCCATAGCCGAACGGCGCTCCGCCGGCCGGCCACGCCGAATCGTCGAAATCCGCCTCGCGCCAGTCGCCGCGCGGCTCGGACGCCTCGGCGGTCCCCTTCAGGTAGCCCCAGCTCGACCCCTTGGCCACGAGTGTACCGGCGTTCACCGGGCCCCCGGTGCTTAGAAAGACCAGCACCAGCCCGGCGACCAGCGGCAGGACTCGGTAAGCCTTGTACCCTTTCATGTGACCGTCCTTTCTCTTGATTGATCGCACCGTCGGCTTCGGGTCATCTCGACCAACCGGACTGCCCGGCGAACGCGCCGTCCGCTCAGCGCGCGGCTTGCCGCGCATCCGAGCAACCGGCTTGATAGTTGGCGCGCACGTCCTCGGCTCCAAGCGCCCGGCAATAAATGGCCACAAGGTGGTATTCGCCGAGCCAGGGCCGGTCCAACGTGAGTTCGTTGGCCAGCGCCAGGCGGAACCGGGCATCCCAATTCGAGAAATCGCCGCGCTTGAACATGTCGGGGCGCGCCGTCTGGTCCGCACCGTCGACGTAGACATACTGCCGGCCGGACGCGGCACGGGTGAAGACGACATGCGTCAACGTCGTGGTCACACACGAGCCGCGCGACGGCGTCCACGGATCGCCGTTCTCGCTCGTCTGGGTCGTACGCAACCGCGCCCCGTAGCTCGGCCCCCAGGGCGTATCGAGACGTTCCAGCTCCAGCGTGAAGTCGCGCCGGCCCGGGCTGGCGGAGAGCGTCACGATGCGCGCCGGCCCCGATTGTTCGATGTATTGCGGCCGGACCCAGGCTTCGATCGTGACTTCGCCGCTCGCCCGGCATGCCTCGATGATCTTGCGGGCCGGCTGCGCGGAGGCTATGAGCGTCGGGCGCCTGACGGCAAGTCCGCCATGCGCCAGCCACTGGACGGCGCTCTGCACCCCGATCCGGAGGTCCAGCGGCTCGCCCGCGCCCGACAGGTCGCGGATCAGCGGGCCCTGTCCTTCCCGGAACGTATAGAGTGCCACCAAACCGGCTGTCACCCGCGGCCCGCCCGTCGGCGGGGGCGGTTCGTTCAAAGCGGGCGCCGCGACGACAACGGTCCGGGCACCGACGATGGCGCGGAAGCCTTCCTTCAGTGTCACCGACTCCTGCGTCAGCCTGTTCCCGACCTGCACCCGGCCCGCCTGCACAGCCACGCGCGTGGCGTCGCCACCGACTTCGAGCGTGAACCGCGTCCCCAACACGCGCACGTCCGCATGCGGCGTGCCGAGCCGCATGGCACGGCGCGGCGGCTGCGGCGTCACGGCGGCGGCCACGCGGCCCTGCTCCACGAACACGCATTTGCCTTCCTTGTCCGTGTCATCCTCGATGCGCATCGTCGTTTGCCCGCCCAGTTCCAGACGCGTCGCGTCGAAATAGGCAAGAACGGCCAGGCTCTGACCCGCACCCGCCACGAGCCGATCGCCCGGCCGAACGGTCTGGCCCGGCCGGGCCGGCACCCGCCGATCCGCGCGCAGGAGATGGACCTCGCCTTCGACCCGCTGAACGGAGGCGACCGCATCGGCCAATTCGATGCGCGGCCATTGGCTCTTGAACGAGACGGCGAGCGCCACGAGAATCGCGGCCGCAGCGCCCGTGATCCACCAGCCAAACGCGTAGGGGCGCGGCAAGACGGGGACTGCCGCCCGGGGCCGCCCGCCTGCCTTGCGGTCGAGCAGGTCTTCGATGGGAACCGGGGAGGGCTTCATGGCGAAAAGCGCCGCTTCGATCCGGCGCCGGGACTCCGCCGGGTCACGCTCCGAGAGAAGTTCATCCAGCATGAGACTCACGCGCACCTGGCCGACAAAACGGTCCCGTGCTTCCTCCGAAGCGCTGACCCGCTCAGCCAGCTCCGCCCCGGCGGCCCCGCCGCCGGCATGCTCCAGGAAGTCCTCGACCAGCAACTCGAGTCCGCTGTCGTTCATACCGTGCTCCCGACGCCGGACATGCACACGCGCAGTGTGTCCCGAATGCGATAGAGCGTGACCTTCACCCACGATTCCGACTTGCCGTAGCAGCCGGCCAGTTCCTTCACCGATCGCCGCTCGGCGTATCGTTTCCGCAACAGAGTCCGCGCCTTGTCCCTGAGCCGCTCCATGCACCTGAGCAGGGCGGCCGCCCGTTCCTCGTCTTCGGCGGGCCGCTCTTCCGCCAGTGAAGCCATGCCGGCGCGGACCAGCGCCCCTTCCAGCACGTCGGGCGCCATCGCGACCAACCGCCTGCTCTGGCGGAGTTCTTTCAGCAGCAGATTCCGGGCTATCCCCTTGAGCCAGGCAAGAAACGGCCCGCGAAAAGCGTACTTCGCGATGTTCTCGTAACACGCGACGTACGTGGCCTGGGTGATTTCGTCGATCAAGTCCACCGACGGCGCGTGCGCCGACAGGAACACGCGCAGTTCCCGCTCGCAGGCAAGCATGAGCTGAATGAACGCTTCCCGGTCGCCCTGCCGGGCGCGTTCCACCAGATGAGTGATCGCCTCGTCCATTCCGGCTTGCCTCCTTATCCCGTAGTACCACGCACTCGTGATCGGTTACATTTTTCCGCCTGTTTTTCGGGTACGGCGCGCAGATTACCACAAATAACGCCGAAATCCGTCCCTTTTTCGCCGGCTCGGCACTGTGATCCGGACGGATTCCGGCAGGATTCGGCGGGTTGTGGGCGGGCGCGACTGATCCGGAGTGTCGGCAACGAAGTCCGTAGTGGCTACTTCTCGGCGGTAATCGCCACGAGGATCGGCACGGTCTTGCCGGTCCTGAGCGAGACGAAGTCGACAGAATCGAGCATCTTTTCCGGGTGCGGGTTCGGCCAGCGGTGCCGATAGAGGCAGATGGGGCCAGCCTGCGGGTTGGAGCCGGTCCAGGCGACGACACCGTCCTCGATCGGCGCGTTGCCCCACCAGCCGTCGATGTTTTTGCGGGAGATCAGCGGGATCTCGGCGGTACTGCCGTCGGCGTAGTGCACGACGTACTTGGCGAAGGCGCTTGTCTCACCGCCATGCCCGTGCGTATGCAGGAAGTGCAGAGCGCGCGCCTTTTTTTTTACGGAAATGCCCGCCGCCTCTTCGGGCAGCGGCAACATGCCGCCGCCGAGCACGATGCAACTTCGCCCCGCGTTCTGCCGCGGATCCACGATCCGAAACGGCACCCCTTCCAGCGTCTGCAAGCCGACCGGCAGCGTGCGCATGTCGTTCTCCGGGCCGCCCCCGTCCCAGCCGCGAACGGCGGCGTCCGGCCCCTCGTCGGCAAATCCGCGGTTGCAGTGCGCGGTCAGGTCGACATAGACCGCGTCGCGCGCGTCGAGCGTGGACATGCGCGGCGCGCGGCCCGCCTCGTGCGCGCCCGGCGCCGGGCGCGCCGACTTGCCGGCCCCGTCGGACAGCGCGTAGCCGAGCAGTTGCCGCAGGTACTTGCGGGCGACCGGGTCGGTCGCGTAGCGGGCGACGGCCTCCACCTGCGAGAAGAGGCTCAGCCCCTTGCCCACGCGCAGTTCCGCGATCACCATCCCGAAGTGGAAAGTGCCGCGCGGCATCAGGTGGTCGCTGCGCGCCCCGCTCGACACGCCGCCCAGCATGAGCACGCCGTCGCTCACCGGCTCGACGGCGCCGCGGTACAGCACGCCGCGCTGGTCGTTGAGGCAGTCCCAGTCCTTCATGGTCGCGAGCCCGGAAAAGACCGGATGCTCGGGCACGATCGGCTCGGCCACGTGCAGGCCGGCACACTTGACGAACCGCATCTGGTTCAGGAACGGGACCGGAGCCGCCTGCTTCTGCTCCAGGCACAGGATCCGCCCGCCGGCACGCACCCATTCGTGGATCCGGTCGCCGCCGGCCGTCAAGGCCGGGTCGACCGAGCGCGGCGCGACGATCAGCACGTCGAACCGGGCCAGGTCCGCGAAGTCGGCCAGCGCCCGGAACGGCACGCCGGCGTCCCGAAGCACGGCGGCCGCCGTCGTGGGTTCGGCCGCCGTCTCATACAACGCCACGCGCCTGCGGCAGGGGATCGGCGCCCGATCCCTGTTCCCGACGAAGAAGGGATAGGTATTGCGCGCGAGTTCACCGCCCGCGCCGTTCAACACCAGTTCCACGGTGTAGCGGCCCGGCTCGACCTGCGCAGGCACCGCCACCTCCACATGCGTCTCGAACCGCTCGCCAACGGGAATCGGGGGCACAGCCACTTCGGAACGGCAGACCGCGGGCGCCGTTTGGGTCTTGCCGAAATGCTCGAACGCGCTGCCGGGCACCAGCCGCCATTCGACCCGGCCGCCGCCGAAATCGGACATCGCGTCGTTGAACACATACAGCGTGTAGCCCGCCTTCTCGCCGGCAAACAGGTTGTGCTTTAAATGCCAGTCCAGCACGGGCAGGATCCGCTGCTGCAGCCGCTTCATATAGGCGGCCAGAATGCCGGGCTGGATCAGGGCCGGGTCCAGCACGTCGCCCCGTCTCAGCTCGTTGTCCGGCTCGTGATGGCTTCGCATGGCCGCGCCCCAACCGCGGAAGAACGCGTTGTGGATGCGAAATGTCTCGCCGAGCCGCTGCTGCTCGAACCCGACGTACTGCTGCCGCAGCGGGGTGTTCGCCGCGTTGTCGTGCACGCCGAACAGCGCCATGTAGAACACGTACATGCCGTACCACGGATACTTCCGGCCCGTGTACTCCAGCAGCGCCGGCAGGTCGTAGCCCGTCTCGTGCTTGAGCCGCGCGCGCGGCGCGGCGTTGCCCGTGTCGAGCAGCAGGGCCGGCGACGCCGTCATGGGCACGCCGCCTTGCGCGGCATAGGCCGTGCGGCTCCGCTTCTCGTAGACCTGCAATTCGTCTATCTCGTATCCGAACGCGCGCCCGCCCGCGTACTGCATGGGCAGGTTGTGCGTCTGCACGAAGTCCATGCCGGGCAGCCCCTCGTTCTCGCCCCACCACGACCACACCGTGCGCCCGCCCTTCGCGGGCGCCTGGTGCGCGAAATGCGTGCCGTCCAGGCAGATCAGCCGCGTCGAGTCGCCGCAGGCGCGGATGATCTCCACCAACCGGCTCATGCTCTCACGCCCGTTGTCGTGGTGCATCTCCGTCGGCGTGCCCCAGGCCAGAATCGACGGGTGGTTGAAATTCAAGTCCACTATCCGCCGGTAGTACGGGCGCCACCAGTCATCGCAACTCTGAATCCGTTCCGGCGTGCGCCCGCCGAACCGGAAACCGGCCCAGAAGGGATTCCGGACGCGATAGAACCCGGGCGGCGGGTGCCCGCCCGCGTACAGCAGCGGCTCGTCCCAGCGCGCCAAGCCCAGCTCGTCGCAGAACTGATAGACCGTCTCCGGCTGAAACTCTGCACGGACCAGCGCGTTGGCGTTCAGGTTCCGGCGGTAGAACGTGAGCAACTGCGCCAGGAAATCGTTCTTATTCAGCGAAATGGCCACCTGGCCGCCGTGCGCCGCTTGGATTACATGGAAGTCTGCGCCATCGCTCCAGCCGACGCCGAAGAAGTAGGCCGATTTGCCGTTCACCAGGATCTTGCGCCCCTCGCGCCGCACCGCGCGCATCCCGAACGTGTCCCAGCCCGCGAGCTGCCCGTCGATCCACACCTTCAAGCTGTACACGTACGGCGCGTCCATGTGCCACGGCTTGATGCCCGACAACGCCATCGCGGCTTCGAGCCGCGTGATGCCCTTGCCCAACCTGTGCCGGCCGGCCGCCTGCCGCCAGCGCCGGCCGGAATCGTCGACCGCCAGCGAGCACCGGCCCTCCCACGGCTCAACCGCCAGCTCGATTTCCTTTTCACCCGCCTGGCCGCCGTTGTCCACGTTCAACTCGACGCGGATCTTCTCCGGATAGTCCGGATAAATCCGCACGGAGTCGACGCGCGCCGCGGGCCAGAACTCGAGCCAGACCGGCTGCCACACGCCGTTGCAGTTCCAGGAGATGTTGCGCGTGCCGTAGCGGGCAAGGTGGAAGACGTTGTACGTGCGAACCACCAGCCGATTGACGCCCCGGACATCGAGCCAGCGGGTGATGTCGAGCCCGTGCCGGTCCGCATGGCCCGAAACCTGATGGTTGCGCGGGCGGGCGACCTCCGCCCCGTTCACGTAGAGGATCGGCAGGTTGTTCGCCGCGCCCAGGCGCAGGATCACACGCTTGCCGCGCTGATCCGCCGGCACCACGAAACGAACGGCCAGATAGGAGTAGCCGTCCTGGATGAAATCCGTCCGGCTGCCTTCCGACATCGGCTCCATCGCGATGCCGAACACGTTGTTCGTCTCCAGAACGATCTTCTGCGGTATGTAGAAATCCGGCCAGTCCGAGTCGTCAAAATCGGCCCCGCAGAACCCGCGCTGGACGCCCCCGTCCGTGAACCGATAGTCCGTGGTGCTCAGCTCGTTTGTCTCGTTGTCGGGCAACACCATCAGCTTCCACAAGCCGTGCAGATACAGACGCGGCAGTTTGCCGTAGAACTTGTCGCAGTGCGCCGGCGCGAGATAGGGGTATTCCCGTTTCGCGTTCAGTTCGGCGTTGGCCGGGTCGTTGATGAGCGGCGGGCTTGCCGCGGCGGACCGGGTGAACGGAACGCCCGCCGCCAACGCAGCCAGGACGAGCGCGGCCAGTCGGACAGATCGGACAGGTCGGACGGATCCGACAGATCGTGCATAGCTTCGCATCGTGTGGGCCCTCCCCGGCCACTCCGCCAAAGGCTGCACCTCACGCAAAGTAGCCGTCATCCGTTGCGGTGGCAAACATGAACTGATGTGACGGTCGCTCAGCCTTCCAGAAGGCAGGCGTCTGACTCAACGTCCGCCCCGCCGCGCGCGCGGGTCCCTGCAGGGTTGCTGCATTTTCCGCCGGAATACTAGTCCGGCCATTGTCGCCAAAACAATGGATTATACTGAAACATGATGGACAATCCTTTTGCCTGACGCTATCCTGTCCGCGTCGAACAGAAAGGGGCCGCCGGATGCCCGAAAACACCCGTACAGCCCGCCGCACGCCTGCTCGCCCGAAGGTCCTGGTCGTGCCCGAAAGCGTCTACGCGACGCTGCCGCGCCGGGGGCTGCTCGAACAGCTTCGTGTGCAGATGATCGGGTCCAGCCAATGCACGCCCGGCTGGCGGATCGAACACTCTGAGTTCGAGGAACACACCGTCGTGTACTGCCTCACGGGCAAAGGCGTCTACGACGTGACAGGCCGTCAGTGGGGCGTGAACCCGGGCGACATGTTCTTCATCTATCCCAACACACCCCACGCCCACACGGCGGACAAGAAGGATCCGTGGGCTTTCCACTGGGTCCATTTCCTCGGTGCGGCGTGCGACCCACTGCTGGATGCGCTCGGCGTGTCCCGCGATCGCCCCGTCCTCCGCGTCGGTGATGACCCCAGAGTGGCCTCATCGTTCGCCGAAATCTACGACACGCTGTACCTGGGCCACACCTATCCCTGCCTGCTCCATGCCGCCGCGTGCCTGCAGCAGATGCTCTCCCATCTCGCGCTGCAGAGAAACTACCGCGCCTCGCGCCGTGAGGATCCGTTCGAACTGGACCGTATCATCGCTTTCATGCGCAGGCACCTCGCGAAGCCGCTCGCCGTCGAAACGCTCGCCGCTAGCTGCGGGCTGTCCCCCTCGCACTTCTCGCAACAGTTCAAGGCACGCACGGGCCACTCGCCCATCGATTACTTCATTCGCCTGAAAATGCAGCGCGCCGCCGAGCTGATCCTCACGACCCGGCTGAAGATGAACCGAATCGCCGCGCAACTCGGCTACGAGGACCCGTACTACTTCTCGCGCGTGTTCAGGAAGGTCATGGGCTCGGCCCCGACGCAGTATCGGGAGCAGAGACGGGCGTTCTAGCAGAACCTTGTCGAGAACTTTGTCGAGAACCTTGTCGAATCACCCGGGGTTGAGGATCGGCCCCGCACCAGAGCATAGCACGGTGCGGGGTTTCAAGCTCCCGCCCCTACTCCATCGCGTCCATCCCCCCGGTCTTCCATCCTTCCAGTCCCACGGTCCCACGGTCCCACAGTCCCACGGTCCCACGGTCCCACAGTCCCACGGTCCCACAGTCCCACGGTCCCACAGTCCCACAGTCCCACAGTCCCACAGTCCCACGGTCCCACAGTCCCACGGTCCCACGGTCCCACGGTCCCACGGTCCCACGGTCCCACGGTCCCACAGTCCCACAGTCCCACAGTCCCCCGCTCTCACTCACTCCTCAACGCCGCGACCAGCGGCCGGCGCAACGCGAGGCGCGCGGCGGCCACGATCCACAACAGGCCGCCCACGAGGACGCCACCCAACAGCAGCCCGATCGTGGCGTAGGGGACATGCACGGACGGCGAACGAAGGCTTGGCCATAGGGCAACCGCCGCGGAGCCCACCCCGACAAACAGGCCCGCGAGCAACAACAACGCGTGTTCGGCCACGACCACATGCGCCACCTGTCCCTGCGAGAAGCCGACGCATTTCAGCAACGCCAGTTCGCCGCGGCGTTCCAACACGTTGCGCAGCACGATGATGCCCAGGCCGATGCTGCCCAACAGCAGCCCCAGCCCGCCGAGCACCAGAAACATCGCCAGGTACGTGGTGACAACGGAGTAGAATTCCAGCATCCGATCGACGGTTGTCGTGACGTCCAGCCCGACCCGCTCCAGCTTCACCGTAAGCCGACGCCTCACCGCGCCCACATCGCCGCTGATCCCATCAAACAGGAACATGCGATACCCGTCTTCCGACGGATACCGGCCGTTGAAATGCGCCTTCGCGATCAGGACACTGCCCTGGAACACCGACAGCCGCATCGGCAACGCGCCGACCAGCTTGACGTTGAACACGTCTCCGCGCTCGTCGCGATAGAACAGCGTCTCGCCCTTCTCGGGCCCGACTTTCTTGTGCAGCCCCCACATGGCCGTGTCCATATCGCCCGCGAATCCCGGCACCAGGCCGTCCGGCAGCGGCATGTACAAGAGTTGCCAGAATCGGGCGTCCATCCCCTCCGGCATGAAAGCGCCGCGGCGGCCGAACGCCTCCGGGTCGACCCCGAGCAGGCGCGGCGTCTGCGCCCGGTTCAAATTGAAGCAGCTCGCGTCGTCGCCGTCGTGAACCTTGATGGAGGTGACCCCAATCCCGGCA
The DNA here is from genome assembly GCA_016929905.1 of Kiritimatiellia bacterium. Taxonomy (GTDB): domain Bacteria; phylum Verrucomicrobiota; class Kiritimatiellia; order JAFGHX01; family JAFGHX01; genus JAFGHX01. The sequence continues at coordinate 17,744 of JAFGHX010000477.1, forward strand.
AGCTGCGCATCGTCGGCAAGCTGGAACTCTTCGCGCGCGGCATCGCCTTCCAACGCGCCGGGCACGGGAATCGTGGATTGGCCAAACAATTCGAACCCGCCGGTCCCGGACCAGCGCTCACGGGCATGCGCCCGCAGGTCTTCCTGCATCGAAGAGACCGCGAAAACCATGAAGCAGCCGCAGGCAAGCAGGCCGGCAGCCGTAAGGCTGCGCCCGCGCCGCCGCGCGGCGTTGCGAATGCCGAGCGCATTCAAAGAAGGACGCCCGCCGCTCGCGGCCGTCGCCCGGCCCAGCCGTCCCAGCCCATGGCCGATGAACCCCATGCCGGACACCAGCAAGAGAGCGCCGGCCCCGAAAAACGCCATCGCCGTGCTCTCGACGCCGGTCACCACCACAGCCACAATCCCCAGACCGGCCACCAGCACGCCTGTACTCGGGAGGAGCCATCCCCACGGTACCCGGCGCCCCGAGCAGCGCCGTCGGGCAAGAGGAGTAGACCGGGCGTCCTCGCCCGGCCCCGGGCGGCCGAGGACGGCCGCCCGGCTCTGCCCGAGGTAGACCGCAGAAATCGCACTCCAATCCGCCTGCAGCAACTCGCGCGCGGAGCGACGCGATTGCCGCCACATCGCCAGCAGCATCGCCGCGAGGGCACAAACGGAACTCGCCGCAATACCCGTCACAAGCGTCGCGGGCTCAGCGTGATACTGCAGGGCAGAGCCCGCCACCGCGCCCTGCCAATAGGTGCCCAGGCCCCACATCAAGGCCCGCGTGTACACGGTACCCAATGCCGCCCCAGTCAAGGCGCCGATCGCCGCAAGCGCACCGCCTTCCCACAGGAACAGACGCCGAATCTGCCCGGTCCGGAACCCGAGCGCCAGAAGCGTTCCCATTTCCTCGGCGCGATGCTGAATCCCAAACACAAACAACAGCCCCGTCAACATCAACGCGGCCGCAATGAGAAAGAAGCTCATGCCGATGAACAGCTGCCCGAAATCGATGGCTTCACTCACGGCCTTCATCGCTTGTTCACGCACGGGCAGAAAGACGAAGCCGAGGCTTTGCGGGTCGATCCGGTCGCGAATCGCGGCCTGCAAGGTCGCCCGTTTGGCCGGGTCCAGCGGATAGCGCGCGGCCGACAAATCCCCGAACCGATTCGCCCATATCGCGCGCCCGGCCGCCAGAGTGAGAAACGCCTTCGGCGTGGCCCGATACGTGTTCCAGTATGCTTCGTTCGGTTTGTCCTTCAGCCGCTCTTCATCCATGGGCATCCCGATGTCCCAATCGCTGCAGCGATCCACGTCCGTCAAGCCGGGGAAGTCGGGGACCAGCGCGCGTTCGGCCGCCAGCGCGTCCATCTCCACAACCCCGAGAACCGAGAACGAACGCGTCTTCTCAATGAACGTGCCCGAGGGACTGATCTCGAAATACGCGACGTCCACCCTGTCCCCGGGGCCCGCCGCCAGATGATCCGCCAGCCAGCGGTTGATCAGGATCTGGTCGTCGCGCATGCCGGCGGGCACAACGCTCAGACCCGGATCGGAAGACGGCGCGACCGCCGTGACAAACGAGTAGGGCGTGCTCCGGCGCTGCGTCCCGCTGCCGCAACTGAGGGAATTGACGAGGTAGGTCAACGCGCCGACAGACCGTTCGGTCGCGGCCAACGCGGCGCGCGCCGCGACCGGATCCAGGAACACCCGGTCGCTCTCCAGTTGCCAAAGGCCGCATTGGCGGAATTCGCGCAACGTCATGCCCGCGTGCTCCAGCCGCCATACGTCTTTCAGGGCGCGATCCGCTTCTTCGGCGACCGCGCCGCCCGCGCCGCGGCCGGCCACGATCAGCAGGTTGGCCCGCGCCGGCAGGTCGATCCGGCTCTGGAGCCAGGCGCGATCGACAAACGCGTTGTACGGCGCAATCTGGTTCGCCTCCAGGCTGAACCGGCCCCCCTCGGTGTCTGCGATGACCCGCTTCACCGTCAGCGTCCCGCGTTCGGTCAGGCTCTCCTTTCGTGACGAGAGCGGCGCATCGCGCGGCATCAAGCTCGGCTTCGCCACGCGGATCGACACCTCGTCGCCCACCCTGACGCCGAGCTCGGCGGCGAGCTTCGCGTTGAGAACCGCCTCGTCCGCCGCAACGGACAGCCCGGGCCCGCCCGCCACCGCCCAGAACCGCGCGTCAACCCCCAGAACCTGTATGCGGTTGACCTGCCTCCGGTTCGCACCGGAGGCGTCTTGCCCAATCGCCATGCCCTCCAGGTTAAGAACGGCCGCCACCTCCCCGCCCCCAAGCTTCTCTTCGAGGGCAACGGCGAGATCGTCACTGAAATAACGGTGCCGGGTCCGCATCGCCGCCTCCGTACGGCCCAGCCGAAGCAGCGCGAACCGACGCAGGCTGAACCGAACCGAATCGCCAACGAGCAGCGCCCCGCTCAGCGTCGCCCCCGCCACGATCACGCCCAGCAACACGCTCACGTTCGTGCGCCAGTAGAAACGCAGCGAACGCCGTGCCAAAGTTCGGGTTGTGAGCCCCATCACAACAAATCTCCACCAGAGCGCCAGCGGCGCGTCTCATATTCAGGCAACGCCCCAAAACATCATCACAATAAACCTCCACCAGAGCGCCAACGGCGCGCCTCATATTCAGCCTGGGGCAACGCCCCAGGAATCCCCAGAAAAACCTCCACCCAAGCGCCAACGGCGCGCC
>JAFGHX010000478.1 GCA_016929905.1 Kiritimatiellia bacterium
CGGCTCGGCACAGCCTCGCCCTCCATTGGGACGGCATTCGACTCTCGCCAGCGAATCACCTCCGTCGTCCTTCCGCTCCGAACGGCGCGGCTCACGCGCCGCGGTACGCGGTCGCGTGCAGCCGCTGGTTCTGCGCTGCAGGTCGTCATGTTCCCGGCCCGCCCGAGCCACTGGGTTCAGACCGAACATCGAACATCGAACACTGAACATCGAACTTCGAACGGGGCTCTCGGTGCGGTGCAGATTTCCCCGAATCCGGGAGAGCCTCTGATTTCGACGTTCGATGTTGGATGTTCGATGTTCGACGTTCATTCCCGGTTCGTCTTATCTCGCAGAACATGTGCATTCTAGACACACGTGTCGGAAATGCGGAGATGGCCGCATCATGGAACAAGGATGCGTCCGTTTTCGCCGGACACGTCCGGACCGACCTTCCGGTTCTTCCCGATGATATCCAAAGCCAAGCGGTCCGGCAAGCTTCTCCACGGCGATTCGTCATCTGGCGTCCAGGCAATCCCCGCGCGACCCGGAGCCGGCACGATGGCGAGATCGTCGGGGAACGCCAACCGGAAACACGGATACGACCTGTTCCTGATCGAAATCCCGCCGCGCCGGGGAACGGGACGGCGAGTGAACGCGCATGCTGGGCGTGTGTCGGGTCGAATACGCGCCCAAGCGTGGCACGCGGCCAGAGGCGAAGCTCGGCGCCGTGCCCTTGCTCCCGTCAGATTGTGCTTTACGCCCGGCAGGGTGGGGGGGTAGACTCCGGCATATCCTTTTCAGATGCGCCTGTAGCTCAATTGGATAGAGCGTCGGCCTCCGGAGCCGAAGGTTGTGAGTTCGATCCTCGCCAGGCGCAGTTCTCTCGCCGTAGACTCCTCAACACGCCAACAGCTCACCATCGCCCATTGCCCATTGCCCATTGACCATCGCCCATCGCCCATCGCCCATCAACCATTCCCTCTTGACACCCGGCACTCGGCCCCCGACACTGCACCGCATGAGTCTGCACATCGGCATCGTGGGTCTGCCCAACGTGGGGAAATCGACGATTCTGAACGCGTTGACCGGCGCGCACCACGCGAACGCGGAGAACTACCCGTTCTGCACGGTCGAGCCGAACCACGCGGTGGTCCCCGTGCCCGACGAACGGCTCGTGAAGATCGCCGAACTGACGAAGCCGGAGAAGGTCACACCCGCCACGGTCGCGTTCGTCGATATCGCCGGCCTGGTGAAAGGGGCGAGCAAGGGGGAGGGGCTCGGCAACCAGTTCCTGGCCACGATCGGCGAGACGGACGCCATCCTGCACGTGGTGCGCTGCTTCTCGGACGACGACGTGGCGCACGTGGCGGGCGAGGTGGACCCCGTCCGCGATATCGGGATCGTGGAGACCGAGCTGCTGTTGCGCGATACGCAATTGACGGAGAGCGCCGTGCAGCGCCTGTCGAAACAGATCCGCAACGACAAAGGGCTCAAGCCCAGCCTGGACCTGGCGGAGAAGCTGTTCGAGCACCTCAATGCGGGCGGCACGGCGCTGGCCTTTCCCGGCAGGGATACGGACACGGCACGCGCGCTGTACCGGGAATTGGGGCTGGTGACCGCGAAGAAGGTCGTGTTCTGCGCGAACGTCGACGAAGACGCGATCGGGCCGGACAACCCGCACGTGCGCGCGATTCGCGACTATGCGGCCCGGCAGTCGGCGCCGGTGATCACGATCGCCGCGCGCATGGAAGAGGAGCTTATCGATCTCGGCGCCGACGAGCGCGCGGAGTTCCTGGCGTCGTATGGGATCGCGGAAGGCACGCTCTCCCAGTTGGTCCGTGCGGGGCGCGACGCGCTGGACCTGATCAGCTTCTTCACCATTCAGTCCCGGCAGGCGCAGGCCTGGCACGTGCCGCGCGGAACGAAAGCGCCGCAGGCGGCCGGCACGATCCACACGGATTTCGAGCGCGGGTTCATCCGCGCGGAGGTGCTCGGTTACGACGACCTGCTCGCGCACGGCAGCGAGGCGGCCTGCAAGGCGGCCGGCGTCGCCCGCACCGAAGGCAAGGACTACGCGGTGCGCGACGGCGATATCATCCGGTTCCTGTTCAACGTCTGAAACCTGGCGGTTCTTGCGTGGTTTTCTGCCCGCGAAATATCGCGAAAAACACGCGAAATATGGAACGGCATGCGGGTGAACATGCAGCAACTTTGAACTGTTTGCGCCGCGTTATCCTATGGGCTCCATACGCCGTCGGCGGCGCAAACAACTCAAAGTTGCTGCGTTCGCTTTTCTTCCGCGACCTTTCGTGGACAATTCTTCCTCGCGCCAAGCCCAGGTCGGAACGACGTGCCCGCACGTCTGTGCCTCCCTAATATCCGGCGGCGCACAGCGCGCCGGTGGCGTCGCTAGTCGGACGCCCGCGCAACCCCTGCCGAAGACTTGCCCCTAGACTTCTCGCCACCTTTCGGCCAGAGGCCGAGCAGCCTCCGGTTGAACTCCCTGGCCGGCTCGGGCACAGGCACGAACTTGCTCGACGCGCTGTTGACATCCGCGCGGAGTCCGCCTATAGTTCTGCCTCCATTCAGAGTGGCGCGCCCCGCGCGGGTGCGGGTTCGCTCGGGCCGGGTTGAGGCGGAGCGGGTCGCGGCGGGCGGGGGCGGCGGCGGAAATCCAAGACGGCGGTAGGGAAAGGAGAGGGGACCATGGCGGTAAGAGTAGGCATCAACGGTTTCGGTCGGATCGGGCGGCTGGTCTTTCGCGCGATGTGCGAGCACAAGTCGAATTTCGATATCGTAGCCATCAACGATTTGGCGGACGCGGAGATGCTGGCGTATCTGTTGCGCCACGATTCGACGCAGGGTCAGTTCAAGGGCACCGTCCGGCATACGAAGAACGCGCTGATCGTGAACGGCAAGAAGGTGATGGTCCTGTCCCAGCGCGACCCGGCCCAGCTTCCATGGGGCAAGTTGAAGGTGAAAGTGGTGATCGAGTCCACCGGCATCTTCACCTCCAACCTGGACAAGAAGACGGGCAAGCCCGGCTACGACAGCCATCTGAAGGCGGGCGCGAAGAAGGTGATCATCTCCGCCCCGGCCAAAGGGACGGCGAAGACGGTTGTGCTTGGCGTGAACGACCACGTACTGAAGCGGAGCGTGACGTGCGTCTCGAACGCCTCCTGCACGACGAACTCGCTCGCGCCCGTCGTGAAAGTGCTGCATGAGACGTTCGGCGTGGTGAAGGGCCTGATGGTGACTTGCCACGGCTACACGAACGACCAGAGCATGCTGGACACGATCCACAAGCACAAGACGCGCGCACGGGCGGCGGCGATCAACATCGTGCCCACCACCACGGGCGCCGCGGTGGCCGTCGGCATGGTGCTCCCGCAGCTCAACGGCAAGCTGGACGGCTATGCGCTGCGCGTGCCCGTTCCGACCGGGTCGATCACGGATCTGACCGTCGAGCTGAAGAAGGCGGTGACCAAAGAGGACGTCAACGCGGCCGTGCTGGCGGCGGCGAAGGGCCCGATGAAGGGGATCATCGAGTATGCGCAGGATCCGCTGGTCTCTTCGGACATCATTCACAATCCGCACAGCTCCATCTTCGACCCGCACAACACGGTCGTGGTGCCGAAGAAGGGGCGCATGGTGAAAGTGACCATGTGGTACGACAACGAATGGGGCTACTCGAACCGGACCGCGGATCTGGTCAAGATTCTCGGTAAGATGTAGGCTTGGCGCGCCCGGCTCGGATTCCACATTCGGGCCGGGCTTTCGCAGACTGGCAACCCGAAACTCGAGACGTGTCAGCCGGAGGCTGCGCGGCCGGAGGCCGAACGCGCGTGTGCGCCGCCTCGGGTGAAGGGTTCTTCAATACGCCCTCTGGCCGGCGTGAAAACGTTCGGGTCAGAGGGCGTTTTTTTCAGGAGGAGCCACAGATGCCGACCCAACCCGTCGAGCTGGAGGTTCTGCTCGAAGTCGCGCTGGGTTCGCCCGTGCGGCAGTTGCGCGCGGCGCCGGTCGCGCTGGGGCCGGGCGCGCCACGCGCGTTCCTGGCGGCCTATTGCGCGGATTTCGACGACGATCCGTACGTCGAGATGTTCTTCTTCCCCAGCGACACGCTGAAGCTGGCGTTGGTCACGGCGGAGGGCGCCGTCCTGTGGCGCCGGGATCTGGGCCGGGCTGTGGTGCCCGGCGCCTGGTTCTGCCCGGTCTTCCCGTTCGATCTGGACGGGGACGGCACGGACGAGATCTGGTTCGTGAACAACACGAACGCGGACCATCCGCTCGGGCTGAGCGGCTACCGGCTTGAGCGGCTCGATGCGCGCACCGGCGCCACGACCGGCCAGTGGCCGTGGCCGGCGGTGCCGCGGCAGCAGCCGATGTCGCACCTGTTCAGGAACTTCATTCTGGGCGGCTACGCGAAGGATGAGCCCGTTCTCGTGACGGCACAGGGCACGTACGGCGAGATGGCGCTCCAGGCGTGGCGGCCGGACATGAGCGCGCGCTGGGCGTTCCGCGTCGGGCGCGACGCGCCGGGCGCGCGCGGCAGCCACATGTGCGCGGTCGCCGACCTGGACAAGGACGGCGTGCAGGAGGTGCTTTGGGGCGAGCGGTGCATCGAGCTGGACACGGGCCGCGAACTGTTCTGCGGCGACCGCGATTCGTACCGCGCGCATTCCGACGTGGCGCAGCCCGTGCACGATCGGGCGTCGGGCCGCCGCTTCGTCTATACGTGCCGTGAAGGCGCGCCTCAGACAGCGCCGCGCGTGGCGTTGTTCGACGCGCGCGGCGAACGGGTCTGGGGCCGCGTCGACGAAGGCCACATGGATATGGGCTGGGCCGCGCGTATCGGGCCGGGCGGCGCGCTGCTCGCGATGGCCGTCCGGATCGGCGGCAAGAGCTGCGGACGCGAAGGGCGGTTCCGGCGCGGCTGCGAGGAATTCGTGTTCGATGCGCTGTCCGGCGAGGAACGCACGCTCCCGTTCAGCGTCTACGGCACGCTGCCCGTCGACATCAACGGTGACGGGCGGCATGAACTGGTCCGGGGCGGCACGGACCAGCACGGCGAGCTGATCGACGGCGACGGGAACACGCTCGGTTCGGTCGGCGCGCCCGTCGCCATGGCCGCGAAGTTCCTGGATCGGCCGGGCGAACAGATCCTGACCTATCATCCGGACGGCACGCTGCGCGTGTGGGCCGATCGCCGCGCCGTCGACTCGCCCGACGCCGCGGCCCGCTATGCCGACCCGCTCTATGCCGCCAATCGCCGCCTTTCGGCCGTCGGGTACAACCTGGTGAACCTCGGCGCGCTATGAAACCGAGGAAGCAGCCCGCCCAATCCGCGCCAAGTCAGAACTTGGCGCGGATTGGGATGGTCAATGGTCAATGGTCAGGCCCCGAAGCGCGTTGCGCGTCAACCGCCCGTACGGACGGCTCGTTCCGGCATAGCCCCTTCGACCCGTTCAGGCCCATCAACCATCGAGCGTGAGTCCACATCTAATGCGGGCTTCGCCCGCAACCCAGAGGTCAGAGGTCGGAGATCAGAGGTCAGCGGCTTTTCAGCAAGCATGGCGTTCTGCCTGACCTGCAACTTGAAAGTAGAAGCGGCGTCCCGCCGCTTCCACCGGGCCGCAGGCCCGGGCCCCCGGCTGCACTCCGTGCAGCCGGGGGGGAAAGAGCCGAGCCGCCGTCGCCCTGCGGGCTATGGCGAGCCAGGGACTGCTCTTCTACTGTGAGCGACACGGCCCCAGACGAAGTTGCCACCTCGTCATATCCGGCGTCACGCAGCGCGCCGGGGGCATCACTGACCTCTGACTTCTGACCTCTGACCTCTCAGCACCCGAAAATTTCTTGTTTTTCGTTGC
>JAFGHX010000053.1 GCA_016929905.1 Kiritimatiellia bacterium
CGGAACGTTTCCTCTTCTTTCTGATGGAGGGCGAGGCTGCGCCGAGCCGCCCGCCAGTCGACGAGTTGCCCGTGGAAGCGGCTCGGCGCAGCCTTCCGCCACAGGCGGACAGGCAGCCCTCCATTCAGACCGATGGTCTGTCTCGCCGGGCTGCAGACGAAGAGTAAACGTAGCAGAGTAAGACGAAGAAACTCTCTTGTTCCGTTTCTTCCGGTGTCGCTCCGAACGCAGCGCTGGCGGATATCGGGGCGAAGACGCGCCGAATCCTCAGCGCCACCGATTGGCGGAGCAAGGACGCGAGGATTCGCAGATCATTATCTCACTCATAATCTCCGATCAATCGCGGAGCGGGAACTTGCCCAACGGCTGGCTCCGCCGGGATTCGAGATTACGAGTGGGATTGCGATCGGCGACGGCCGCACGCAGCACCGGCCGCCAACAAATTGACCGAAGGGCCAGTGCAAGAGAGAAGAGGCGTTATGATTAGGAGTTGACATGTATCCTCATAGCAGGGCGAGGCTGTGCCGAGCCGGGGCCACGGGCAAGCCGTGCACTGGCGGGCGGCTCGGCACAGCCTCGCCCTCCACCCGAGAGAAGACCAGACGCGCCGGGACGATTGGCAAGCGCATCCGAACGCAGCGCTGCAGGCTATCGGGGCGAAGAGCCGCCTTCGCCAGGCCTTCGGCGGGCAGGCCGCGCCGGCATCGCCCATCAACCGTCAACCATGACGATTCGCGAATTCCGCGCCGCGAATCGGGATCGGCCTACGGCGCGGGCGGGTCTGCCTGCTCCTCAAACGGCTCGGCCTCGACGCCATCGCCCTTCTTGACGAGTATCTCGATCTTGCGCTCCACTTCGTTCAGCTTCTTGGAGCAGAACTTCACCAGCGTCTGCCCTTCCTCGAAGTGGGCGGTCATCTTCTCGAGGCTGAGTGAACCGCCCTCCATTTCCTCGACGATCGCCTCGAGCCGCTCGAGCGCCTGCTCAAAGCTCAGTTCCTTCTCGCGCGTCTGCTTTGTCATGCGATTTCACCACCTCCGCTTCGAATGTTCCTCTGGCGAGCCGGGTCCGCACGCGCGCGCCTGTCCGCAGGCGGCGCGCGTCGCGGACGACAGTTCCCGCTGCATCCCACGTCACACTGTAGCCGCGGTCCAGCACGGCCATGGGGTCCAGGACCCGGAGTTGGGCGGCCAGCGCGCTGAGCCGTTGCGCGCGGGTGCGCCGGCATTCCAGGGCGCCGTGCGTCAGCTTCAGGGCCAGTTCGTCCAGCCGCTGCTGTTTTTCGCGCACGTGCGTCTGGAGTTGGTGTTCCATCCGCAGGCCGAGTTCCCTGAAGCGCTGCCGGTGCCGGCCGATCATATGCGCCGGCTCGCGAAAGACGTAGCTTCGGCCGGCGGCGATGAGCCGGCCTCTGCATTCCAGCAGGCGGCGCTCCAGCGCCTGTGTCAACCGGTGCGAGGCCTGCCGGAGCAAGTCTTCGAAAGCGTCTTTGCGCGTGACCACCAACTCGGCCGCGGCGGACGGGGTAGGCACCCTCAGGTCCGCGGCAAAGTCGCTGATGGTGAAATCGGTTTCGTGGCCGACGGCGGAGATAACGGGAATCGCGGACCGTGCAATGGCACGGGCGACGCTCTCTTCGTTGAAGCACCACAGGTCTTCCAGGCTGCCGCCGCCGCGCCCGACGATCAGCACATCGAACCCGCCCCGTGCGTTGAGGCCGTCGATGGCCGCGGCGATCTCCTGCGCGGCTCCTTCGCCCTGCACGCGGACCGGCGCGATCGTGATGTGCAGGTTGGGGAAGCGGCGGCTGACGATGTTGAGGATGTCGCGAATGGCCGCACCGGTCGGCGAGGTGACGATGCCGACGCGCTGGACCAGCAGCGGGATCGGCTTCTTCGCCGCCGCGTCGAACAAGCCCTCCGCCTGCAGCCGCCGCTTCAGCGCCTCGAAGGCAGCCTGCAGCGAGCCGGTGCCCCCCTCGCGCATCTGCCGGACGATGATCTGATACTGCCCGTTGCGTTCGTAGACGGAAACCTCTCCGTACGCCTGGACCAGCAGCCCGTCCTGAGGGCGGAACTGCAGCCCGCGCTGATCCCCACGGAACATGACGCCGGCAATCTGAGCGCGCTCATCCTTGAGCGTGAAGTAGAGGTGCTGGGAGGAGGGCTGCCGCACATTGGAGAGTTCCCCCTCGATCCAGACGCGGCCGATCGTGTCCTCCAGCGTGGCCTTGATCAGCCGCGTCAGCTCAAAGACGCCGTAGATTTTGGGCTCAGTCGGCATTTTGACGAACGCGTGTGATGCCGCGGGCCCGCCCCGTGCCCTCATCGACGTCCACCAGCGCCCCTTCCAGCGTGATCGTGTTGCTGGCCACATGGAAACGGGCGGGCATCCCCGTGAGAAACGCCTGCAGGATCGGGTCCGCTTCACAGCCGATGATCGAGTCCTTGGGCCCGGTCATGCCCAGATCGGTGAGGTAGGCCGTTCCGTGCGGCAGTACCGCTTCGTCGGAGGTTTGGACGTGGGTGTGCGTGCCGACCAGCGCCGAGACGCGCCCATCGAGATAGCGCGACATGGCAACCTTTTCCGACGTCGCCTCGGCGTGAAAGTCGACCAGGATCACCCGGCCCAGCGCGGCGGGCCGTGCCAGGATCGCGTCGATGGCGCGGAACGGGCAGTCGTAGTTCGACATGAAGACCCGGCCCACGAGGTTGACGACGGTCACCGACTGGCCCGTGTCGGCGTCCAAGGTCAGCCAGCCCTTCCCGGGACAGTTCGGCGCGAAGTTGGCCGGCCGGAGTATGCGCGGCTCCATGTCGATGGTGCCGGCCAGTTCTCTGCGATTCCAGGCATGGTCGCCCAGCGTCAGCACATCCGCCCCGTTCGCAAACAGTTCCTCGGCCAGCGGCGCGGTCAGGCCCTTGCCGCCCGCCACGTTCTCCGCGTTGGCCACAACCAGGTCGGCCTTGCCGCTGCGCTTCATGTCGGGCACGACCCGCGCGAAAGCGGTCCGGCCCGGCGCGCCGACGATGTCTCCGACGAAGAGTACTTTCATCTCACATGTGCCCGATGTGGAACTTGGAACTTGAAACTTGAAACTTGAAACTTGAAATTGGGTGCTTGGCGCCGGGGCATTCGAGGTTGAAACCCCGGGTTCGCTGCACGTGCAATGTGTGCGCAGTCCCCCTCATCGACATCCGGAAACAGCCCCAGTTTCAAGTTTCGAGGCTCGAGTTTCGCGCCGAAGGCGCCCTCACTTCGCATACTCCACGGACCGGGTCTCGCGTATGACGATCACGCGGATCTGACCGGGATACTGGAGCTCGGTCTCGACCTTCTTGCTGATGTTGCGGGCCAGGACGGCGGCCTCATTGTCGTCCACCTTGTCGGGCTGCACCATGACGCGCACTTCGCGCCCGGCCTGGATCGCGTAACTCTTCTCAATGCCTTCGAAGCTGTTCGCGATTTCCTCCAGCTTCTCGATCCGCTTGAAGTAAGCGGTTGTGGACTCGGAGCGGGCGCCCAGCCGGGCGCCGGATATCGCGTCGGCGGCGGCGCAGAGGGTGGCATAGAGGCTTTCGGACCCGACCTCTTCATGATGCGCCGCGACGGCATTGAGCAGGACCTGCGCTTCCCCGTGTCGTTTGAGCAGGTCGGCGCCGATAATGGCGTGCCCGCCCTCGACCTCGTGATCCAGCGCCTTGCCGATGTCGTGAAACAGGCCGATCCGGCGCGCGAGCGTCGTGTCCAGCTCCAGTTCGGCGGCCATGCCGCTCATGAGGTTGGCGACCTCCAGCGAGTGCTGCAGGACGTTCTGGGAGTAGCTGTAGCGGAACCTGAGGCGCCCCAGCATCCGCACCAGTTCCGGGTTCACGCTCTGGAGGCCGAGCGAGAAGACGGCCTCCTCGCCCGTGGTTCGGATGGTTTCGTCGAGTTCCTGCCGCACCTTCTCCACGACTTCTTCGATGCGGCCGGGGTGGATTCTGCCGTCGGCGATGAGGCGCTCGAGCGCGAGGCGCGCCACCTCGCGGCGGATCGGGTCAAAGCCGGAGATCACGACGGCTTCGGGCGTATCGTCGATGAGCAGGTTGATCCCCGTAGCCGCCTCGAGTGCGCGAATGTTGCGGCCTTCACGGCCGATAATGCGCCCTTTCATCTCCTCATCGGGCAGTGCGACCGTATTGGTCATCAGCTCGCCCGTATGCCCGGCGGCATAGCGCTGGATGGCGAACGTCACGATGTTCTTCGCCTCGCGTTCCGCGGTTTCCTTCGCCTCTTCGATCCGGCGCCGGATCATGGCGCCTGCGTCGGCGCGCACGTCCTTCTCCATCCGCTCCAGCAGGGTCTGACGCGCCTGTTCCTGCGTCATGCCTGCGACCTGCTGCAGTTTCTCGCGTTCCTCGGCGACCAGTCGCTCCGCTTCCTCGCGGAGTGTATCCAACGTCTCCCTTTGTTTGCTCAGTTCCTCCGTCTTCTCGTCCAGAGCGTGCTCCTTCTTGTCGAGCATGGCAACCTTGCGGTCCAGGTTCACCTCGCGCTGGGCAAAGCGTTCCTCCAATTCCGCCATCTCTCGCCTGCGCGACTCCATGGACTTGTCGAATTCCTCCCGGGCATGCAGGACTTCCGCCTTCGCCTGGATTCCGGCCTCCTTGCGGATGACCGCCGCTTCGCGTTTCGCTTCCTCCAGCAGCGCCTTGGCTCTGCTTTCGGTTGTGTCCGTGCGGTATCGCGCGAGCCACAAGCGCACCACATATCCTGCCCCGGCCCCCAGTAGGAGCGCGGGAATAGCCAGCCATTCCATATCGGTCCTCCTTCGTTAGTATTCCGTTCTGCCAAAGCTGAAAAGCATGTTTCCTTCTCCAAGTTCTGTCACTGTAGCGGTCCAGCCGTTTGGCGGCCTTCTCCCCCATTTTCCAGGTCGTCTCCGCCCAGGCAGAAGATCAGGGCGAAAGACTAGGGCGAAAGATTAGGGGCATACTTCTGCTCGGCATGCGTTATTCATCCAGATACCCTTTCAACGGCCCTGTCAAATTGACCATGGACCGCCGATGAAGATGACCACGCGCAGAGCATTTCGTCTGCAAGCGCCGCAAACTTCAAAGCAACGCCGTATACGTCAAGTTGCTCATGAGGGAAGTCCTGTGCCATCCGTTCAACCCTAATCTTTCGCCCTAATCCTTCGCCCTAATCTCCCATCCTAACAGTCGGCGCTATCGTTCACCACTCTTCCGTCCTTTCGTCTTCCTCAGACGCCCGATTCATAGCTGGAGCGGGCTCGGTACACGTTGGCTTCCGTCACCACCGCGTCCATCCGCACGTCGTGCGGCGCGCGGGGGATTTCGTGCAACACCTGGAACTCGAAGGCGACACCCGCTTTGAAGCCCGGGCACTCGGCCAACAAGCGGTCATAATGCCCGCCACCACGGCCGAGCCGGGTCCCGGACCGGTCGAAAGCGACACCGGGCACCACAACGAATTCCACGCGGTCGACGGGCGCCCAGGCTTTGTCGCTGGGTTCCGGCACCCGGTCGGACCCGGTCACGAGTTCCGCCCCCGGCGGAAACCACGCCCACTCGTAGCGCGCCGTCTCCTTCCGGAGGGCGGGGACACACACCTGCTTACGCCGGGCGCGGCACGCGGCAATGAGCGCGCGGGTGTCGACTTCGCCCGGCACCGCGACATAGGAACAAACCACCGTCGCCGAGGCAAAGGCGTCGAGCTGCACGACGGCGCCGGCGATGGCTTCGCTGGCCGCCTTGACCCAGGCCGGATCGAGCGCCCGGCGCTTGCGCCCGATGAGGGCCCGGATCGGTTTCTTCGCTTCTGCTGTGTCTGGGTCTGTCATGCCTTTCGCTCGCCGGGCGCCTGCGCTGCCGCTTCCGCCCGTTCCGGGCTCGTGGCGTCTGCCCGTTCGTCACCGGCTGTCTGTTGCGCTTGCCGGCGTTTCACGCGTGCCCAGTGCGCCAGACGTTTGCGGATGACGTCCTCGTAACCTTCAGCCGTCGGCTCATAGTAGGTTCTGGGCACGGCCGCGTACTCCTGCTCGACGACGTGCCCGTCGTAGTCATGGGCGTACTTGTAGCCCGCATGGCCGAGCCGCTGGGCGCCCTTGTATCCGCTCGAACGCAGCGGTTTCGGCACGGCCAGGGTTCGCCCTTCCTCGACGTCCCGGGTCGCCTTGTCGACGGCGAGATAGGACGCATTGCTTTTCGGCGCGCAGGCCAGGTAGGCGGTTGCCTGAGCCAGGATGATCCGGGCCTCGGGCATGCCCACGAACTCGACCGCCTCCATGGCGGCGGCGGCCAGGAGCAATCCGCGTGGGTCCGCGTTGCCGATGTCTTCAGAGGCCGCGATGACGAGGCGCCTGGCGATGAAGCGCGGGTCTTCACCCGAGTAGAGCATCTTGGCGAGCCAGTAGACAGCGGCGTCCGGGTCGGACCCTCTGATGCTCTTGATGAACGCGGAGATCGTGTCGTAGTGGCCGTCTTCGTCATGGTCATAGACGACCGCCTTCTTCTGGATGGATTCTTCGGCCGCCGCGCGAGTCAAGTGGACGGCGCCGTCCGCCGCCGGGGGCGTGGTGAGCGCGGCGATTTCCAGGGCGTTCAACGCGCGGCGCGCATCGCCCTCGCAGACGCGTGCGAGATGACACAACGCGGCCGCTTCGGCTTCGACCCGCATATCGGCCAAGCCTCGCTCGTCGGTGAGCGCTCGGCGCAGGAGTGTGACGATCGCCTCTTCCGAGAGTGCCTCCAACTGGAATATCTGCGACCTGGAATTGAGGGGGCTGTTGACGAAGAAGAAGGGGTTGTGGGTGGTGGCCCCGACCAGGGTGATAGCGCCGGTCTCGACATAGGGCAGCAGAACGTCCTGTTGCGCCTTGTTGAACCGATGGATCTCGTCAATGAAGACGATCGTCTCTTTGTCCAGCACGGTGCGGCGTTGTTCCGCGGATTCGAGCAGGCGCCGGAGAATCGCCACATTGGCCAGCACGCCGCTCGTCCGTTCGAAATGACGGCGGGTCGCCGCGGCGATGACTTCGGCCAGCGAGGTCTTTCCGCAACCCGGCGGTCCGTACAGGATGAGGCTTCCGAGCCGGTCGGCTTCGATGGCGCGCCGCAACAGCTTGCCCGGGCCCAGCAGGTGGTCCTGGCCGACCACCTCGTCGAGCGTTCTGGGGCGCAACCGGGCGGCCAGCGGTTGCCGGCGCGACGCATTCGGCCTGCGGCTTTCCTGCTCGAACAAGTCCATGACGCGTTCCCGGGAAAAAAATACCCCACCATTTGCCGTTCGGCCGCAGTCTCTGATACTCGTTTCCAAGGTGGGTGCTCTAGCGGTCGGCTTTCCGGTCCCGGCTTATGGCTGCGGGCGTCGGATCACCGGCCGATTTCGAGTCCCCTTGTCAAAAGTGTTGGCTCAGAGGATTTGGGCCGTACACGAACAAGGCAGGGTATTTTTTACCTCGCGTCGATATGAACTTGATGAGTCACAGAACATCGATGCCTGCCGTCCCGCTCCACTTCGGATCGAGCCGGCCGCGCATCGCAGCGTTAACGCTTCTCCGCGGAAGCCGTTCGTCGCCGTTACCAACACTATGTATCCGACCACCGCCGTCCAGGCCAGCCAGACGGGCAGGATCAGGAGCAGATCAGTCAAATTCATACGAGGGTCCGTACCCCACC
Source organism: Kiritimatiellia bacterium (assembly GCA_016929905.1). GTDB lineage: Bacteria > Verrucomicrobiota > Kiritimatiellia > JAFGHX01 > JAFGHX01 > JAFGHX01. The sequence goes on from JAFGHX010000053.1 coordinate 7,683, forward strand.
TTACCGTCTTTCCCCGCGCGAGACGACTTGCTGCAGCCACTCTCGCGCCGGAAAAAACCGTCCTTCGGCCGATCCCGGGCAGGGCGTCACAGGCCCTCGCGGATATCTACGTCCAGACGGTCCTTTATCGCCTTCTTGACGGCCATATGATAACAGTTGACTTCCTCGTCTGTCAAGGTGCGATCTTGCGATCGGTACCGGCAGGAATAGGCCAGGCTTTTCCTGCCGGGCGCGGTACTTTTCCCTGCAAAAATGTCGAATAATTCGACTGTTTCCAGCTCCGGCGGCGCGTTTTCGGCGATGATTTGCCGGATCTGCTCGTGCCGGACACCGATGTCGACGATGAGCGCCATGTCGCGTGTGACGGCGGGATAGGCGGCAACGGGCGTCAGCCGGCAGGCGTCGAACGCGTGTTCCAGCAGCGGTGTCGTCCGGATCTCGAAGACGGCAACCGGTCCGAGCAGCCGCCATTCGTCTCGAATCGGTTTCGAGACGAGCCCGATCACGCCGCGGTCAGCCCCATCGATCATGACAGCGGCCGCGCAACCGGGTTCACACCAGGGCGTCGAGGTCTGGCGCAGGGCGACGTCGCGCCGCTGCGAGGCGGTGCAAAGGTGTTCGAGGATACCGCGCGCCCATGCGAAGATCTCTTCATCCGTCACGGGCCGTTTCTTCTCGAGCGGCAGCCTGCCGACGGGCCCCATCAGGCCGGCGGCCACCCGCTCCTCTTCCCCCAATTTGCCGGACGCGTCCTTGAAGAAGACCCGCCCCATTTCGAACACGGCCGCCTCTTGCGCCTGCCTGGCCCGGTTACGCCCGAGCGTCTCGACCACTTGCGGGATCAGGCTGTTGCGCAGCAGGGAATGGTCAGCGCTGATCGGGTTGGGCAGGGCGATTCGGGCCGCCTGAGCGGTCCGGTCAAACAGGTCGAGCAGGCGTTCGGAGACGAAACTGTAGTTCATGCACTCCGCCAGCCCGAGCCCGACCAGAACGTTGCGGGCGGCGAACGCGGCGCGGACGGGCGCATCGGTGGCGTTGGGGACCAGCCGTCCGTGCGGCGGGTGGACGGGTATGCGGTCCAGCCCGTGTATGCGGGCGACCTCTTCGATCAGGTCCGCTTCGCGCTCCAGGTCCACGCGGAAGGTGGGGATCTCCACCGTTGTCCGCGAAGCTGTTGTTTCCACGACGGCGCACCCCAGCCTTCGGAAGATATCGCCGATGTCGCTATCCGAAATCTCGAGCCCGAGCAGGGCCCGCGCCCGCGCGTGGCGGCAGCCGACACGCCGTGCCGGGCGCCCGCCCGGGAAGACGTCCACGACCCCCGCGCAGGCCACGGCGCCGGCATGCGCGACCATGAGCGCGGCGGCGCGCCGGCTGGCCCATTCGACCTGGCCGATGTCCGTTCCGCGTTCGAAGCGGTAGGAGGCTTCCGTGGCGAGGCCGAGCTGTTTGGACGTCTTTCGGATGGGGACAGGCGCAAAATACGCGCTTTCGAGCAGGACCGTGTGCGTCTCGGGTCGAATCTCGCTGCCCGCGCCGCCCATGATTCCCGCCAGCGCGACCGGCCGCGCCGCGTCGGCGATCACCAGCATCTCCGGGCTGATCGCGCGGCTGATGCCGTCCAGCGTTGCCATCTGTTCGCCCGGTGCGGCGCGCCGCACGACGATTCGCCCTTCAGCCAGCAGATCCCGGTCGAAGGCGTGCAACGGGTGTCCGCACTCGAGCAGCACATAGTTGGTGATGTCGACGATGTTGTTGATAGGCCTCAACCCGCAGTGCGTCAGCCGGCGCTGCATCCACTGCGGGCTCGCCCCGATCCTGATGTCGGCGAGCACGCGTGCGGTGTAGCGCGGGCAGCGCTCCGGATCCTGAATGTCCACGCGCGTGGCCTCTGCCACCGGCGGCCCGTGCTCGGGCAACTCGGCGCCGGGCAAGCGGACCGCGGCGCCCAGCAGCGCAGCCACTTCCCGCGCGATACCGATGATGCTCAGGCAATCGGGCCGGTTAGGCGTGATTTCCAGATCCAGGATCGTTTCCGGCGGCCCCGCAATCTCGGCGAAAGGCGTTCCGGGCTTCACCTGCGCCCCGAGCACCATGAGCCCCGCGTGGTTGTCCGAGAGGCCCAGCTCGTCTTCCGCGCAAAGCATGCCCTCCGATGCCTGGCCCCGGATCCGGGCGGATTCGACCGTCATGCCGTTCGGCAGTTTCGCGCCGGGCTGCGCGAGAGGCACCTTGAGCCCCCGCGCGGTGTTGGGCGCGCCGCAGACGACCTGACGCTGCGACTGCCCGTCGTCAACGCGGCAGATGAACAAGGTGTTGGCGTTCGGATGAGGCGCCACGCTCAGGATTTCCGCCGCAACGACCCTGTCGTACTCGCCGCCGACTGTCGCGAACCCTTCCACTTCCGTCCCGGAAAGCGACAGCCGGTCCGCCAGCTCCGCCGCGGGCAGATCGAAATCCACGTACTCTCTCAGCCAGCTCAGCGGTACCTTCATGGGTACCTGTTCTCCCCTGTTGGTCGAGCCGCACAGGCATTCCTGCCTGCGCGGCCTGCCTTCGTGCGCAAATGGCGGCTTTCCCGAATCCCCGGCTCGGCGCAGCCTCGCCCTCCATGAACGCATCGTGGGCTTCAGAATGGAGGGCGAACCTGTGGTGAGCCGCCCTCTACAATCGTTCAGAACTGCTGCAGGAACCGCAAATCGTTGTCGTAAAGCAGCCGGATGTCATGAATGCCGTACTTGATCATGGCGATGCGTTCGACGCCCATGCCGAACGCGTAGCCGGTGACCGCCTCCGGGTCGTACCCCACGATGGAGAAGACGGCCGGATCGACCATACCGGCGCCGGAAATCTCGATCCAGCCGCTGTTCTTGCACACGCGGCAACCCCGCCCGTCGCAGAGGTGGCAGGAGAAATCGTACTCCACGCTCGGCTCGGTGAAAGGGAAGAAATGCGGCCGGAATCGTATGTTGACTTTCGGCCCCATCATCTGCCGGGCGAAGTAGGTCAGGTCGCTCTTGAGCTCGGCCATGGAGACGTGCGTGTCCACGTACAGGCCTTCGATCTGGTGGAAATTCGCGCTGTGGGTCGCATCCGTCGTGTCCCGGCGGTAGCAGCGGCCGGGCGCAATGATCCGCACCGGCGGCGGCTGTTTTTCCATAACCCGGATTTGAACAGGCGAAGTCTGTGTGCGCAGCAGTTCTCCCGTCTCCAGCCAGAAGGTGTCCTGGATGTCGCGGGAGGGGTGGTCGTCCGGCGTGTTGAGCGCGTCGAAATTGTGGTACTCGGTCTCGATATCCGGTCCGTCCGCGACCGTGAAGCCGAGCGAGTGAAAGATGCGGGTTGCTTCTTCGATGACCTGGCTGATCGGGTGGCGCGAGCCGAGCCCGCGCCATTGGCCGGGCACCGTGCAATCGAAGAGCGTGGCCGTGTGGGCCGGGCCGGCGCCCAGCTCCTGCCCGCGCGCCTTCAAGGCCGCGCCCACTTCCTGCTTGAACGTGTTGGCCTGCCGCCCGAATTCCGGCCGCTCCTCGGGTGCGACGTCCTTGAGCGCCTTCATCAGTTGGGGGAGCAGCCCTTTCCGGCCCAGGTACTTGATGCGCACCGCTTCCAGAGCCGCCGTGTCGGCGGCCAAGCGCACCTCTTCAAGCGCCTCCTGCGTGAGTCTGGTGATATCGGCTGCGTTCATTGGCTGCAAAATGCCTCGTATTCGTGGGGCCGGCCGCCGGCACCTCGACGATCCGCCCGCGGCGGAAAGGCCGTTGATCCACTCGGGGCCGGGGTGGCATCCCTCTCCGACTTTACAGTGTCGCGGCTCGCGAGGACGCTCGCCCTCCAGAAGCCGTGCGCATGGAGAGCGAGCGTCCTCGTGAGCCGTCCCAAATGCGCCTTTCCCGTCTATTCTTCCTCTATGATATCGTCATAGAAGGCCAGGAAGTCGTCGTTGTCCTCGGCGTCCAGGAATTTCATGGCCGCGCGCGGATGCTGATTCAGCTGGCCCGTCAGCATGTAGGGGACCTGGAAGCCCCAGTTCATCGACTGTCGCAGGGGGCGCACCTGCTTTTGAAGGCATTCGATCACGGGGCGGAGGTGGAACTTGGGGTTGTGCAGGAAGCCGAGCAGCAACTCCATCGGGCAGTTGCCGGCGCCCCGGCCCATCCCGTCGATCGTGGCATCCAGCCGGTTGGCGCCTTCGACGATGGCGGTGATGGTGTTGGCATAGGCGAGTTCCTGGTTGTTGTGCGCGTGGATGCCCACCTGTTTCCCGAGCGGTTCCGCCATGGCCAGGTACTTTCGCATCAACGCCTGGACCTGTTCGCCGTACAGCGAGCCCCAGCTATCGACCAGATAGATCGTGCCCACCGGAGTATCGGCCAGTGCGGCGATCGCCACGTCCAGTTCCCGTTCCTGCACGGCGGAGATAGCCATGAGGTTCACGGTCGTCTCGTAGCCCTTGTCGTGGGCGTCCTTGATCATGTCGATGGCCGTCGGGATCTGATGGACATAGGTCGCCACGCGGATCACGTCCAGAATGCTGTCCTCGCACGGCAGGATGTCCGTATGGTAATCCGTACGTTCCGCATCGGCCATGGCCGTCAACTTCAGCTCCGTCGGATTTTCGCCCACAATGCGGCGGACCGCGTCTTCGTCGCAATACTTCCAGGCGCCGTAGTCCGTCGGGGCAAAGAGCTTCTTGGCGGCCTTGTAGCCGAGCTCCATATAGTCGATACCGGCCGCCACGCACGCATCGTAGACGGCTTTCACGAATCCGTCGTCGAACCGATGGTTGTTCATCAGGCCGCCGTCGCGAACGGTGCAGTCCAGGACTTTGATTTCAGGGCGGTAAGTGACCCAGTCGCCCCTGTTGCTCTTCGGTTCACGTTTCGGTTTTGCTGCTTCCGACATCCTGTCCTCCCTTTCCCGAAAAGTAGAAGCGGCGTTCCCCGGCGCTTCCGCCGGGCCGGAGGCCCGGCACTGCCCGGCGGCGCGTGGTGCCGCCGGGGGGAAGCGGCGGGACGCCGCTTCGACTTTCCGCGCGCTCAGCCGAACCTGCCGAAAAACCTTTCGCAGGGCGAACTTGCTCGGGATTGCGACAGAGCTTCCACGCCGTTGTATCCGGCGCAGCCGTGGGCGCCAGGGGTTTTGCTAGCCCGCCACATGCGTCTTGGCCATTTCCACGAGTCTGGCGAAGCCGGCGGGGTCATGGATGGCGATCTCCGAGAGCATCTTCCGGTTCAGCGCCACGCTGGCCTTGGAAAGGCCCTCCATCAATCGGCTGTAGCTCAGCCCGTGTTGACGGCAGCCGGCGCTGATGCGCACGATCCAGAGACTCCTGTAGTCCCGCTTCCTCTCCCTGCGGTGAATATAGGCCAGACGCATCGCGCGGTCGACCGCTTCGGTCGCCTGGCGGAACAGCTTGCTGCGCGCGCCCCGGAAGCCCTTGGCTAAGGCGAGGCGGCGTTTTCGCCGCCGCCGCGAGGCGGGCGCGTTGCTGGCTCTCGGCATGATTCCCTCCCTCGAAACCGGATCATTTTCTCACGACAACCGATCCGGCTTCAACTCGCAAGCAGGTTCTTGATTCGTTTCTCTTCCGGCGGCGACAGCACGCCGGCATGGCGCAGCGCGCGCTTTCGCTTCCTGGACTTTGAACTCTGGAGATGGCTGCGGCCGGCTTTGGCGTGCTTCAGCCTGCCTTTCGATGTCTTCCTGAAGCGCTTCGCGGCCGCTTTCCTGGTCTTCTTCTTCGGCATACGCACCCCATCCCTTCTCTGCCCGAAACCGACACAAGCACGTAATCATATCACTGCCTGAGGGCAATGCAACATTTTTTCGCGCCCGGCTTTGTCGATTTGTTGACCGGAAGGAGGACAGCCGCAAAAAGGCGCAAGAGGCGCAAAACGGAGCGCACGGGGCGGGCATAAGGTGTTGATCGCGAACCGACATGTTGCCCTTCCCATATGCACAGGTTCGGCAGGGAACGGAAACGACGAAGTGGAAGAGACGAGGGAGGAAGCCAACGTCCAACGTGGGTGTCTCCGCGCTTGATGTGAGATTACGAGTGGGATTGGGAGCGGCGCGGATTAGGGGAGGGGGAGTCCCTGATCGTAATCGCACTCGTAATCGCGGATCAAGCGCGGAGCGAGGACTCAATGAACGCGCGGCTGGGCGGGTCGGTTGAACTCGCAAGGAACTCCAGCTCGACCGCTCGAATTTCGTGCGGGAAGACCGGCCCGCCTTCGCCCTGCGGTTGCCACGGCGGGCGCATGGCGCGGAAGCTGATCGGCGAGGGGCTCGGGCAAGGGGGGAGGGGAAGAAGCGTTCGGCGGGCATGCGGAGTTGAGAGTTGGACGTTGAACGTTGAACGTTCAACATTCAACGCTCAACATTCAACGTTCACCGGACGGGATCCGTTCCCTCGCTCCGCGCTTGATGTGAGATTACGAGTGAGATTACGAGTGGGATTGGGAGCGGATTAGGGGACCGGGCAAGCGCGGATGCTGCAGCGATCTCTCCCGTTGGAAGTTGGACGTTGAGCGTTGAGCGTTGCACGTTGGGCCAAGAACAAGCGGGAGCCGAACATCTGCCTGGACCGTACCGCTGACAGCCGCAGGGAAGCGTCTATCATCGTCCGGTGAGGCATCGCGATCGCATCGCGAATTCCGGGCCCTCCACCGGGTGCCGCGGACAAGACGGCGGACACGTGACTCATGAACGATCAACCAAGAACCATCGACCATTCCGAAAAAGTGAGGGCTGGCTACCCGTGGGGGAGGGGAACCAGCCCTCTGTGGCTAGGCAGAGGCGACAACGGGCGGGAGTGTTGTCCTGTCGGTCGGCCTCTGTCGTCGAATTGTCCGTCAATCCTCTCTCGTCAATCCTGTCCGAGCCAGATTCTGGCGCGGTAGACCTGCGGCTCGTCGGCGTCGATCCCCTCGATGAAGTGGGTCACGAGCTGGCCGGCCCCGAGCACCGCGTTGAATCCGGGCACTGGCGTCCAGTCTCCTTCGCCGGATGCCGGTTTCGATTCCAGCACATACCAGCGGCCCGCGCCCTGATACCATTCCTCGACGATCTCGAGCGCGTTGAACGAGACGACGATCTCGCCGGAGACCAGCTCGATCGTCAGCTCGAAGCAACTCGCGTCGAGCCCCGGGTCGGTGCCGGCAATGAACTCCTCGAGGTTCGAGGCGCCGTCGCCGTCCGCATCGCCGTTGGCCAGGGCGGCCAGATTGCCGAGGAAACTCGATTCCCAGGCGTCCGGCAGCCCGTCGCCGTCGTCGTCCGCGTCGGGCGCCGAGCTGGCGGCCGCCGACGCTGCCGTGGGGCCGCCCCCGCCGCCCCCGCCGGCCGCGGTGGCCTTGAGCATGAACGCGTTGGCATAGCTGTAGTATTTCTGCAGCGAGTCACGCTTGACCGTCAGCGTGAAGGCGCCGTCGGCGCCCGGGTCGATGTTCGCGTAGCGTGTCACGTACCCGTTGCGGTTGTTGTAGCCGGCGTTGTACGTGGTCGTGTCGTCCGTTGCCGCGGTCGTGGACCGCACGGCGCCAGACGAGCTGGCGTTCGCGAAACTCGCCGCGCCGGAGAGGATCCCGACGTGATAGCGCGAGTTGGCGCCCGTGTAGCTCGTGCTGTTCCGGTCGCTGTAGACCACCAGCTCATAGCGCAGCGCCGGGTCCAGCCCGGCGAAGGCCATGATCAGGTCTTCCGTGCCGTAGGAGGCGGTGCCCTTCCCGTCCACGATCCCGTTGAACACGCTGTAGGCGTCCGTGCCGGAGGCCGGGTGCGCGCCTTGCGCCTCGTACACGCCGCTGCCGCCCGTGATCGTCACGCTGGCGGCCAGTGCGGCGCCGGAGGCGTAGTCCACGAGCGTGCCGCTGTTCGCGCCGCCGCTCGGAATCGTGTAGGTCGTGATCTTGTTCTGGGTCTGGCCGCTGAACCAGGCCATATCGTTGTACGCCGTGAACCCGGTCGACGGGGCCGGCTCCGCGCCCTTGAGCATGAACGCGTTGGCATAGGTGTAGTACCGCAATGCCGAGTCGCGTTTGACCGTCAGCGTGAACGCGCCGTCCGGGCCGGGATTGATGTTCGCGTAACGCGTCACGTACCCGTTGCGGTTGTTGTAGCCGGCGTTGTACTTCGTGGTGTCGTTCGGAGCGGCCGTTGTCGAGACAAGCGTGCCCGCCGTGCTCGCATTCGCGAAGGCGGTCGCGCCGCTGATGGTCCCCACATGGTCCCGCGACGAGGTGCCCACGTAGCTGGCGCCGTTCCGGTCGCAGTAGAGCACCAGTTCATACACCAGCGCCGGGTCCAGCCCGGCGAAGGTCATGACCAGGTCCTCCGTGCCGTAGGAGGCGGTGCCTTTCCCGTCCACGATCCCGTTAAACACGCTGTAGGCGTCCGTGCCGGAGGCCGGATGCGCGCCCTGCGACTCGTACACGCCGCCGCCGCCGGTGATCGTCACGGTGGCAGCCAGTGTGGTGCCGGAGGCGTGGTCCACGAGCGGGCCGCTGTTCGCCCCGCCGCTCGGGATGGTGTAGGTTGTAATCTTGTTCTGGGTCTGGCCGCTGAACCAGGCCATATCGTTATAGGCCGTGAACGCACTCGGCGGCGGAGGCGGCGGCGGGCCGCTCGTGCTGTACTCCACGTGCAGCAGTGCCGCGCCGGCGCTGTCGCCTTCGTACGCCTCGGCCGTGCGCTTGCCGCTGCCCGTCACGATGACCACCATGTCGTTGCCCGCGGCCCAGCCGGCGCGGCTCACGATTTCCTGGACCACCGTCGCGAGGTCCGGCGTGCGCTGCGCGGCGCCCGCTTGACCCACCGTGCTCCAGGCCGGCGGGTTCCATGCCACGGATGCGGCCGTGCGCGGCCGCGCGGAGATGTTCCCCGCCGCCGTCGTAAACGCGGCGGCATCGTCGGTGGCTTGCCCCTGGATCCGGAGCGCGGTCGACGAGGTGCCGATCTCGTCCGCCTTGAACTGGACGTAGGCGTTCAGAATCGTGGCGTTGTTCGGGACCCCGATGCTCCTGAACCGCATGCCGACGATCTGCTCGGTTGCCGTGCCCTCCAGGATCAGTTCCAGGTCGGAGCTGTCCAGGTACACGGCGCCGGTGCCGAGGTTCTCCTCGGCGTCATCGCTGCCCGCCGCCACGCGGGCTTCCGCGACCTGGGCGCCCTGCGTGGTGTACTCGACGTGCAGCAACGGCGCGCCGGCGCTGTCGCCGTCGTACGACTCGGCCGTGCGCTTGCCGCTGCCCGTCACGAGCAGCACCAGGCTGTTCCCGCTGGCCCAGCCGGATCGGCCGACCACTTCCTGGACCACCGCCGAAATGTCCGGCGTGCGCTGATTCGCGCCAGCCGCACCCACGCTGCTCCACGCGGGCGGATTCCAGGCCACCGAAGCGGCCGTGCGCGCGCGCGCGGAGATGTTGTTCGCTGCCGCCGTGAACGCGGCGGCATTGTCGGCCGCCTGCCCCTGAACTTGGAGCGCGGTCGACGCTGTGGTGACCTCATCCACTTTGAACTGGATGTAGGCGTTCACGATCGTGGCGCCCTGCGGGATGGCGACGCCGTTGAACCGCATGCCGACGATCTGCTCGGTCGCCGTGCCCTCCAGGATCAGTTCCAGGTCGGAGCTGTCCAGGTACGTGGCGCCGGTGCCGACGTTCTCCTCGGCGTCGTCGTTGCCCGTGGCAATACGCACCTCGACCGTGTCGGGGGCAGGGCCCTCCGTGCCGTACTCGATGTGCAGCAGCGGCGCGCCCGCATTGTCGCCCTCGTAGGCTTCCGCCGTGCGCTTGCCCGTGCCCGTGATCAGGATCGCGAGCGCGTTGCCGTTCGCCCAGCCGGCGCGGTCCACAATCTCTTGCACGACCGCGGCGATGTCCGGCGTGCGCTGCGCCGCGCCCGCCTCGCCGACCGTGTTCCAGGCCGCCGGGCTCCACGCGACCGACGCGGTTGTGGCCGAGCGCGAGGTGATGTTGCCCGCCGCGCTGGTGAACGTGCCGGCATTGTCGGCATCCTGCCCGCGGATCGTCAGCGAGGTGGCGGCCGAACCCGTCTCGTCCGCCTTGAACTGAAGGTAGGCTTTCGTGACCGTCGCGCCGGGCGGGACCGCCACGTTGGCGAACCGGATCCCGACCGCCTGGTCCTGGCCCGTTCCGTAACTCTCGTGGATCAGTTCGAGGTCGGAGCTGTTCAGCGACACGGCGCCCGTGGCGAGATTCTCCTCCGCGTCGTCGGAGGAGGCCGCCACACGGACGTCTACCACGCCGCCGGTCCCGCCGCTCTGCGTCTTGGCGCTGACGGCCGCGGTGTAGCCGGAATCGCCCACCGTGTTGTACGAATAGATCTTGTACCAGTAGGTCGTGTCGGCCGGCAGCCCGGCGTCGGTGCAGGTCGTCACGTTCGCCCCGACAAAAATCGGGGTCAGCGTGTCGAAGTCCGACCCGTCCGCGCTGCGCCGGATCTTGAACCCGTCCTCGTTGTTGCTCGTGTCCGTCCAGGTGAGCTTGATCTCGCTGGCGGAGACTGCCTCGGCCTTCAGGTTGGTCGGCCGGCCGGGCGCCGTCGCCGCCGCCGGCGTCGTGGCATCGACAACAGCGGTATACGCCGAATTGCCCGCCGCGTTGTAGGCGAGGATCTTATAGTAGTACTTCGTCTCCGGCGCGACGCTCGTGTCGTTCAGGCTCGTCGCGTTCGCCGCCGCCGTCAGGGTCACCCATACCGACGTGCCGCTCTGGCGCCGGTCAAGCTTGAACCCGTCCTCGTTGTTGCTGTTGTCGCGCCAGGTGATCGTGATCTGACCGGACGATACCGCCGTCGCCGCCGGCGCGCTCGGCGCCGCCGGCGGCGGATTCCCGCTCACCGGCGTGTCGGTGTAGAAGTTCGGCAGGAAATATGAGTCGACAGGTATGACCATCCTGTAGGAAGGTGCGTCTCCGTAACAGGTTCCGGCGCTGGATGGAATCTGCCCGGCGGTCCAGTTCGGTGACGGTCTGTTGAAAACCCTGACGATGTAGACGCTGTCCATCATTGCGCCGGCAAACTGGCAAAAGAACTCGCCGTCCGTGCCGGTGAATGCCCCGACCCAAGCCTTCTGGACCACTGTGTCGGTGCTCGTTGATGGTATGCCGTCGATCTCGCCGGCGTCGAATCCTACTCCGCCTCCGTCGACGTCCTCGATGAGTTGGAGGAAGCAGGCGACACTGCTGTCATTAAGGTGGCCGACACACTTAGCCCCTCCGATGCCGCCCTCGTCATAGACGAAAGTCGTACCGGAAGTCGACCAATTCAGAAGATCGGCGTTAGATTGAGACGCCAACGCGAAAAGCGCTAAACAGATACCCGTAGGGACACGCCAACCTACCATCATGGTGGTTCACTCCTTATGTTTGGAACAGCGTACAATCTATCTTGATTTGGCACGTCAGTCTTCGCGTTGGCACCACGTGAAGACTTCTGTTGTAAGCGGATGCTTTTCCTGATTTCTGACCGGTGCGATATGCAGCCGTTATTGCGATCACGAACCTGCCGTATTGCGTGTAGTGTCATTGGCGGGCCTAGATTGGTCGGGGCCCACATCCACCGCCAGCTTTCAGTTCAGTAAGGCTTTGTCTCGTTCCAAGGCACGGTAGCGCCAAAGCGCTTGTACCAAAAGCCTTTACCGATTCTTAACTCAAATGTGGCTGGCGAACTCTCTTCATAGAGTTTGACCCACTGACTCGGCGAACCAGTCTTGAACCAATACGTCTCATACATCGACAGGCTTTCGTTCCACCATATCACTTGGTCCGCAAGTGTAGGCAGCAACGAATGGCCCTCAGCAATATCTTTTAGCGACGCCGTATTCAAGAGCTGCGACGCACTGTATGGATACGCAACGAAGTTCAGCCCCGCATGCAACATCACACTGACCGGCTCGTCAACGACATTGCCGAGCAAATAGAGATCCTGACTGAAGGGCTGGTTGCTTTTGATCCAGAAGCCTTCGCCAGAATCGATGGTCTCCTCGGTGGGCGAACCTTCGCCCAATCGGTACCACTGGCCGTCAGTCGATTTCTTCCAGTACGTCACATAGGCTTGTCCAATCGGATCCCAGACAATGATGTTGTCGGACAGTGTGGGCAGGAGCGAATGGCCCGTCAACTGATCCTTGAACATATCATTGATCCTTGGACTCACGTCATCCGTGAAGTTCAGGCCGCACATCACCAACTGACTCGCCCCCACCGTCACCTTCACATACCCCACTCTGTTGGCACTGGTGACCGTCCCGCTGTTGGCCCATGCGAGCGCTGCGCACAGACCGAGCGCGAGGATCCCAATCGCTGTGTGTTTCGCCTTCATCCGCCACTCCCTCCTTAGCTTCCCGTGTACTCTACCTGACTGAACCACCGACACCCCGAACCCGTTGCCGGGTTCCCGACTTGCCTGGAATCAGTAGAATTCCCCCGCTGCGCACGCCTCAGCCGCTAATGCGAATCGCGTCCGACGTGCACCCTGCACCCGCTTCGGGAAGGCAAAGTGGACGCCCGCGAGAATTCTTGCTGAGTCTTGATGGGATTGTGTGTTGAAAGAGACCGCGTAAGCTTCCTATGTTCCTTCTGTTTTATCGCCCCCGCCTGGTTCGATTTATGCACACCCTTCCGCTGTCAGAGGCAGGATAGTCACATATCCAGACTCTGTCAAGGAAAAAATTGACGAAACCCGAAACGCCTTGTACCACTCCCTGAGTTGTTAACAGGATCCTCAATATATGGTATAGTGCCCAAGGGGTGGACGCCGCAGGGCGGAGGCGCCCCGTGAACCGGCCGGCATCGCGCGGGCAACGGACACCATCCATATCCGACCACGTAGATATTCCCGAACGAGTCGGCGCATACCCCGGCGCCGCCTTCACCGTCTGGTTCATTCGTTTTTGCTGTATTTCTGCCGACCGCGAATCCGAGCATTCAGATTAAATATTATATTGACTGCTTATAATAAGTGTTTATTATTATATCTCGGAGATGTCCAGAGGGGTGTTCGACTATGAGTGTATTCGACGAAACACGAATAGATCAGGCGCTTGGGCTTCTGGGTGAGCGGCTGGAGTTCTAAGGACTGGGGCCCTATCGCCTGGTTGTCTGCGGTGGGGCGGCGTTGATTTGCTGTCACCTGGTGGCTCGAACTACGCACGACGTGGACATCGTGGCCCTGCTGGACGCCGACTCCAAGCTGGTCTCGCCGGACCCGCTTCCAACGGAGCTCATGCGCGCAGCCTTGTCTGTGGCGCGGGATCTCGGGCTTGCCGACAACTGGCTGAACAACGGACCGAGCCGTGAGCCGGGCGGGCTTTATCAGGTTGGTCTGCCGGCTGGATTCTCGTCCCGCCTGACAAGCCGCGAGTACGGGCGGCGTCTGACGGTATTCCTGCCCGGGCGGCCGGATCTCATTCACTTCAAGGTCTTCGCCGCTGTTGACTCCGGGCCGGGCCGGCATGTCGATGATCTGCTTGCGCTCTCGCCGACGGGTGACGAGTTGGCGGCGGCGGGGCGCTGGGCCATGACACACGATCCGTCTGAAGGATTCCGTATGGTTCTGTTGTCGATGTTTGAGAAGCTGGGGTTCGGCGATGTTGCTGAGCGACTTCAATAGCGAATTTCGAGCGCGGTGTATCGCGTTCTTGTGGCGTCAATGGGCGCAGTTGGGACTTGCCTCTGCTACCGTCGAGAGGCGGGACGGCTGGATTACCGATCCAGAGGCGCTGATTCTCCTGACGGGGACCGTTGGGCGGTGGGATCCCCGTCTCTTTGATGAGGTGATCGACTGGCTCGCCAAGAACGCCAGCTTCGTTAACGTGCCGCGTCTGAAATCGCTTCTTCGGGTGAATCGCTTTGAATCCGGGCGCGCGGTGTCGGCAATGGTAGAGTGCGTCCGGTCAACGAACAGCCGCCTACACTGGCGGTTCGCCAAGACCGATGTGCCGACGCAGGCCGAGCCGCTCTTCTGGCGCGATGTCGACCCGCAGCCCGTGGGCTACGGCGATGAGGACGAGGTTTTCCTGCGTTTTGGGTATCGCCGAGGGGTGCTTCATTTGCGGGGATTGTCCCGGCGTTTCAATGCGGTACTGCCCGAGTGCGCGATACTACGACTTCGTTCGCTGATGGGAGTCTCAGCCCGCGCGGAGATCCTGTGCTATCTATCGACTCACGGCCCCTCGCACCCGAGTGGCATAGCGCGAGAGACCGGATTCTCACAGAAGAACGTGCAGGACACGTTGGTGGACATGGCCGCCTCGGGGGCGGTGCATGTGGGGCGATTGGAAGGACGGAAGAAGCTCTACTTCGTCACGGAGCGCAACAAGGAAATGTTCCTTCACGATGCCTCGCATCTTCCGCGCTGGGTGACTTGGCCGCCGCTGCTTCGAGCCCTTGAGCTTCTCTGGTGGGGATTGCTCGAGTTGGAGAACAAGAAGACGAGCGCCTTGCTGCTTTCGTCCGAATTGCGTCGGCTTGCCCAGGCGGCACGTCCCCTCGCGGAGCGCGGGGGCGCCATGGAGGCGTTACGGGACGACTGTCCCTATGCGGGCGAGGCATACACGGATGTGTTCAAGGTTGATGTTCGCCGCTGGCTCGCGGGCCTCCTTAACGAGCGATAGTCGTGCGGGAGTCGACCCGCTCTGGTGTCTTTGCCGTAGGGGTATGGAAGAAGCTGCTTGCCTGTGTGACCGGTAAGATCACGGAGAGCCTTCACCCTCGTACGTGCCGGGCGGGGGCTCGGAGTCGGCTTCTTTCCCCTCGCCATTACCCGTGAGTTTTATCGGCGAAGCCGATCACCACATCAGGATCGGGGTTGGTCCCGTTGATGGTGTTGATGCATCCGCTGCCCCGCTCCCCCCCTTCGCCGGGCCTTCCCCCTGCGGCGGCCCTACGGGGGACAAGTCGGGGGGGCACCCTCCATTGATGGTGGCCTGCCACCCGTAGCTCCGAAGCGGCAGCGAGGAGCGAAGGGTGGAGGATAGGGGAGTCGAACCCCTGACCTTCTGAATGCCATGAAGACCGGAGGTCGTGACAGCTTTCTGCCACTCTCCAGACGCCCAAAAATGCCCGAATTTCCTAAGGTTTTTGAACGTTTTGGACTGAGCCTGACATAATCCTGCCGTTCAGAAGTGACAAATGGTCCACCCGGAAGTGTCAAACGGGCCACCCCGGGGAGGCTGATCTGCGTATTTGGGTTCCGGGGGCTACTGCTCTTCGACCTCAATCTTGAAGTACTGGTGTTCAGGGCTGGAATCAACCGAGACCTCCACGTTGGTACCGTCGCCGAACTTGATCGCGGCTTGACTCCAGGACGACGTTGACATCAAATTCGTGCTGGCATAGACCCTGTACTGCCTACCAACAACACTGTTCCAGGAGAGTGCAAAATTAGTTCCTCCCGGTCCACGACAGTCCTCGATTTTGAAGAAGTCGTTGATGTTGGTGGGACAAACACCTGCAATTATCTCGTCGCCGCTGTTCACGCCATCCCCGTCATGATCTGTTGTAGCGTCGAGAACCAGAATGCTAGCCGCGATATTCGTCGAAACGTGCCCGGCCTTATCGAATACCCGCAACCTGAGACTATACAGGACCTCATCGCCCAAACTTGTAGTATCCCAGGTGCCGAGAGCCCCGAAGCTCACGACGTTTGAGACCGTGCAAATGGGCGTCCATACGGAGGGACTGGCTCCGGCACCGGCCTCCAGGATGTAGTGGGAGAGCCCCTCATCGTGAGCCGTGCCACGAACCTTCATGTTGCCAGCCGCGTAGCCACCAGATAAGGGCTCTGTAATAGACGCTGTCGGATCCTCTGTGTCCGCTACCGTGGTGAAGGACCAGACATGATTGCTTTCGAGGTTGTTGCCGATCATGTCCGTTACGCCACTGCCGCCCCCCAAGACGGTGACGGTGTACGTGGTATTGAACTCAAGGAGGGTTGACGGTTCAAAGGTGACCTGCTTGCTTGAAAGATTGTAGGTCACTGCTCCGACTACGCTCCCGCCGTTGGAGACCAGCACTGTGCCGTTGGTTACCGAGTCAGCGTCAAGGAAATCGTTAAACGAAGCATGGATCGAACAGTCTCTGGTAGCGTCCAGTGTTCCGTTTGTGGGTGAGAGAGCGGTAATTGACGGTCCGGCAGAATATACCTCGAAGGTGTCGGTCCAGGGATTCATCTGTTCCGGCGAAAGGTCAGAGTCGGCGGCTTCGATGCGTACAGTGTGAATGCCTGCCGCCAACACTCCAACATCCACGTAGTAACTGCCTGACGGTGCGTTTGACTGCCCGTCCAAAACGCAATATGTCCAACCTATCCCCGTTGCGTCGGAAAGACTCCAAGAGATCCGAACAGCTTCATCTTCTTCAACATACCCGTCACCGTCGCCACCAACCGCTGTGAATTGAACGTTCGAGATTGTCGGTGGATAGATGTCGCTGTCCTGGACCAGCAAGCTCTTGGACGCCTTGTTGTTGAAAGGGTTGTCCATTACGGGTATTGAGCACTCCGCATAGAGGTCCCTTTCTCCCTCAGGTAACGTGATGCTTCCGAACGTAACAGCACTGCTTCCGTCTGCCACGATCCCTCCGGCTATGGTTTGATCACTTCCAACCTGCGTCCCGCCCTCATCGGGATCTCCATCGTAGAGTTTGACTGTTACGTCTCTGCCACAGCTTATGTCGGATATGTTGTGGACAGTCACCGTTATACAAAGGGAGTCGGTGTCGCAGGGCGATGATGGGGTAACCGCGATGTCGTCTGGCCCTATCAGCAAATCGGCGCCGAGAAAGGCATAGCGGAACCTGTTAGAAACGGTTCCGTATTGGAACCATACAACGGTGTTGCCGTCCACCCGCCATTCGTCCACGTCAGCCGATTCTTGAATGAGGGCCTCGGCTCCTGTCTGCACATCTCTGTAGATGAATTGATATGACACCGGGCCGTCTGGGTTCTTTCTGCAGACTATGTAGTCAGCTCCGACCGCTGCATTCTCGTACTCGTCATCCCCAGTTGTTAGCTGTTGAACCCCACTTCCCGAGGTCCACATGAAGAGTTGATAATTGCTCAGGCCATAGTCATCCACCCAGGCTATTCTTCCGCCTCCAGCCCCTGGCCCAGCCGAGTTCTGGGTGCGGTTTGCGAAGTTCACCGGACTGCCATCAGTTCCTATACTGAATTTTGCCGCCCAAGGGTAGAATCCGTCGTTCCATCCGCCATCTTGCCACGAGTGCTCTTCCCGTTCCCAACAAATAACCCCCTCGCTGAAATCGCCTTCATCGAGGTCTGCGTGGAAAAGGGGATTGCCGGACGAAGGCGCGTAGGACGTGACCTGAACCGTGGAGCTTGACGCGAGAACGTAGTAGTAGATGTTGTAGCCCCGCTCCTGTTCGCCAATTGGGTTTCCGTTCCAGTACTTGTCATACGTGAAGTCGTGCCGCGTGAACGCTATCTTACCATCGTCAACTCCGAGGAGTCCTTCATCTGAGCTGTGGGTTACGACAGCGAATTCCTGACTCGTTGAGAGATCGTATGCGTAGATATCGCGCTTGACGTCTCCCTGCCCGTCCCAGTTCCGACGGTCCATCCAGGCAATGATATTTCCATCAATGCGCGGCGCGGATTGTACGTGCTCGTTGGTACAGATGGGGAATTCGATTTCCTTCTTCATATCATAGGCGAAGATATCCCCGGACCTATCCCACACGACAATCGAACCTGAAACGTCAGGGCGATCCCCCGAGCCCACGCCGAGCACCTCGAAGACAGGAACAGCGTCACTCACCAGACCAGAGATGATGATTCTGTCGTCTTCTCCAGCATCGTCTACTCTGCCGCTCGATTCTACGACAACTGTCCGGGTGATATTTCCCTGCAGGTTTGATGTCGTGATGATGATGTCTATCGCCTTGGTTCCGCCAGCCGTGATTGTCCAAGGGAGCGGAGCAGATGCGGGATCGTTCCAGGTAGTGTCCGAATGCGAGGGACTGATCGCCGTAACCTGCATGGAGGCGCTGCCTGCATTCCTGATCGTTATCGACTTCACAACGTTGCTGGTGGTTGGACTTGTCCCGAAGTTCATGGTATCCGGTTCAACATAGATCCACGCAGCAGGTTGAACGTTGAAGAGCACCTGATCCTGCAGTACCTGCTCTATTTCTCCCGCGCCATATTTGACCGTGATGTCAGCCGTTATGTTGCCGGTAAAGCTTTTGGGGATCTCGATATCCTGAAAATCACTTCCATCCTGTTTCTGTGCGCTGCACCCCGCAGGCAGATCGGGATAGTCCTCCCATCCATCGTACACGGCGAAAGTCGTGCTATCATGTCCTTTCACGTCCGTCGCTTTTGCCTCGACTTCGACAGCATCTGCGTTCCCAACATTACGCAGGTAGAGATCGAATTCCACACTCTCGCCGCTCTCAAGAACGCCATTAGTATTGTTCGCCGGATGCTCGGCAAACGAGTCATCGATGGTTACGTTGGTGATCTCAAAGGCGAGGTCGGATTGGCCATCGGCAGGAAACGTCTTGTTGAAGGCTAGGCTCTGATGGTAAGGCGAGCCGTCCTTTCTGTACGTGACGTCGAGCGTAAAGGGGCATCCGATGTAGTAAGCACAGTTGAGATCCATGTTGTAGTCGCCGGATCCCCACGATTGTCCACCACCTGAAATAGTCCCATAGTAGTTGTTGTTATCGGTGATGCTGACACTGCCCGCAGATGTAGAGAGCGTCGCCTCGACCTGCGTCAAATCGGAACCCGACGCGTTCTCCAGGCGTATCTCGACCTCAACGTTGTCCTCTCCGCCTTCAGGGATGCCGTCACGGTCGCCGGTGTCTGTATGCTCATCTGTCCATGCCGTGGCATCGATGCTTAGATCTGAGCCCTGAGACGGATGGTCTACAACTATCTTGGCGGTATAGTTGTCGGAGTTCACAATTTGATGTCCATCATCAATCTTCGCGTAGACGTAGAACTCCTTTCCGTCAGGCATGTTTTCTGTGAAGAGGTAGTACGCTCCATAGTTCCCGCCAGCATCCTCGCTGATTCCCCAGGCAAGTAGCGAGCCATTGTAGCCCGAGTTGTTGCTGTCCTCCCAGAGCGATATGGACGCGTTGGAATCGGGATCTGCATCGATCCAGCGGATATTGACACCCTCGTCAGCAGTGTACGTGGTGCTTGGATCGGTCATCGAAATCGCGGGCGGTGTCGAGCCAGATGGCGGCGGGCCACCGGGGAAACTGCCCGTCATCTTTGTATATGGTGAATCGGCATATCCACCCCCGCGTTGCACATAAGGAGAAAGCTCTTTCCATGGCTGATCTCTGCCCAAGTCGGCGTGTTCAACTACCCATTCGGTTCGCGACACATCGAAGTTTTGTGGTGTACCGTCGGCTTGTCCGTTGTCGGTCTTTCCCCAGATCCAGACATCGTTCTTCTCATAGCAATACTCGACCAAGCCGTCGCACCGCAATCCCGTGATTTCATTGACTTCTATGGTTGTCCCCGGATTCGTTTCATGAGTCAGCGCATCCCCAGCTTGATACGAGATATCGGGATCGTTGCAGATATCGTTTGCGGTATCTACGATGCTATCGCGTTTGGAGGTGGAAATGTCTCCTTCGGCCGTGTAGGCACCGTACCAGGTTTCAGCTGTGGCCTTGTGCTCCGTCATAGTACGATATACACACTTGTCGTCACCAAAGGGCCAATACCCGGACATCTCGTAAATCCCACTGTTGTCATCTGAACTGCCCACGTAGCCGACAAGTCCAGCGTGATTCATCCCAAGCAACTCCACAATCCCCGCCGATGAATGATAGGAAGCATCTCCGGCTCTGTAGGATTCCGTGTTTCCGATATCGGCCCGTATCCCCGTGGCGAGCGCACTCAACACAATAAACAGAATACAGGTACAAAAAGCATTGCTCGTCCGAACCGACGCCTGTCGTGAATCGCTTCTCATTTGTCCGTCTCCATATATGTAGTAGATCCCATTCACTCAACAAGGGTTGCTTTCTTTATCGCTTGATCAATCAACGCCTTATGGTCGGGCAGTTTGACAAGCAGTGCTTTCAGCGAATCTCTGGCCTGTGGCAAACGGACCAATGTACAGGCACGCACACCAGCAAGAGCTGTCTCAGGGTCCTCCGATGCAAGTGCTTCCATGACCACGGCTTGGTGCTTACGTACTGCGCTCGCG
This sequence comes from Kiritimatiellia bacterium, assembly GCA_016929905.1. Classification (GTDB taxonomy): domain Bacteria; phylum Verrucomicrobiota; class Kiritimatiellia; order JAFGHX01; family JAFGHX01; genus JAFGHX01. Next base: position 27,901 of record JAFGHX010000053.1, read on the forward strand.
ACGCTACGCTGCGCCAATTGCGCAGCGTGACATTGCTCCGAATTCACAATAGACGGCAATAGGTTAAGGAACTGCTCCTCGTTCAACAGCGAGGCGGCGTACACTCCCGAGCCGTAGACAGTGGCGTTGGTTGTGTGTGTGATGACTTGGCGCATGGCATCAAGCGGGGCCTCCGTATTTCCTGCCTTGGAATACTTTCCCAACGCAACCAGGGCATGGCGTATGACAAGAGGATCGCTCGTGTTCTCGTATAGCTTGCATTCCTGGATCAACAGGGGAATCGCCCTCTGGTCTCCCAGTCGTCGAAGTGCCGTGATGCAAGATCCCTTTACCTGAGCCCCTGTGGTTGGCTTCCGAACAAGCGCGAGGAATTCATCGCCCGCGTTGGCGGGGTCTGTGACGCCCGCCTGGAGCACGCAACTCAACTTCTTGATCACAACAGACCTGAATCTCTCCGGCTCCTCATCTGCCAATCCTAAAGAAATGACCTTACCTGCAACCAAATCACGATCAGCTTTAGTCGTTCGGACGCTTGCGGTGCAAATGACATCCACAAGCAGCGTGCGGAAGAGGACGTTTCTGTTCCTGTCCAATGCCATATCGGCAAGCTCTGCAAACGGAATCTCCTTTCCCCACTTCTGATTGAGGACCGGAAGGATCAGGCCTTCGACGATAGCGAACTGGTTCACTTCGCAAAGATGCTCTGCGAGGCCAAGGGTCTCCGCTGATGACAGTGATGCCAGGAATGCTCTCAACGCCTCTTTGCTCGGGCGTGTCTTGAGCAAGGAGTCCCACTGAGCGATCACGCCTGCAGCATCTTGATTCGTTGACAGAGAGGTCCAGGGCATTGGAGACTTCGTAGGCGCCTCGGGGATGGCTGACTCCCTTGCAGTGACATCAGTCGTTCGCGTCGCGGCGACTTCCCCTTGCTTTTCCGTTGATTTTGACTTCGAGGGGCGACCATTGTTCCGTGACGTCATCGTTAGGAGCAATGTCCCTATCAGGACACAGACTGCGACGACACCGATCACCATTGCGCGAGATCGCATGGATAGAAGCCTTTCAGTTCTGAGTCAACGCAACATCTGCCCAAAAAAAAAGAGCGCCCCAGTTCCGAGACGCCCTGCTCCCATATCTCCGGAATCACTACGGGGACAGATTCCGCAGCCAGGAGGATTGCCCTACTGTATCGACTAGACATTATCCCTATAGCACAAACCGCAATGAAGTTAAAGCATATTCGTACTTTCGTGGAGATTCGGAGCCAAATGATTCAGCTTTGGGCATGCTCACGACCACCCCTTGCCTCGCCGCCGAGACCATTCTCTGGGGATTTCTCTGTGTGTGTGAAGAATCGCAGGAGTCCCAGTTTCTCCCGGGAAATCACGAAAGCAAGAAGATCGATCTTTTCCTGTGTGTGAAAATCGGCGCTAAGGAATCCCTTACTCCGCAGAAACCGATCTTGCTCCAACACGACTTCGAGCTTGTTGTGCAAGTCGGCTAGGGC
>JAFGHX010000479.1 GCA_016929905.1 Kiritimatiellia bacterium
CCCCGCGCCCCCCCCCCCCCCCCCCCTGCACTTTTTTGTGGCTTTTGCCGCACATTGCCGCTAATAATGAAGAGGCACAAGGCCGCGTGAGACCATGAGAAACGTGTCTATCCTTATTATAGCCGTTGCGACCGCGCTGCTCTCAGCCGCCCCGCGCGCCCGTGCCTGGACCGCCTATAACGATTTCGGCTGGGGCAAGGGGCAATTGGACCGCAACATCACGACTTACAGCCGGAACCAGGAAGGCCGGCTGGTCGACTACCACACGGGCGAGCAGACCGCGGCCACGCTGAGCCTTAACGGCGGCGGCGGCGGGCCGCACGAGGACCAGGGCACGAACGCGACACCCAACACCGACGCGCACCGCGTCTTCGACGGCTTCGTCGACTGTTCGGGCGCCATCACCTACGGGGGTGACAACCTGGTCATCAAGATCAGCGGGCTCGACCCGGCCACGCCGTACGACATCGTCCTCTACGGCGACCGAAACAACCCCGCCTACCAGACGCGCGCCAAACGGCGCGTCACCAAAGTCTCGCTCTCCGACGCGGAATCCTTCGCGAACATCAGCAGCGAAGGCGCCGGCTTCTCGGGCGAGACAGACAACTCCACCGTCATCACGAACGGCTACAACAACCGGGACGGCTTCGTCGCGTGGTTCACCGACATCGAACCCGGCCAGGACGGCCGCGTCGTCATCACCGTTGCCGACGGCGGTTCGAAAGACTCGCCCCGCTTCTACGTCAACGCCATGCGGGTGCAGGCCCTGCCCGAACCCATCGCCCCCATCCTCTTCGGCCTCATGGCCGCCGTGTTCGGCCTGCGCGCGCGCCGGACCGGCCGACGGCGGGACCGGCGCACGTCTGGTCCGATGGTCCGCCAGACGTAGCCGCGGCCGCCAGGCCGTGGAAGGGCCACCCGCGAGCTGGCGCTTGGGCAGGCTCAATATGTGGGACGCTCGCGGACGCATTCGTCGACGCACCGGGAGGGAGAGATGAGACGCCGGATGCCTGCCGTTGAGACGTACCCCCCCCGCGCGTGGCAGATCCTGAGATCTTCGAAGGGCAAGGCCCGCTGGCCGCCGCGCCACAGCCGGCCGGGGCAGGCCGAATGCCGGCAGAAAGGCGTGTGCGGGACCGGCGGGATCCCGCCCTCTTGGCAGGCCTCCTCCCGGCCCTCAAAAAAAAAAAAAAAGTCCTTGACCTCACTGCCCTCCCCCACTATCCTGACTATGCTTTATCGGGAGTGGTGTTTCGAAGCGTATGGCTTCGCAAGTCGTAAAACGCAGCGAGTGAGGAGGAGGTAGCAGGATGAGTAAGAAGTGTCTGGTGGTGCTGGCGGTTCTGATCGTTCCCATGTTCGCGGGCGCGGCTCCTCTATGGACGGCCTACAACGACTTGGCTTGGACCAACACGCAGGCGACCTATGGAGGTGAAACCCACTATGCTACGTCCACCGACCAAGACGGCCTACCGAGCAACGGGGAACTGAAGAACTGGTCGGACGGTGTCGGTGTCGGGGTGAACGTCGCTGTCTCCGGTGGCGGCTATGTCGTGAGCCATGGCGCCATGCCCAACGCTGGCACGGATGCCTACAACGCTTTCAACGGCAAGATCGACGGTGTCGGCGAAATGGACTACAATGCTGTTGAAAACGGGCAATTGCTCTTCACGGGCATGGACACCAGCGGTGCGATCACCTACGAACTCACCATCTTCGGCTGCCGCAACAACGCGACCTACGGCCAGCCCGCCACGGCGCGTGTCACGGACTTCATCATCTCGGATGTCGATGCCTTCGCCAACAACAGCAGCGTCGGCGCTGACTTCTCGGGCGTGGGAGACAACTCCACGGTCATCACCAACGGCTACAACACGCTGGACGGGTTCGTGGCCAAGTTCACCGGCATCGTGCCCGGCGAAGACGGGGATATGCTCATCACGGTCGCGGACGGCGGGTCCGTCACCAGCGCGGGATTCTACGCCAACGGCTTCATGCTCGAAGCGATTCCCGAGCCGTCGACCATGGCGCTGTTCGGGCTCGGCGGGCTGCTCCTCTTCCTGCGCCGCCGCAAGAAGTAACGCAAGCGCAACGCAAACATCGAACCCCCGGCCATTGGCCGGGGGTTCTTTTTTTTACCGCCCGGCCACGGCCAGATGCCGCGCGCAGATCGCACACCACTTCCGCAACGTGCTCACGGGCACGCGCTTGGCGGCCGATTCGGCGTCCTGGGCCGTCAACACCTTCTCGTACGCGCGGCGCGCGGCGGCCGGGATGCGGGCGAGTTCGCGTTCCAACCGCTTCAACTCCCGCCTCAGCTCCGCCGCGTCGCGCGGGTCCGGCTTCCGCGCCGGGGCTCGCCGCGCCGTCAGCGCCAGCAGGTTCAGATGCCCGTCGTGTTCCGTTGAAACGATCTCAATGGAGCCGACGGCGCGGTCCGGACGGGGATTGACCCACCAGGCGACATAGCAGTAGACGTCCACATTGGCGTCGTGCCCGCCGTGCCACGCGACAAACGCGTCGGTTGTCGGCGCCGGCTTCGCCCACCAGTCCGCCAGGTTCGCGCCCGTCACAACCGGCAGCGTCTCGACACGGCCGTCTTCGTACCGCACATGCACGTCGGCAATGTACGAGTTCGGCGGCGTGAGAAAGGACGTCCACAGGAAGTAGAGCGCCCCGATCCCGCCGCGGCCCGGATCGATCGAGACGGATGGCAATCCGTCCGGGTTTTCCAGCCCCGTGAAGGATAGGACGGACTTGCCCCCGTTCGCAGCCGGGTCAATCACGTCGAACGGTACGCCATAGACGCAGTGCCGGCCCGGCGGGACGGCGAGCGGCGCGGCTTTCGGCGGCGTGCAGCCGTGGAAATCGGTGTTCGCATAGGCCGCCAGCGAAATCGGCCGGGCCGGGCCGCCGCCCATCACACGCTCCGCCGTCCGGTCGGTCAGCGCCCATACCCGTGCGTTAAGCGCGCCCATCCGCGCGGCCACGTCCAGGATATGCGCGTAGGGGCGGTGGCGGCGGGCGGCGCGCGTGAGAGCCGCCAATGGAGGGCCGGCCTCTCCGCCGCGGGCGGATCTGTTCGACGTGCCGGCCGCAGAACCGTATGTTCCACGCTTGATCCGTCCGCTCCTCGTCGTCTTTGCCCGGTAGAACCCGCGCGGCTCGGGATAGAGCAGCCCGTCGACCCACCGCACCGTGTTGCCCTGTGCGGCCGGCGCATCCAGGAATACGCGCGCGAAACGCCGGCCGAACAACGCCGGCGCTTCCTGCCGCGCGTGCCACGAGAAATCGGCGCCCGCGCACAATCCGTACCAGGCGCTCTCGAAAGAGCTAGCCGCGCCCCAGAACGTGTTCAGAAAGCCCATCGCGCCCTGCTGCGCGATCGTCGCGCTGAACCGCTTCGCATTCACGTACCGCCGAACCGGCGACGGGAACGGGAATGCGGCGGCGCTCTCGCTCGCCGCCGCGCAGCCGATCACATCAAACCCCTGGTCCTTGAAAAACTTCAGGTTCGGGAACGGCGTGAAATCCGGCGCCGTCGATTTCTGGATCCAGTACCGCCGGAACATGCGCAGGGTCGCCTTGTCCAGACGCTTGAGCGTCTCGTGCGTGAACCGGCCGTAGTTGCCGATCGTGGCCGGCCACCGGTCCGAGTCGTGCGAGCCCCAGTAGCACCAGTCGTTGATGACGATATCGCGCGGGAAATTCGCCAGGTCCTGCGGCAGCTTCACCAGCATATCGCCCCAGACCATCGGGATCTTGCCGCGCCGAATGATCCAGCGCGAGAGATCCGTATAGTACGTCGTGAACAGCTTCGCCAGCTCGCCGCGCCGTTCCCAGGCGCGGCACTTCGGACAGAAGTCGCCCAGCCGAAACACCTCGTCGCCCGTGATATGCGCGTAGCGCGCTTCGCGGTGCACGTCCAGAATCTCGGCCCAGAGCTCCTTGATAAACGCCAGCGTCTTCGGGTTGTTCGGGCACATCTCGTGCACGTTGTCCGGCAATTCACGCAGGTGCCGGTACGCATCGTGTTTCAGGTAACAGATGGCATGCCCGAGCGAATCGAGCAGCGGGACAACCTCCATGCCATGTGCGGCGGCCAGATCGATCAGAGCCCGAATCTCCCGGCGCGTCAGGGCATCGGGGTGCGCGACCGCGGGATGCGACTCCCACGGGAATTTGTCGTCGTACTCGAAGACGACAGCATTCATCTTGCAGGCGGCGAGCTGCCGGATCGTCCTGGCCAGCACCTCAAAGGTGAAGCCGCCCCCGCCCAACGTCATGTGCACGCCTCGGAAGGGCATGTCCGGCCAATCGACGATGTGGACGCAGGGCACCCCCTCGCCCGCCGCCATGAGCTGGCGTAACGTCTGCAGTCCGTAGAACAAGCCTCGCTCGGACGGCGCGCTGAGCTGTACGCCGCTTTTCAATACGCGCAGAGCGTATCCTTCTTCTGCCAATGCGCCCGCCACGCCCCTGAGTTCGCGCACGGTGCCCCGCAACGCCAGCCGCAGCACGGCGTCCCGCCCGGCGTCGACCCGGCGCGCCTTCAGCCCATTCTCTTCTGCCAGCGCGGACACGGCGCCGCTCACACGGTCCGATTCGCCCTCCAGGACAAACGGAAGCGCCTTCGGCGCCCGAAACAACCCGCCCTCCCGCTCGATCCGCTTCGGCAACGGCAACAGCTCTTCGGCTAGTCTCACGGCGGTATCTCCCTTCTTTTCGATCCCGCAAACAGCCACGGCGCCGGCAACGCGCGCGCTCCGCCAAAGTAGAAGCGGCGTCTCGCCGCTTCCACCGGGCGGCACGCCGTGCCGCCCGGCGCAACCCCAGACGCTCTCGGCCGGGTGAAGCGGC
>JAFGHX010000480.1 GCA_016929905.1 Kiritimatiellia bacterium
AGCGTGGCGGCGATGGACAACGAGGTGTTCCCGGCCGCGAACACGACGAGTTGGACACACAGCGGACTCAGCGCCGATACCACCTACTACTATAGGATCCGGTCGGAAAACGCGGCCGGGGTCTCTGCCTACACCGCGGAGGTCAGCGCGAAGACGAGTGCGGGCCTGCCCGCCGCGCCGAGCAGCCTGACGGCCGCCGCGCTGTCGGCGAGCCAGATCCGGATCGCGTGGACGGACAACAGCGGGAACGAGACGGGGTTCAAGATCGACCGCCGCCAGAGCGGCGCCTCGGAGTGGGTGCGCGTGGCAACGCCCGGCGCGAACACGACCGCCTACACCGACAGCGGGCTGCCGGCCGCGACGGAGTTCTACTACCAGGTAAAAGCGTATAATGCGGCCGGCGATTCCGGCTACTCGAACGTGGCCGGCGCCACGACGGAGGACACGGCGCCCGCCGCGCCCAGCGGTCTGGCTGCCGTCGCACTGTCGACCAGCCAGATCCGTGTGACGTGGGTCGACAACAGCTCGAACGAGACGCAGTTCAAGATCCGGTGGGGCACCAGCGTGGCGGCGATGGACAACGAGGTGTTCCCGGCCGCGAACACGACGAGCTGGACACACAGCGGACTCAGCGCCGATGCCACCTACTACTATAAGATCCGGTCGGAAAACGCGGCCGGGGTCTCCGCCTACACCGCGGAGGTCAGCGCGAAGACGAGCACGGGCCTGCCCGCCGCGCCGAGCAGCCTGACGGCCGCCGCGCTGTCGGCGAGCCAGATCCGGATCGCGTGGACGGACAACAGCGGCAACGAGACCGGCTTCAAGATCGACCGCCGCCAGAGCGGCGCCTCGGACTGGGTGCGCGTGGCGGAACCCGGCGCGAATGCGACCACCTACACCGACAGCGGGCTGCCGGCCGCGACGGAGTTTTACTACCAGGTGAAGGCGTACAATGCCGCGGGCAATTCCGACTACTCGAACGTGGCCGGCGCCACGACCGAGGACACGCTGCCCGCCGACCCCACCAACCCGCAGGCGACAGCCGTTTCATCGACCGAGATCACGTTCACCTGGACGGACAACGCCGACAATGAGGAGCAGTTCCAGCTCCGGCGCAGCCTCGACGGCGTGGATTGGTACGCGCTGCCGGCGGTATTCCTTGCCGCCGATGTCACCCGCTACAGCGATACCGGGCTCGCACCCGGCACGACCTACTGGTACAAGGTGAAGGCGAAGAACAGCGCGGGCGAGTCGGCCTACACCGCGCCCGTCAGTGCGACGACGCCCGTTGATACCCCGGCCCAGCCCTCCGGACTGGCCGCCAACGCCCTGTCCTCAACGGAGATCAAGCTGAGCTGGATCGACACCAGCGACAACGAGACCCGGTTCAAGATCCGGCGCAGTCTCGACGGTACGGACTTCGATACGCTCAGCCCGCTCTACCCCGCGGCGAACGCCACGACGGCCACGGACTCCGGGCTGACGGCGGGCACGACCTGCTACTACAAGATCCGGTCGGAAAACAGCGTCGGTGTCTCGCCCTATACCGCGCCGGTCAGCGCCACGACGCCGGTCCCGCTCGAAAGCTTCACGGCGTACAACGACCTGGCTTGGTTCGCCGGCCAGCCGGCCGCGAACGTCACGACCTTCACGACCACCAACGCGTTCGCCGCCGGCGTGCCCGGCGGCCAACTGGTGGACTACGGGAGCGGGCAGCCCCTCGAAGCACACCTGACGGTTACGGGCGGAAACGGCGTCATCGCTTCGCAGGGGCTGCATCCCGCCGCGGGGACCGACGCGCACGCGGTGTTCGATGGGAAGGTCGATGCGAGCGGGACCGTTTCCTACGGCACCGAGGATTTCATCCTCACGCTGTCCGCGCTCGATCCGGCGCTGCGCTACGAGTTGGTGCTGTACGCCGACCGGAACAAGGGCTCCTATGTGGGCGCCGAATCCCGATACCTGCGCGCGACGCTGGCGGGCGCGGCGAGTTTCGCCAACGCGAGCAGCGCCGGCACGACCGTCAGCACGGATACCGCAGCCGACGACACCACCGTCTACAACGCCGGCTACAATAACGTCACCGGCTATGTCGCGCGGTTCCGGAACATCGATCCCGGCCCCGACGGAACCGTCGTGCTCGTGCTCAGCCAGGACACCGCGCAGGCCTGCTACACCTATGCGAACGCGCTGATGCTCAAAGCGGGCAAACCCGACGCGCCCGTGGAGAAAATCGCCAAAGGCGCCGTCTGGAAGTACCGCAAGGGCACGGCCGAAGCGAGCAGCCCGGCCGACGCCTGGCGCGCGGCCGGGTTCGACGATTCCGCGTGGGCCGCCGGCGCCACCCCGCTCGGCTACGGCGATGCGAACGTCGCATACGGGACCGAGCTGGCCGATATGCAAACGAGCTACACCTGCGTCTTCATGCGCAAGACGTTCTCGGTCAGCGATCCGGCCGTGGTCAACGGCCTCCAGTTGGATGTGCGCTATGACGACGCGTTCATCCTGTGGATCAACGGCGAGGAGGTCGCGCGCGTCAACATGGCCGGCACCTCGGGTGAGGCGGTCGCACACGACGCCGAGGCGGCGGAGAATGTGTCCGATACATGGACGGCCACACTCGACGGGGGCGCCATTCCCGCCCTCGTCGCCGGGCCCAACGTGGTCGCGCTCCAGGTCTTCAACCGGTCGCTCACGAGCGGGGACCTGACGGTCGACGTGGCGTTGGCCGTCACGCGGCAGACGCTGCCCGCCGCCGAGGACACGGACGCGGACGTGCTGCCGGATGCCTGGGAAGAGCAGCACCTGGGCAACACCAGCCAGCCGCCGGACGGCGACTATGACGGGGACGGCGTGTCGAACCGCGAGGAGTACATCCTCGGGACAAATCCCGCCGATGATACCGACTGGTTCGGTGTCGACCTGCGCCTGTCGGGCGGCAAGCTCATGGTCGCGTTCGACGCCGTGGCCGCTTCAGGCACGGGCTACGCCGGGCTCACTCGCCACTACGCGCTGGAGCAGAAGGCGGCAGGGGGCGGCGAGAACTGGGTGCCCGTCGCGGGCTACGAGGACATCGTGGGCACCGGGCAGACGGTGACCTACCAGCCCGCCGGCGCCGAGGCGTGCGCGTTCTATCGCGTGAAGGTCTGGCTGGATTGAGGCGAACCGCGTCGCTAGCGGGCTGGAAAGGCCCCGGCACGCCGCGACCTTGACGAATCCGAAATTGTGCCCATTGGGTTGCGGTCCCCGGCCGCCTTGTACACACACGCGACGGACGGCTCTTCTACTGTTCAGTCAATCAACCGTCCGATCGCGCGGTGCTTCAGCTTGATCTCGTGAATGCGCCGATCGTGGTGCTTCATCCGGACCATGGCGCGTACGATCAGGTAGGCGCCAAGCGCCATCAGGCCGAGATTGACTGCGCCGAGCAGGACGAGAAGATGGATCACACGGAGAATATCGTAGTATCGCGAGGTGGCGATCAACACGCTTAAGACCGACAACGGCAAAGCCAGGACGGCAATGCCCGTTCTCATGACGGCCAGGGACGTGCGTTTTTCCGCCAGGATCAGCTGCACTTCATTCATGGCCGTCGAATCGATATGGTCGGTGTGCTCGCTCAATCCGTGTGCCCTTCAAAGCAGGTAGTCTGTGCTCAGAAAGCGGCTCCGCCGGTTCCGGACGATGTCCGTCAGGATCCGCTTGTTCGCCGCATGGTCCTTGGCCGCGACGAGCGTCCGAATCGAGAAGACCTTCAGCGCGTCCGAGACCGAAAGCGTCCCCTCCGCGGAATCCTTGCGCCCGGTGAACGGGAACGTGTCCGGCCCGCGCTGGCACTGGCTGTTCACATTGACCCGGCAGACCTGGTTCACGAGCGGATCGATCAGGCGCGCGAGTTCGCCCGGATCTTCGCCGAACAGGCTGACCTGCTGCCCGTAGTGCGATTCACGCACCCAGCCTGCCGGTTCGTCGAGCGTCTTGAACGGGACCACCGGCACGACGGGGCCGAATTGTTCCCGGGTGTAGAGCGCCATCCCCGGCTTGACCGGGCAGACGACCGCCGGATGAAAGTAGGTGCCCCAGACCGTGCCGCCCGCCTCGTTCAGAACCTGCGCCCCGCCCGCAACCGCCTCCTGCACGCAATTGGCGAGATATTGCGGCTTGCCCGGTACCGGCAGGGGCGTGATCCTCACGTGCGCCTCCCACGGCATCCCGAACGGCAGCGCCTCGACCTCCGCCACGTACCGCTCCAGGAACTGCTCCATCCGAGATTCGTGCACGAACAGAATCTTGAGCGCCGTGCAGCGCTGCCCGTTGTAGGACAGACTGCCCAGCACGCACTCCGGAATCGTCCGCTCCAGATCGGCGTCGCCCAGCACGATCCCCGCGTTCTTCGCGCCCAGCCCCAGCACGGACCGAAGGCGGTGCGGCTGCGGATGCTGGTGCTTCAGCAGGTCCGCCACTTTGCTCGATCCGATAAAGGCCAGGCAGTCGATTTTCCCGGATTCCATGAGCGGACCGATCACCGTCTGGCCGTCGCCGTAGACCGTGTTGACCACCCCGGGCGGGAACGATTCGCGAAACGCGTCCAGCAGCGGCCTGAGCAGCAGCACGCCCAGCTTCGCCGGTTTGAACACAACCGTGTTCCCCATCAGCAGCGCGGGCAGCAGCGTTGTGAATGTCTCGTTCAGCGGGTAGTTGTACGGCCCCATGCAAAGGACCACCCCCAGCGGCGCACGGCGGATCTGCCCGATGATCCCGCCTTCGATCGTGAACCGCGACGAAACGCGGTCGATCTCCTTCAGCGCATCGAGCGTGGCCGTGATGTAGTCGACCGTCCGGTCGAACTCCTTCTCGCTGTCCTTCAGCGTCTTGCCGATCTCCCACATCAGCCACCGCACGACCTCGTCGCGCCGCTCCTTCATTCGCCGCGCGAAAGACGCCGCGTGCTCGATCCGCTCGGCCACCGACAGGGTCGGCCAGGCGCCGCGCCCGTTGTCGTACGCACGACACGCCGCCTCCAGCGCGGCCTTCGCCTCCGCCACGCCCAGAAGCGGATAGTCCCCCAGCACGACCGGGCTCGGCCCGGCACCGCCCGGCGCGCAGACCGCCGACAGCACCTCTTGCGACGGGCCGGACCAGTGCCGTATCTCGCCGTCGACCAGATACTCGGTCTGATGAACCGGCAGCGCCGGCCGGAACGGCGGCGGAATGTCGGCCGGCTCGGGAAAGATCGATCGGATCCGATTCAAAAGACTCATCCGGGGCCCCCCTTTCTGCAAGGACCTGATAGCCAAAACGGCGCTCGACAGCGTACGGTCTTGCCAGCGCCAAGTCAACGCTTCTGCCCGTTCCGCGTCATTCCCGCGGCCGTGACAACATTGGCCCGCCAAAATGTGAAGCCATTCTTGCGCGGGCCCTTACTCCGAGTCTTCCGATTGGATTGTCCGTACCGCCTTGACGACGTGGCCACCCGCCTCTCGCTACCGCACGCTGTATTCGATGGTGAATTGGAATGCTCGCTCCTTGTCCCGCTCCACATTCACGAAATCACTCGTTCCCCGGCCGCCGCTGAAAATGAAATTCATCCGGTTGCCCGCCCGCCAACCGGGCATATCGACGATTTCCTGCACAATCTGCCCGATATCCGGCGACGTTGCCCACGCTCAGAACGACAACGCAATCGAGGCCAGCCACCTGTTTCTCCAACTCCTTCGCCAACGTCGTCTGCGTCGTCCACGGCAGATCCAGCACTCGCGCGTTCACCAAGTCCACGGCACCCAATTTCGCGCCGCTTCCTTTCTCCTGAATATGCAGGTTCAGCACCGCATTGGTCAACGCGCCCGTGCCGTCGATCGATGCCTCGTAGCGCAACTGACTCACCATGCCCGCCCCGCTCAAGATGTCTGCCAGCGACCGGCCGATGAACGAGACAGAGAGCGGGACCGCCTTGCCCTCGTAGGGGACCGGCGCGGGCGCCACGTTGTCGATCGCGTAAATTCTCGAGAAATAGAGCGGCTTCTGGCCGTCTGCTGTGAAGTTGACGTTCAGGCCCTTGCAGCGCTGCATCCCTTCGGCACACAGCCGCGAAAGCGGAATACTGACAAGCTGCCAGGTGTCCGGGAACGGGTCGATGTCCACGAACTCATCGAGGTAGACCCCCTTCACCAGCCCCTCTTCGCCTTCGTTCTGAACCGCGCCGCCCGGGCCGCCGTCCATCGTCAACCACATCGAATGGCGCTGATGCTCGCCGCCGCGATCCGTGTTCACGTAGAAGCGCAGGAACCCGCCGCCGCGAATCGGCCCGCTGATATCGACCGGCGCGTACCGAAGTCTAGGCCCGTCCCAGCACCTCTGGTAGGGCCCGAACTTCAAGGCCTTGTCTTTGAACCCGGCGTCCACGACGGAGATCTTCGTGTCGTAGCGCGACTTGAACTGGATTCGCTCCGTGCCGTTGCGAAACAGGAAAACCGCACGCTCCAGATTCTGCGGCGTGTCCTCCAACACGACGCTGGAGCCCGAGGCCCGCTTCAGAAGCTGGTTCAGGTTCGCCAGCAATACGTCCGGCTGGAGCGGTTCGTACAGCGTCTTGCGGGTGATGAACCGGCTGAGACGCCGCGAGACGCGGCCGCCCGCCCGTTCCATCACGGCCCGCTGCCGTCCCACGGCAAATCCGGCGACCTGCTTCAGTGCATCTATCTCACGCCTCAGAAACTCAGCTGTCAGGGATTTGGGTTTCCCCGACATCATTTCCTCTTCGGCTTTCATCCTCGCGTACTGGTACCGCGGCTTACCAGGCATCTGTTCGCCGCCCGTGTTCTATCGGAGGTCCTCGAGTTTCGTGACTTTGCTTTTTCGACCTTCATCTCGCGAGCGTTCGATCATTTCCTGGAACCGGGGATCATTGAGGAGGCGGTATTCCAGGTACTCGTCCTCGTTGGCAAACCCCTTGAGCACGCCGACATGTCTGCCATGGACCGTTATGACGATTTCCTGTTTGACTGACTTCTTAACGTAGGAAGACAGGTGGTCCTTCAGTTCACTCAATGCTGTTGTGATCATGATGACTCTACCCCATGTTTGTCGAGCCATTCGTCTGTGGGTATCCAGCCCGTCGTGATGCTTCCTGGCGGTGCCGGTTAGGGCGATCGCATAGCGCGTGAGCAAATCGTAGCATCAATCTGGCCAGAATCAAGGCCAAAATGCAGGCCCGTTCTTCGTGGCGAACGAGTCGCATCAGCCGCGGCCCCTAGGACGTCGGCTGGATGCTCGTGTTGGCCTTTCCGGTCTCAAAACCTTGAGTTTCCAGTGCCTGGCGATCTGCTCGAAATCTCGATCATTGTGAAGGAGACCTAGGTCGTGCTCAAGGGCAAGCGAGGCGATCATGCAATCGACCGGTTTTCGAATTGTGATGCCGATCTTCCGCAGGGACCGGTAAATCTCGGCGGCCCGAACGAACGTCGCTTGGTGCATCGGCAGGAAGATGAGAACGTCAAAATACGCCTTCGTCTTGCGATACCCGGCGTCAGACCGAATGCCCTGAAGCACGTCCGCAAGGATCAGGCCGCACAGACACAGGTCCTCATCCTTCTCGATCAAGTCCTGAAGCGTGGCCACGTGGGGTTCCGGACGACCCCCGAAGAAGTCGATCCAGACCGTCGTGTCGACAAGCACCATCAGACGCGTCCCTCCCGCCAGGCAGCAAGATCCCCTTCCCACTTGACGGACCCCTTCAGTTCCAGCAGGCGTCTCTGGCGCCTATGTCGAAGCACTTCATGTAAGGCGTAGTCTATCAGCGCTCGTCGTGTCGCAATGCCGGTCAGCTTCTGGCATTTTTCGACCAATTCGTCGTCGAGTACCACGTTCGTTCTTCCCATTGGATCCCCTCCCGTTCTATATACACATGATAGGGGTACTTGATGTGTATGGCAAGGAGATTCTTGCCGCAGGCTCAACGCTGTGAATCACGCTTTGGCGCGCCAGCGACAATAGCGTGGATTCATCTTGTTGGACGTTGCGTCACAGTCCCTTTATCCATTTCTATATGCACCGGCTCTGACCTGTGGAAGAAGCTGCGAAACACCTCGGCCGCCTCAGGAGTGTCTAGAACATTATTGAGAGAGCACACATGTATACGTGAGCACCCACCTTCGAGAATAGCTTGTATCTCTCCTGTCAGGCGTTCCCGAGATTTGACCGGCCACTGGTCGGGTCTGTTGAAATAACCAACCAGAGCGGCCCCGTGCGGCCGGGGATAGTAGCGGTTGGCCTCTTCGGCAATGATCCGAGAGTATGTTGTGATCTTGTTGGTGGACCAGAAGGGCTCAAAGAACCATGCCGCCGTTTGAGCGCACACGTCAAGATCCAGTCGGTTGCCGTAGAGCGGCTCAGGGAGATAGACGGGATAGACGTGTGTAATCACTCGCGCATCCGGCTTGACAGTACGCACATAGGCGGAAAGACGATTGTTGAAATCCACCAGGGAATCGAGAGAGAAACGATTGAGCGCTCTTTCCGGTGACAGTTCCGGATGTTGTTTCCGGTAAGCGGCAAGTTGTATCTGTGATGTGTGACAGTGACAGCAGCTGTAATTGCGGTATCCGATGTAGTCGAATGCCACGCCTTTGACTCCGGGAACGCTCAGCATCTCGTCGATCTGTTTCCTGAAGGCCTCGAGGACACGCGGATCGTGGAAGCAGAGCAATGGTGTTGTGAGTACCTCGATGTCGTTTACGGGTTCACCGCCACTTTGGTAGTGTGACTTGCCGAAGGTCTTGTCAGCCTGGATCTCCTTCAGCGCTTGATCTTCCGCAGGGCTCATGACCTGCAGCGGCGGATCGGCATCAGGAAATGCCTTCTTCCACGCCGGTATGTCTCCGAGGAACAACCACGCGTAAATATCGATGCCGTATGCCTTGCCGATCTCGATATACTTCGCAAAATTGGCTGCGTCTTCATGATGTACAACCAATTCCGAAAAACCGATCTCCGCAGCCTTGGGCACTATGTCTTCAGCCTTGCCGCCGCCCCAGCCAGTGAGGATGAGATGTTCAGTCTTTGCGGCTTCGGAACCGCCTGCAGTCGAGACCGCAGGGGGAGATTGAGCCCGTGCCAAAAAAACGGCAAACGCTGAGGTCGCAGCACACAACGCGGTAGCCAATTTCATATGTCTTTGCCTCCTCGTGTCCAACGAATGGAGCCAACGCGGGCTTCGCCCGCAACCCAGAGGTCAGAAGTCAGAGGTCAGAGGTCAGGAATTTCTCCGGCGACTTGATCATGGCTCCTA
>JAFGHX010000481.1 GCA_016929905.1 Kiritimatiellia bacterium
GCGCGCGCCACCGCCTGCCGCGACCGGATCGTGGCGGCCGCCGGCAAAGCCGCAAAGAAACCGGTGCCGGAGGTCAACAGAAAGAACTCGAGCAAGGCCGTGCTGGATGCCGCCGTTCTGGCCCAGGCGTACGCGCTGACCGGCGACGAGAGCTACGCCGGCAAGGCGCGCGAGGTCCTGCTGGCCGTCTCCCGCGCCGCCATGAAACTCACGTATACCAGGCAAGGCGGGCTGCTGGGGAATGATGATTTGGGCGAGGGGAATCGGGCGGTGCATTGTGCGATGGCCTATGACCTGGCGGCGAACTCCCCCGCCCTGACGCCCGCCGATCATGAAGCGATTTGCGCTGCGCTAAGGCGCGTGGGCTTGGCCGGCCACCACGGTTATGGCGGCGGCCACATGGCTTCAGGCAACCATCGGAGCTGGGCCCTGTGCACCGTGGCCAGTTGCGGTTTCGCGGCCGGCGACCGGGAGCTGATCGACGAAGCCGTCAACGGGGTGTGGGATCCGGAACGGCGGCGCTACCTCTATGGAATGGTGCAACAGGTGACACACTCAGTCTTCAGCGACGGCATCCCCTGGGAACGGTCCCTCGGATACATGTACTACGGCGCCAGTGCGCAACTGGCCGTGATGGTCGCGGCCCGGAACTCGGGCATAGACCTCTGGCATGCCGAGCTGCCGGGCATCCTCGGACCGTTTCAAGGCAGCGCGGCCCACGAGGAATATGGACCGCCCGGTCCGCGATCCATCAAGGCCATGCTCGATGCGCCGTTCTACCTGGCGTTTCCCGGCGGTGGCGTGGCAAGCATCGGGGACAGCTGGAACGCCTTTGGCTACCACCCGATGTACGAGCTGGCATGGCGCGCCTATCGAGATCCGCTCCACGCCTGGCTGGTCAACAGTCACCGCCAATTGACTGGCAGGTATGGAGGGAACAGGGGCGCATACCCATTCCGGACTGATTTCTGGAAGCTGATCCACGATGCCACCGACGTGCCGGCGGGAAGCTATGACCTCGGCCGCGACGCGACCATCGGCTTGAGCGGCAAGCACGTCAACGGCTGCACCCTCTTTCCCGTGGGCGGGTTCGCCATTCTGCGGGCGAGTCCGTCCGATCCGGACGCGCCGGCGGTCCATCTCTCCTACGGGCCGTACGGCAACGGGCACAGCCATCCCGACGCCCTGACGATCACGGTGCACGCGCTCGGCCGGATCGTCTGCCCGGACCCCGGCAATTGGGGCTACGAGAACCCGATGCATCTCACCTGGGCGAACCAGACGGTGGCCCACAACACCGTCAGCCTGGACGAACGGGCGCAGGAGCCCCAGGGCCTGTCGAAGAGCATCTGGGCGAGCGAGCGCCGCCGCCAGCGCGTCTTCGGCGTGCTGCGGCTCTTTCACCCCGGCGAACAATTTCAGGCGGTACGCGCCACCTGCGACACCGCCTATCCCGGCGCGCAGCTCGACCGCACGGTATGCCTGACCGGCGACGCGCTCCTGGACGTGGTCCGCGTCACGGCGCAGACGAACCGCGTCATCGACCTGCCCCTGCACGCCCGCGGCGCGCTGAGCGCCGAAGGCGAGGTCGAGGAGTTGCCGGCCAATCCGTTCACAGGCATGGGCTACACGCATTTCACGGAGCTGCGCCGGGTCAAGCACGCCAACGGCGTTGTCCGGGCGGTCTTTCGGGACGATGACCGCCGCGTTGACGTGCGGCAGATCCTGCCGGACGGGGCTGAGGTCTTTCTGGCGCGGGACCCAACAGGCAAGTCGGGCAAAGCCACCTCCTGTCTTCTGGCGCGCTGCCGCGGCCGGACGGCCGCCTTCGTCACGCTGCTCATGCCGAAGCGGGGCGAGCCCGCGGCCTGCAACCTGGCCGTGCGCCGTTCCGGCGACGCGCTCGTCGTCGAGGTCGAGCGAGAAACGGGCACGCATCGCTTCATCCTGGCCGACGCGCTCGACGGGACCGTCCGCCTCGAGCAGCTCGGTCGGCGCGGCGAGGTGACCGCGGTCGAGACGGCGGAGGCGGCCAACGGTTTGGCGTGGCTTCCCAGGGCCCGTCACCCGTGAAAAGGGCCTCACATGCGCTGTTTCCCGCCGAAATCAGCGCGCTGCCGCTCCTTGCCGTCTTTTCTGTCCGGTACGCGCGGTCGGCGGAATCTATGATAGTGAGGAGTCCATTCGGCCACGGATGAGACAAGACAAGCCGGTGACGGCGAAAGGAGCGATGACGATGAGCACGGGACCGAAATTGAACATGGCAGCGACGGTGGCAATGGCGTTGGCTTTGTCGGCTGGAATCGCGGGAACGGCCGCGAACGCCCAAGCGGAACCGGGCCCGGAGACCGTCCGCATGCCCTCGCAGTTCGAGGAGATCACAAGCCAACCGGGATTCGTCTACAATCCCCCGGACCCCTACGAGCTGTTCGGGGTCGAGAAGTCCGGCCGCGGCAGGCCGTGGGACTTTCTGCTCCGCACCGGGGAAAACTCTGATAAAGGCAAGCTTTCTATCGGCAGGCGACCCATCGGAGGTCAATCCTATCGCCGATCTCCCCCGGGTCAACCACCCGAGGTGCGCAAGATTCTATCCTGGATGGATAGCAGAACGGGCCATACCATGAGATTTGCTTACTCTCCCATCAACAAGAAACACCCGACCCGGAATGCCGGGATCAGCTCGAATCCCAAGGTGCGGCACTATGGCAGCGATTCCCTGGTCTTGGCGCGCTGGCAGGAGAGCGTTGATGGAAAGTGGGATAGCGACATTGCTGAAACTGCCCGCGAGATGTTGAAGCTGCGGGACAAAGGCATGAGAAGGGTTGTCATAGGTTTCTGGGGTGAGTGGGGTGGCAATTGGAACATGGCCTATCTCAGAAATGTGGAGATTGCCCGCCTGATCCGACAGGCATGGAACCGCTATACCCGACTTTACGATAGAATTGCGGAAGAAGCGGGCGCGCCGGGTTTCTTCCTCTTCGATCTGAACTTCTCCCAAACCTCAAGAACGAGCGAGGAGCTATGGCGTGAGGCCCTGCCGCTTCGCGACGGAGACCGCAAGCCGGATTTCATCGGATTCGATGTGTACGACGCCACGCATGGCGGCGGTGAACCGATCACCAGTGTCGATCTTTGGAAGAAGGGCGCTGTCAAGTATCACGATTTCATCTGGTGCGCCAAACTCGCGGTATTGCATAACGCGCTGCTGAGCGTGCCGGAATGGAGTACCGGCGGCGATCCGAATGCCGGCGAGGAACTGAACCACGACAATCCGTTCTTCTGCCATCTCATGGCTGACTACTTCGCCGGATGCGATGGCACCGTGCACAACGGGAAGGGTGTCCTGGCGGGGCATCTGCCCAAGATGCTCTGGCCGCAGTTCGGCTACCACTGCCAGTTCAACGGACCGCCCACGCATCGTCTTTCACTGCATCCGAAGTTCGCCGAAGCCTTCATCGAGCGGTTCGGCATCCCGGAAGCTGCCTGGCGAGAAGACAAACCGGCCGGAGGATTGAAACAGAGGAGGCAACCGTGAGAAGAGACGCGTTCCGCGGTTCCATGACAGCGTTGATCGTCTGTGCCGCGCTCTGCGCGGCAAGCTCGGGCGCCGCCGCCGGGGCGGCGCCGGACGGCGATGCGCCATTACCGGCGGGTGCGCCCGACACGGACGGGCTGGCGGCGGCGTGGCGGCGGAGTTCGCCGACGCGTGCCGAGATCTGTCTGAACGGGCTGTGGCGGTTCCGGCCGGTGCTGGCGGGGGACGCGCGGGACGAAGTCGCGCCGGCGCCGGGCGCGGGCTGGGGTTGGTTCAAAGTGCCCGGCTTCTGGCCGGCCGGCGGCAAGGGGCCGCATGCCCAGGACCCGGTTCTGCCGAAGGCGGTGCGGGACCGGCTGACGAATGGGGGCATGGACCGCGCCTGGTACAAGCGCAGCTTCGAGGCGCCCGCGAGCTGGGCCGGGCGCCGTATTTCGCTCGACGTCCGCATGGTGCGGCGTGGCGCGCACGTGTGCATCGACGGGCAAGAGGCGGGCTCGCCGGCGGACTTGCCCGGCGGCCGGTTGGACATCACGGCCCTGGCCCGGCCCGGCAAGCGGCAGGTTTTGACCATGCTGCTGAAGAAGAGAGGGCTGACCGGCGACGTGTTCCTGTCGAGCGAGCCGGTCACGGACCGGATTACCGACGTGGACGTGCGAACCTCGACGCGCAAGAAGCAGATCGAGGTGGAGATCGGGCTCGAAGAGATTCGCGCGGCGCGGCGGCGCTGCGAGATCCTGGTTCTCGATCGTGGGACGGAGGCCAAGCGATTCGAGACGCGGGAATTCGGCCCGGGCGACATCCGGACCGGTCGCATCGCGTTCGCGGAAGCGTGGCCGAACCCGAAGCTATGGGATACCCACACGCCGGAGAACTTGTACGAGCTCGTGGTGCGGCTGAAGGACGGCCAGGGCCGCCTGCTGGACGAATCGTTGCCGCTGCGGTTCGGGTTCCGGGAATTCTGGATCGACGGCCGGGACTTCCGATTGAACGGGACACCGATTCGTTTGCGGTCCTTGAGAGCGGATATCATGAGCGAGGACGCCGACCGGTCTTGTCTGGCGGCCTGCCGAACGACGTGCCGGGACGCGAAGAAGTTGGGCTTCAACGCATTCATCAGTGGTTCGCAGAGCGGCTATTGGGACGCACTGTTGGAGGCCGCGGATGAAGAAGGCATGTTGGTCTCATTCTCGATTCCGGGGATCCGCGCCGCCAAGGGCAAGCTGAGCGACCCGGCGCAGGCGGAGGCGTACCGGCGCATGACGGAAGCGTGGATTCGACGGGCGCGGCACCATCCGAGCGTGGTGCTGTACAACATGAACCCGAATCGTACGCAATACATCGAGGGCAAGCACCCTTTGCGGATCGACGGCGTGTATGACCCGGACGCGACGACGCGCGATCTCGAGCCCCAGCCTGGGCACGTGAAGGTGCGCGCGAAGGCGCGCCTGGCGGCGCAACGCCCTGCTCGTCGCGCGCCTGCTCGGCAACCTGGGCGCGGGCGCCACGGCGGGCCTGGCCAGGGCCTGGGCGGAACCGCTGAGGCCGGAGGCGAACGCCGGCGCCGCCAGGAGCGAGGCGCCCGGCCGGTGGTTAACCAGCTACTACGCACAGACGCCCGAGCCGGACGACAATCCCTACCGGTACGGTCACTGGTGAAGTCGAGTCATGATGAATACGCGAGAACAAGCGAGCCGGGTGGGCGGACGCCCAGTCTGCCGAGCAGCCCCGCGAAAATCAACGCGCTGCCGCTCCTTCCAACGGCCGCTGCTGTCACGCCGCCTCCATCGAACAGTATGCGCTTGGCAAGATGACCGAGTCCGTCGCAAAACCCCCGGTTGAAGCGGCCGGGGTGGAACCCGGCCCTCCAGACACGCAACATCTGGTGTTGTTGGAGGGCGCGGTTCCACCCGAGCCGGGTTTGGCGACGGAATCGATGACCGAGGGACGCCCCCGTTCCTTGCCGGCCAGGTGGCCTCTGCCACGCCGTTTGGCGCCGTGATACGGAGCTGCAATTCCTGTCGGCGTCACCCTCTCAACCTACATTCGGCAGTTCAACTGCTCCGCAGTTGACGATAACAGCCACAAAGCGCTGAACACCAGCCACTTGCGAGCATTCTCC
>JAFGHX010000482.1 GCA_016929905.1 Kiritimatiellia bacterium
CGATCTCTCCCGTTGAAAGTTGGACGTTGGACGTTGAGCGTTGAGCGTTGGGCCCAAGAACAGGGAGCCGAACCAAGCGCTGCACGGCCTGACCGTAGCGCTGCCGCGATCCGGTCCAACTTCCACCGTGGGAATCACCGCCGCCCCACGCGCAACCCATGGAGAGGCACTGTTTCTTGTCGTTTCTTCTGTCCGGTAGGCGCGTCCGGCGGAATCTATCGTAGTGAGACGTGCGTTCGGCCGCGGATGGGACCAAGCAGGCCGGTAACGGCGAAAGGAGCGATAACGATGAGCAAGGGCCCGAAATTGAACCTGGCGGCGGCAGTGGCGGGGGTTGCGCTCGGAGTGGCCGGCATGGCGGCGGCGTCGGCGGAAACGAAGCCGGGCGTCGCGCCGTGGACGAGTCTGTATCGCGTGCCCATTCCCAAGCAGCTGCCGCCCCATCCGCGCGTGTTCTGCACGGAAGCGGACCTGGCCCGCGTGCGCGCCGAGCTGGCGCGCGGCGAGGCGCGCGCCACCGCCTGCCGCGACCGGATCGTGGCGGCCGCCGTGAATACGGTGAAAAGGCCGGTTGCGGAGGTCAGCAGGAAGAACTCGAACTGGGCGGCGAAGCAAGCCGCCGAGCTGGCCCAGGCGTACGCGCTGACGGGCGAGGAGCGCTACGCCGGCAAGGCGCGCGAGCTGCTGCTGGCCATCTCCCGCGCCGCCATGAAGCTCGAGTATACAAGGAGCGGCGGGCTGTTGAGACCGGATGCGCTCGGGGAGGGCCCCCTCGCGGCGAATTTCGCGATGGCCTATGACCTGACGGCGAACTCGCCCGCCATGACGGCGGCCGATCGCGAGGCCATTCGCGCGGCGCTGCGCCGCGTGGGATTGGCCGGGCACTTCCTGAACCCTGGTTTCAATTCGAGCAACTGGCGCAGCTGGGCACTGTGCGCCACGGCCAGTTGCGGTTTCGCGGCCGGCGACCGGGAGCTGATTGACGAAACCATCAACGGGGTGTGGGACCCGAAACGGAAGTGCTATTTCTACGGGATTGTGCAGCAGTTGACACACTCGCTCTTCAGCGACGGCATCCTCTGGGAACGGTCCCTCTCATACGTGTACTACGGCGGCAGTGGGCTCATGGCCGTCATGGTGGCGGCCCGGAACTCGGGCATCGACCTCTGGCATGCCGAGCTGCCCGGCATTCTCGGGCCGTTCGAGGGCAGCGCGAACCACGAGGAATATGGACCGCCCGGTCCGCGATCCATCAAGGCCATGCTCGACGCGCCGTTCTACCAGGCGTTTCCCGGCGGCGACGTGGCTCCGATCGGGGACACTCATCCCTACTCCTTTCGCTACCACCCGATCTACGAGTTGGCATGGCGCGCCTATCGCGATCCGCTCTACGCCTGGCTGATCACGCGTCACCGCAGCAAGGGCAAAGTGGAAAAGGCCCGACAATATTACGAATCGGATTTCTGGAAGCTGATCCACGACGCCGCCGACGTGCCGGCGGGAAGCTATGACCTCGGCCGCGACGCGACCATCGGCTTGAGCGGAAGACACGTCAACGGCTGCACCCTCTTTCCCGTGGGCGGGTTCGCCATTCTGCGGGCCGATCCGTCGAATCCCGATGCGCCGGCGGTCCATCTCTCCTACGGGCCGTACGGCAACGGGCACAGCCATCCCGACGCCCTGACGATCACGGTTCACGCGCTCGGCCGGACCGTCTGCCCGGACCCCGGCAGTTGGGGTTACGAGAACCCGATGCATCTGACCTGGGCGCGCCAGACGGTGGCCCACAACACCGTCAGCCTGGACGAACGGGCCCAGGAGCCCCAGGGCCTGTCCGAAAGCATTTGGGCGAGCGAGCGCGGCCGCCAGCGCGTCTTCGGCGTGCTGCGGCTCTTTCACCCCGGCGAACGGTTCAAGGCCGTGCGGGCCACCTGCGACACCGCCTATCCGGGCGCGCAACTCGACCGCACGGTATGCCTGACGGGCGACGCGCTTCTGGACGTGGTCCGCGTCACCGCGGAGACGAACCGCGTCATGGACCTGCCCCTGCACGCCCGCGGCGCGGTGAGCGCCGAGGGCGAGATCGAGGAGTTGCCGGCCAATCCGTTCACAGGCATGGGCTACACGCATTTCACGCAGCTGCGCCGGCTCAAAGTCGCCAACGGCGTTGTCCGAGCCGTCTTTCAGTTCAAGGATGACCACCGTGTAGACGTGCGACAGAGCCTGCCAAACGGGGCTGAGGTCTTTCTGGCGCGGGACCCGAGTCGCGACGGGAAAAGCGGCTCGCCCAACAGTTGTCTGCTGGCGCGCTGCCACGGCCGGACGGCCGCCTTCGTCACGCTGCTCGTGCCGCAGCGTGGCGAGCCCGCGGCCTGCAACCTGGCCGTGCGCCGTTCCGGCGACTCGCTCGTCGTCGAGGTCGAACGGGCAGCGGGCGCGCATCGCTTCATCCTGGCCGACGCGCTCGACGGCGCCGTGCGCTTCGAGCAGCTCGGTCGGCGCGGCGAGGTGACCGCGGCCGAGACGGCAGAGGCGGACGCGGCCGGGGGCTTGCCGTGGCTTCCGCGCGCCTCTGCGCCATAGAGAACTAGCGATCGGCGCGTAGGACGGCGCGAGGCGCCGCGCGCAACCGTGAAAAGGAGGTCATCCGTGCCCTGTCTGCCGATTCTCTTCTGGTGGGACACCGAGGATTTCATCAATCCCGAAAGCGACGATGCCCTGCATCTCCTGCTGTTGGAGCACAAGAAGCGCGGGATTCCGGGCGTGTTCAAGATGGTGGGGCGCAAAACGCGCGTGCTTCTCGAACGCCACCGCCACGATATTGTCGAGCTGCTCGAGGACGATCTCTTCGAAATCGGCTACCATACCGATGGGCACAGCGTTCACCCCACCATCGCCGAATATACGGAGCACTGCGACTGGCAGACGGGCGTATCGGAAATCCTGCGCCGCGAAAGCGAAGGCCTGGACATAACGCGGGAGGCCTTCGGCAAGGAGGTCCTGTGCTACGGGCAACCCGGCGCCAGCTACACCCCGTTTGTCTACGGCGCCATGAAGGTATGGGGGATTCCGGCCTACCTCGGCAATGCCGTCTATCTCGGAGACCCTTGTTTGCCCAGCCAGATTGGCGGGCTCTTCAGCCTGGCCGGCTTGCATTCGGCTCATGCCGGTTTTCCCGCGCGGCTGGGCGACGAGGGCCTCGCGCGCGCCAAGGCACGGTTGGAGAAGCTGGCCGACAGCCTGCCGCGCGGCTCGCTGGTCAGCCACGGGAACCACCCCAACGAATGGTCGCTGGAGACGTGGTGGGACGAGATGAATTTCGTCAAGGGCAACTGCACGCCTCCGGAGAAATACGTCACAGGCCCGGCGGTCGCGAAGGCCGAGATGCATCGGCGCATCGGGCTCTTCGGCGAGTATCTCGACTGGCTGACGGCCAAAGGGTTTTGCCCGGTGAGTCTGCGCCAGGCTTTTTCCCTCGTGGATTGCGGAAAAGGCCGCCTCGATCGTGATGACGTCATGGCCGTGGCACGGAAATGGGCGCCGGGGGATGCGGATGGGTACTATGACCCGGATCGCAGGATCAGCCTGTCGGCGGCCCAATGCGTCCACCTGCTGGCGCGCGCGCTGGCCCATCCGGACGCCAGGCCGTTCTCCGTCCTGCCGGTGGAGGCGCCCGTATATCTCGAGGCCCTTGAAACCGGGCAGGCAGAGGCCTTGCCGCCCGCGCGGATCGCCGAACTGGCGGCCATGGTTGCCGACCGGATCGAGAAGACGGGCATGCTGCCTTCGCGCATCCAGACCCCCGGCCTCCCGGCCCTTTCGCCCGCGCGGCTGGGCGTTGCCGTCGCCCGGCAACTCTGCCTGCCCGATGCACCGGCAACGGTTGGCTCGCTTCGTTTTCAGCCCGGTGAGGAGGTGAAGACCTACGGGAAGAACGTCGGCCCGTGGAGCATTCACCGGCCGGACTTCACGGGCGAGAACCTGCGCCGCTACACACAGCTTCTCGCGTGGAGTTTCCGGAGGATGTTTCTGAAAGACGCATGACCGCGCTCTGAACACAGGTTCGCACCGAAGGGAGAAACGCAGATGAGCATGGCAACGAGATTCCAAGTGGCGGCGGCTGTGGTTGGGTTCGTGGCGAGCGGAATCGCGGCGGCGTCGGCGGAAACCAAGCCGGGCGTGGCGCCGTGGACGAGTCTGTATCGCGTGCCCATTCCCAAGCAGTTGCCGCCGCATCCGCGCGTCTTCTGCACGGCGGCCGACCTGGCCCGCGTGCGCGCCGAGCTGGCGCGCGGCGA
>JAFGHX010000483.1 GCA_016929905.1 Kiritimatiellia bacterium
CCGGACGCGCCGTCCGGCCTGAGCGCCGCGGTGTTGTCGTCGACGTCGATCCAGCTGACGTGGACGGACAACAGCGGGGACGAGACGGGGTTCAAGATCGACCGGCGCGAGAGCGGGACGGACCCGTGGGTCCGGGTGGGCACGCCCTCGGCGAACGGCACGAGCCACACCGACAGCGGGCTGGCGGCGGGCACGAAGTACTACTACAAGGTCATGGCCGCGAATGCGGCGGGCGATTCGCCCTACTCGAACGTGGCGGACGCCACGACGCAGGCGGAGGTGCCGCCGCCGTCGATCGCGGTGAGCACGACGAGCGTCTCGGTGAGCGGCGAAGCAGGCCAGAACGCGGCGAGTGCGACGTTCCAGGTGTGGAACGGCGGGGCCGGCACGCTGGCGTACAACGTGGTGGAGACGACGAGCAAGCTGAGCGTGGCGCCGGCGAGCGGGACGTCGACGGGCAGCGGGGACAAGCAGACGCACACGATCACGTTCACGACCGCCGACCTGGCGGCGGGGACTTATGACCGGACGATCACGGTGGAGGACAACGGCTCCGGCGCGGCGAACGGGCCGATCACGATCGCCGTGCACATCACGGTGACCGAGCCGAGCACGACGCGGACGGTGGAGGCGCGCGTGGCGGCGGGCAGCGACGACGCGGAGGAGGCGACGGCGGGCGGCGCGGTGTATGTGGACAGCTCGGACCTGGAACTGATCCGGGACGGGACGAACGAGCAGGTGGTGGGCGTGCGGTTTGCCGGTTTGGCGGTGCCGTGGGGCGCGGCGATCGAGGCGGCGTACGTGCAGTTCAAGGTGGACGAGGCGAGCAGCGAGACGACTTCGCTGACGATCCGCGGGGAGAAGACGGCGAATGCGCAGCCGTTCACGACGGCGGCGAAGAACATATCCGGGCGGGTGACGACGGCGGCGTCGGCCGCCTGGAGCCCGGCGGCGTGGAGCGCGGTAGGCGCGGCGGGCGCGGCGCAGCGCACGGCGGACTTGCGCGCGGTGGTTCAGGAGGTGGTGAACCACAAGGGGTGGGCGAGCGGCAACGCGCTGGCGCTCGTGATCACGGGTACGGGCGTGCGGGTGGCGGAGGCGTACGAGGGCGATGCGGCGGGCGCGGCGCTGCTGCACGTGGAATACAGCCCGGGCCTGCCGGTGGAGGACGGCGACGGGGACGCGATGTCGGACGAGTGGGAGTTGGAGAATTTCGGGGGCACGAACGCGCCGAACAGCGGCGCGCAGGACGACAAGGACGGGGACGGGTACAGCAACCTGGCGGAGTACATAGCGGGCACGGACCCGTCGGGCTCGGCGTCGAGTCTTTTTGCGGTGAACATGACGCTGAGCGGCGGGGCGGTGGTGGTGTCGTTCCCGACGGTGGAGGCGGCGGGGCCGGGCTATGAGGGGCTGTCGCGTTACTACAGCCTGGAAAGCGCGAGCGCGGCGGGCGAAGAGGCGGTCTGGAGCGGGGTGGCCGGGCGTACGAACATCCTTGGCACGGGCCAGACGGTGAGCTACACGGCGCCGTCGGGCCCGATGTTGTTCTATCGGGGCAAGGTCTGGCTGGCGGAGAATTGACGGTTGGCGATTGACGATTGACCGGGCCGGAACTGGAATGGAGGGTACAACAGCGCGAAGCGGCCGAAACGGGCCCTGCGTGAGGAGTATGGGATCATGTTGCATCAAAGGCTGAGTGCCGCCTTATGGCGGATCGCGCCGGCAGGACTGGCGGCGGCCGGCGTGTGGCTTGCTGCCGGTGGCGCGCGGGCGGGCGACTGGCCGCAGTGGCACGGGCCGAACCGGACCGGTGTGACGCCGGAGAGTTCGGGCTGGTCGAGCGGCGCGTGGAACATCACGGAGCTCTGGCGTACGGGCAGCAACGGGGTGATCAATGTGGGGTTCGGCACGTCGACGCCGCTCATCGTGAAGCGGGCGGGCGATTCGGTGCCGAAGGTGTACTTCATTCGCTGGAGCGGCGATCGTGACCGGCTGATCTGTCTGAACGGGGAGACGGGTCAGAAGTTGTGGGAGGAATCGTACGCCTGTCCGGATTACGGGCGGACGGCGAACGCGAACAAGACGCATTACCGGGGTGTGAACGCGACACCGGCGATGGACGTGGGCAACGGGTATCTCTACACGCTGAGCTGCGACGGCGACCTGTCCTGCTGGGACACGACCCAGAGCAGCAGCCGCGCGGTATGGACCTTCAATCTGCACTCGCGTTTCGGCGGCGTACCGGCGGCGGAGAGCGAGGACTACGGGTTCATTGCCTCGCCGCTGTTGTACGGGAACTGGGTGATCGTGCAGGTGGGCGACGAGCAGGGCAACCTGATGGCGTTCAACAAGAGCACCGGGGCAACGGTCTGGAAATCGGCAAACACGGACGACCGGGGCTGGGGCAGCCCGGCGCTGGTGACGGTGGCCGGCAAGCCGTGCGTGGCGGCGATGACGCGCCGGAACTTCCTGGTCGTACGCGCGGACGCGGGGCACGAGGGCGAAACGCTCATGCAGTACGCGTGGAAGGCGACGTATTCCGGGAACATCCCGAGTCCGATCGTGAGCGGGAGCCGGGTCTTTTTCGCGAGGGCGGACGGCAGCGGTTCGTGTTGCGCGGCGGTCGACCTCACCCTGAGCGGCTACACGAAACCGTTCGAGACGACGGACTGGTGGTGGGGCGTTTCGACGGCGGTACTGCACGGGAATTACATCTATACCCCGCACGTGCGCACGGTGCGTTGCCGCACGCTGAGCGGCGCGCACGTGTGGGCGTCGGGCAACATTCTGGAAACGCCGCACAGCAAGTTCGATGCGGCCAGCGCGATCGTGTGCGCGGGCGACGACAAGATGCTCGTTTACGACGGGCTGGCGCGCGGCCGCCTGCGCCTGGTCGAGGCCACGCCGTCGCCGGCCTCCTATCGCGAGTTGGCCCGGATAGACGGCGTGCTCACGCGGGTGACGGCCAGCTACCACTGCGGGTATTCGCGCCTGGCGATGGGGCACGGAAAGATCATCTGCAACAATATCGACGGCCAGGTGGTCTGCTTCGCGGCCAGCGGAGGCGCGGCCGCCCCGGACGCGCCGTCCGGCCTGAGCGCCGCGGTGTTGTCGTCGACGTCGATCCAGCTGACGTGGACGGACAACAGCGGGGACGAGACG
>JAFGHX010000484.1 GCA_016929905.1 Kiritimatiellia bacterium
CGGCAGTTCGGATACGCGGGGACGCTGCCGGTCATGGGGGATCTGGACGGTGACGGGCGTTGCGATTTCGGCGTGTACCATCCGCCCAGCGGCAGCTGGTACTTCATGCTGAGCACCGAAGGCTTCAAGACCTGGCAGTTCGGATACGACGGAACGCTGCCCCTGACGGGCGACTATGACGGCGACGGGCGTTGCGACTTCGGGTGCTACCATGCATACACCGGGATGTGGTATCTGATGAAGAGCAGCGAGGGATTCCAAACCTATCACTTTGGATACGCGGGCACTGTGCCTCTCGGCGCACCGGTCGCCGGGCCGTAGTGTGGCGCGGGGGGCAAGCGCCATTCGGGACACACCTTCTATCATTTCTTCGTGCATCGTTCCGTTGCCGTCCGCGGTGCACTGGTCGAACAACACGACGAACATGCCGTGCTTCGCCCGTACGCCCGGCGGTCTGGTCGACTATCGGCTGCCGCCGGATTCCCCGTGCATCAATACGGGACGAATCCGGCGTGGACAGCTCACGCGACAGATCTGGCCGGCAATGCGCGGGTCTTCGAGGGCGTTGTGGATATGGGCGCATATGAATTCGATCGGTGGATATTCCAAGTGTCCAGTGCTTGCGGGTCGCCGCATCCGGTCGTTGCGCGCCACCCGTACACCAACGGGACATGGCTGTCCCGTACAGTGAATGGCCTCGTGTCGGGCGGGTGAGGGATATACCATACGAACGTGTTCGGCGCGATGGCGCTTGCTCGAAAGGTGGCCCCTGTCATGCGGGAGCAGGGCGGGGGCATGATCGTGAATATCGGGAGCGTGTCGGGAGTGGTCACGACACCGTTCTCCAGCGCATACTGTGCATCGAAGGCTGCACTGCATGCCCTCACCGATGCGCTGAGAATGGAGCTGAAACCGTTCGGGATCACGGTCGTGTGCGTTCCGGCGGGATCCGTACGCGATTCGGAGAATCCGCCGGCGATACGCTTGATCCGGTCCTCAAGCCGGATTCGTGGTACCGGTCGCTCGAACAGAGGATCCGCGCGCGTGCCGGCGCCTCTCAACTCGATGCAACGCCGGCGGACCGGTTCGCAGAGAAGCTGGTCGCCGCGCTGCTGCGGAAGCGCCCGCCGGTGGTGTTCCGATACGGGCGGAAGAGCTTCATGCTGCCGTTCCTCGGCGCCGTGCTCCCGAGAAGGATGCGCGACCGGCTGCTGATGAAGATGTTCGGCCTCTCCGAGCTGAAGTCTGCTGACCAGGACCGCGATCCACCCGCCGTTTCCACGCGATGTCGATCTGCTCGCGCGTGAAGATCTGTCTTCTCCCTCCCCCCCACGCGTAGGTCAACCGCGCGGCCTCATCCTCGGCACGAACACCCTCGCGGGAATCAACCCACCAAAGCCGGAACGATTCAGCAGAACCGGCGGGGGAATAGGGCTTAGATGCTCGGGACTTTGAGGATTTGTGCGAATGCGGTCCTACGAAAGAAGTCACCAAATGGTGGGTGCGTCTGGGCGGAGACCCGCCTTCCTACTGCGGCGCCACATATCACGGCATTCCGCACCGCGCGAAGCGTCTCGGGACATTGACGTATGTCGATACGCCTGCAGCCCCGAAACGCTTCGCGCGGCACGGCCTGCCGCAATCTGTGGCAGCTCGCTACGGATTCTGCTGAATAGTTCCGGCTAAGGGACACGCTCTGCAAGAGAGATGTACGAATACGAGGTGTTGGCCCCTTCGTTTCGGCCCAGAAGCGCAGGAGCATTGCCTACTAGGCCAGAGTTTATGTTGACAAATTGGCCTAGTAGGTATATAAGTGGCTCAACTAGGCCAAGATTGTGGTTCCCGCTGGTGCGAGTACAGCACTGCGGGAGGGAGAGAGACCATGAAGTTCGTCGGACGAAAGTCCGAGATTGAGGCCCTCAAGCAGTGGCAGAACAGACCAGCCGCTTCGCAGCTCTCTGCCGTGTACGGACGGAGGCGTATCGGGAAGACACGACTTGTGGAGGAGGCGGCAAGAGGGTGCCGATTCCTCAAGTTCGAAGGGCTCGAAGGCGAGGACGAAAAAGCCCAGCAGCGGCACTTCATTCACACCCTGTACACGTTCTCGGGCAAACGCGAGCATCAGTTGTTCCGATCCGACAACTGGATTGACCTCTTCATCCTGCTTTCCGACTATCTCGGGGACGAACCGGCCATCGTCCTATTCGACGAGCTTCAGTGGATGGCTGCCGAGAAGACCGGCTTGGTGAGTCGGCTCAAGTATGCATGGGACAACTACTTCCGTCCCAACAACCGCGTCCATCTCATTCTGTGCGGTTCGGTGTCTTCTTTCCTCGTCAAGAAAGTTGTCAATTCCAAGGCGCTCTACGGCAGAATCGACCTGGTGCTTCACCTGCGGGCGATGGCTCTGTCCGAACTGGGACCGGCATTCATGAAGGGCCGATCCATCTACGAACAACTTGAGTACTATCTTGCCGTTGGCGGCATCCCAAAGTACTTCGAGCTTTTCAACACCTCGCAATCCGCGCGACTGAACTTGCACCGGCTGAGCTTCTCCCGAGACGCGTTTCTGTTCAATGAAGTGAACCGTCTGTTCGTCAGCCATTTCGGCAAATCGCCGCACTACGCGAACGTGGTCCGCGAACTCGCGGCAAGAGGCTTCTTGGATCGCTCTTCCGTGATTGACAGAACGTCTCTCGCCCACGGCGGCGGCGCCACGCGGGTACTGGAAGAACTGGAATTGGCCGAGTTCGTCGAATCGTACGGGCCGATCGGGAACCCGGAGGCCCGGATGCTCAAGCGATATCGGGTGGCGGACCCGTTCCTGCGATTCTACTACACGTTCATCTTTCCCGTTCGGACGCGGGTGGGGCCAAGAGCGTTGCCGATCCACCAGTGCTTTCCGGATGTCGGCTATGCGGTCTGGCGCGGGCTGTCCTTTGAGCACTACTGCAGACAGCACACGGAGGCCCTTGCCGCGCTGCTGGGGTTCTCTGCGGTTCGCTACGATGTGGGGCCGTGGTTCCGTCGCGATGACATGAAGAGCGGGGCACAGATCGACCTGTTGTTCAAGCGGGCCGACAACGTGCTCACGCTTTGTGAGGTCAAACACAGACGAACGGTGAGCGCCGACGTCATCACGCAGGTCGAGAACAAGGTCGAGGTGCTTCTGAACAGCCCGCTGAATCGGGGCAGGGACTTCACGATCGAAAAGGTGCTGATCAGTGTACACCCTCCGGTTCCCAGCGTGTACGAGGCCGGCTACTTCTCAAAAATCGTGGATTTGCGGGAACTGCTTGCTTTCGCGTGAGGGGCAGCCGCCCTTCGGCTCCACGCGGAGCTGGTCCGGGCGAGCCGGCGGGGCGGCATCCGGCGGACCCCGTTCGTATGGGACGATTGAGGTCCCTTGCCTTAGGCCATAAGGATGTGGGGCCGGACCAATATGAGGTTGAAGCGGCGGCAAAGAGGCGTCGTGCTGAGACAACACAGTCCGCTTCAGGCTGCCAGACGGAGGAGCAGGCCTCTGAGGTTTCGGAGTTCGAGATACGCGAGATGAACGTCGCAGGCAAACTGCTGTTAGTGTTGTTGGTACCCCTGTCAATATGTCCCCGTGTGAGCTGCGGGAACGGTCCCTCTTCCCGGCATGGGGTTCGAAGTCACGTGCAGCAGTGTCACCGGTCACGTCTACACCGTAGCACGCTCCCACGACCTGCTGGCCGGCGATTCCGGATGGACGTCGCTCGCCACCGGGATTGCGGCCACGCCGCCGATCAACACGTACGTGGACACCAATGTCGTGGCGGGCGTGCCATGTTTCTATCGGATTCTGCTTGAATAGAGGCAGCGCAAAAAAGAGAGTAGTGCCAGCGCTACGAGCTGGCCCAGAAGACTCGCGCGCGTAGCGTCTTCTCGGCCACCTCATAGCCGTGGCCGTACCGGAGCCGGCTGGTGGGGAGAAATCGAAAGGGGAGGTCTGCGATGAGTCTGAGGCAGAGGGTCGTGTTGTTGTGCATGTGGATCACGTTGGCAGGAACGGGGGCACGGGTTGCGTTTGCCCAATCCGGCGGGACGATCGGTGTGACGTCGCCGGCCGAGGGCGCTGTGTGGTTCGTCGAGACGGACGGGTACATGGTCGAATGGGGCGTGCCGCCTGGCTCTGGGCCGCGCGTGGACATTCACCTGTACAAAGGGACAGAGGAGCGCCTGCACCTGTCGAACACGGACAACGACGGCATCACGAACGTTCGGATCCCCGATTCGCAGCCGCCGGGCTGGGACTATCGGATCAAGGTGACGGTCGAGGGCAGTCCGGCAGTCTATGGTTTCAGCGGGGAGTTCGGGCTGCTTCACCCGCGCACGCCCGAGATGCGGCTCGTGCCGGCCGGTGTTTTCATGATGGGCAATCCGTATGAGGAGCCTACGGACAGCGGCGCCGACGAGCGGCCGACGAACTTCGTGTACGTCAGCTCGTTCCTGATGAGCAAATACGAGATCACGAACAAGGAGATGCGCGACGCGCTGCAGTGGGCGGTCGAGAGGAGCAACGTGTTCGTCGCCGGGGAGACGGTGTTCAACCGGGAGGGTGACCAGCGCGAGCTGCTCAAGCTGTATCCGGTCGAGGATGGCGGCGATTGCGCGATCGAGTACGACGCCGTGACCCGCAGGTTTTCCGTGGATCAGGGTCGCGACGAGTTCCCGTGCATCAATGTGACGTGGTACGGCGCCGCGGCGTACTGCAATTACCGCAGCGATATGGAAGGGCTCGAGCGCGCGTTCGATTTCGGGGACTGGTCCTGCGACTTCGCGAAGACGGGCTATCGGCTCCCGACCGAGGCGGAATGGGAGAAGGCGGCGCGCGGCAGGCTGACCGGGCATTGGCTGCCCTGGCCGAGTCTCGATGGACATTGGTCGGAGTATGTAGGCGGGAGCAACGCGAACTACGCCGGCAGCGGCGATCCGTGGGAGGACGGGGCGCGCCCCAAGTCGACGCCGGTCGGTTTCTATGACGGGACCCAGCCGTGCGGCGGCCCGGACACAGCGAACGGGTACGGGCTGTACGACATGATGGGCAACATGTTCGAGTGGTGCTACGACTGGTATGACGCCTCGATCTACGCGAGTCGGGGAACGGATATTGTTGATAATCCGGTCGGCCCCGCGAGCGGCACGTTTCGCGCGATGCGCGGCGGCTCGTGGCGTCATGACATCGAGCATTCGAGCCGGTGTTCGCGGCGCAGCCACGGCACGCCGAGCCATGCGTACGACTCCTACGGGTTCCGCGTAGCACTCACTGTGGAACCGCGTTCTGTGTGCATGGCGCTGACGACGAGCGCCTATCAGCTTGGTCCGCCGCCGGGTTACTGGCCGGTCCCGCACGCGGGTTCTGAGTGGAGCACCAATTTCACGATCCCGGACTGGGCGAAGAAGGGCGTGCTGACGTTTGACGTCTCTGACTTCACGTCGGTCTGGGATCATGGCCAGGTGCTGTTCAACGGGCATGTTGTGGGCCCGTGGCCGCTGACGTGGGATCAGGGCTGGCAGCGGGCGGAGCTCGAGATTCCGGGCAACGTGCTGATGCCGGGCGAGAACACGATCTGCCTGCGCGCGCCGTATCCGAACGGCGCCTACGACTGCCTGATCATCAGCAATGTCGTGCTGTGCGTCGACCTGATCGAGCCGTGTCCGGGCGGCACGGTACGGGGCTGGACGCTGCAGCGTGAGCCGCCGCAGTATCTTTGCGAGGCGCGCCAGTCGCCGGCGCCGGCCGTTGTCGGAAGCACGGTCTTTTTTGGGGGAGGCCACGCGTCGTCGGGTCAGAGCGACATCGTTGACGTGTATGACGTTGCGACGGGGATGTGGCGCGTGGAACTGCTGTCATCGGCGCGGGGCGACATAGCGGGTATCGGCGTTGGGCACCGCGCGCTGTTTGCCGGCGGCATATTTGCGGACGGCACCGGGGACGCGGGGCACAGCGCGGTCGTGGACATCTACGACACAGAGACGGACGCCTGGTCGCAGAACCAGCTTTCGATGGGCCGCGAGCTGATGGGTGTGGCCGCGCTGGACGGGTACGTCTGGTTCGCCGGCGGTCACGGCGACGGCTATAACCGCACAGCGCGTGTCGATATCTACGACTCCGCGAAGCGGATCTGGAGCACGGAGACGCTGAGTCAGGGCCGGGAGAAGCCGGCCTGTGCGGCGGTCGGCTCGAAGATCATCGTGGCGGGCGGGCGAACGGACCACTATGCGTGCACCGCGGTGGTGGACATGTTCGATATCCGCAGCGGGAGCAAGGAGGTCTGTGTCTTGTCGCAGGGCCGGGCTATGCTGGCTTCGGCCGCGGTCGGGCGCAAAGCCCTGTTCGCGGGCGGCATGTACCGCAGCGGCTCGCAGTGGGTGCCGAGCGCCGCGGTCGACATCTATGATGCGGAAACCGAGGCGTGGAGCACCGCACAGCTCTCGGTGCCTCGCGGCTACATAAGCGCTGCCACGGTTGGCCCGCTCGTTCTGTTCGCGGGCGGTGCCTGGATCGAGGGCGATCGGTACGTGGTTACACGCGTGGTTGACGTCTTCGATAGCCGGACAGGGGCCTGGTCTACCGAGGAATTGGAGGTGGCGCGTTCCAGCATGGGGTCGGCAACGGTGGGCAAGAAGGTCTTCTTCGCCGGCGGCAGCACAGGCGGCACGGGCGGCGCGTATGCCGATGTCGTGGAGATCTTCGGCTTTGAATGGGGCTGCCGCCCGGCGAACGAGCCGCCGGTCGCTAGCGCGGGCCCGGATCAGGAAGAGGAGGCCACGGGGCCCGACGGGCGGGAGGTCGGTTTGAACGGCTCGGCTTCCTATGATCCGGATGGGACGAATCTGACCTATCGCTGGTCTTGGGCGGGCGGCAGTGCCGCCGGTGTGGCGCCGGTGATCATGCTGCCGCTGGGCACGAACCTTGTTACGCTGCTCGTGAACGACGGGCAGCTCGATTCGGAGCCTGATATGGTCACGATCGTGGTTCAGGACACAACTCCGCCGGCGTTGAACGTACCGGGGGATGTGCTCGAGGAGGCCGAGGCGCAAGAGGGGAATGAGGTCCCGCTCGCGGCTACGGCGACGGATCTGGTCGATCCGGACCCGACGCTCACGAGCGATGCGCCGCCGCTCTTCGCGCTGGGCACGACGGTCGTGACGTTTGTTGCGACGGATTTCTGCCAGAACGCGGCGAGCAACGACGTGACGGTGATCGTGCAGGATACGACACCGCCGGTGCTCAGCGTGCCACCGGATCTGACGGCGTTAGCCACGGGGCTGCTGACTCATGTCGAGATCGGGGCGGCGACGGCGACGGACATCTTTGACGTGATCATCACGAACGACGCGCCGGCGGACGGATACCCGTTGGGCGAGACCATTGTGACCTGGACGGCGACCGACACGAGTATGAACAGTTCGACAGGTACGCAGTCGGTCATGGTCGTGGACGATGACCCGCCGGTCATCACGATTACCGGCGTGAGCGAAGGTGAGGAGTGTTCGGAGAGCGCGACGTTGGTGATCACGGTGGTGGATTCCGGATCCGGGGTGGCGACCCGGAGCGTCACGCTTGACGGCGTGGCGTTTGAGTCCGGCACGGAAGTCAGCGGGCTGGGCGCCCACACGCTTGCGGTGAGTGCGGCGGACTATGCCGGGAACCCGGCGTCGACCAATGTCCTGTTCTGGGTGCTGACCGAGCCGAGCCTGGCTGTTGAGGATGCGAGCGGCGTGTACAGTGACGATGTGCAGTTGCGCGCCACGCTGAGTGCGCGCGGCGCGGCGCTGGCCGGCAAGCTGGTCCGGTTCCGTGTGAGCGGCGAGCTCGTCGGCAGCGCGGAGACGGGCGCGGACGGGGTCGCGGTTCTGGACTACGTGGTGGGCGTGCCGGCCGCGGCGTATTCGGTGACGGCGACATTCGACAAGGACCGCGAGGCGGGTCTGTGGGCGGGCACGGGGACCGGGACGCTGACGGTCGAGCCGGAGACGGCGACCGTCACCTATTGCGGCGACCATCTGAAGATGCATACCGAGCGTGTGCGCGTTGCCGCGCTGGTCGTGCAGCAGGACGACGGGATGCCGGGCGATCTGACGCTGGCGCGCGCGCGGTTCGATTTCGCGTTGGTCAACCCGGACGGGAGCTTGACGGACGCTGGTTCGTTCCTTGTGTCCTGCGGTTCGGATGGTTTGGCGGCGTTCGATGCCGACTTCGGGGTTGGGGTCTATGCGGTGACGGTGTCGATCGGGCCGGACGGATATTTCGCGGCGCCGCCCGACGCGGCGATGCTCGTGGTATACGATCCGACCGACGGCCATGCGAGCGGCGGCGGGTGGATCGAGGTTCAGGACCCGGCCGCCGGCGATCTTGGCCGCGCGAATTTCGGCTTCATCGCGAAGTACAAGGCCGACGCGGCGGCGGGCAATCTGGAGTTTCAGTATGCGAGCGGTGACATCAATCTGAAGAGCAGCGCGATCGACTGGCTCGTGATCAGTGCGGTCAGCGCGCAATTCGAGGGGGTCGGCACCATCAAGCACTGGCCGGGCGAATATGCGTTCCGGGTCGAGTGCACGGACAACAAGCAGGCGGACAAGCCGGACAAGATCACGGTCCGGATCTGGGCCGGCGCCGACAAGTCCGGCGGCCTTGTGTACAAGGCCCTGAATCAGGATCTGGCCGGCGGGAACATTGTGGTGAAGACGAAGTAGTGGGACTTGTAAGGATGTGGGGCCGGACCAATATGAGTTTGAAGCGGCGGCAAAGAGGCGTCGTGCTGAGAC
>JAFGHX010000485.1 GCA_016929905.1 Kiritimatiellia bacterium
GAGGGGAAGTCGCCGCGCGCGGCGACGGGGAGGGTTTTCTGGCGCCCGAACCAGTCTTCTTTCTCGCGCTCCCCCAATCTCTCCGTTGTCATCCGACGTTCGAACAGTTTATTAGTCAGAATCTTTCTGTCCAATTCGGACATTCGTGCTTGCGATGATCTGATTTGACGTTATGCTACCATGCGGGAATGGACACGGTCAAGTCACAAGCGGAGATGTCGGAAGCGGAGCGTGCGTTCTGGGCAAGATACGCGAATGCATTGGTATTTCGTGGGATCGTGGGCCGGTCAGGGGAATGGCATCTGCGCCGTGCGCAGCGGTTTGTCTACGGGCTGGAGGGGAAGAAACTGCGCGAAGTCGAGGCGGGCTTCGTCGATGACTACGTGGCTGAATTAGGCAGAGACCCAAAACTGGAAGACTGGCAGGTGGCGCAGGTGGTGTCGGCCCTTCGCGTTCTGTTCGTGGACGTGGTGTCGGCGGAATGGGCGCGGGGCTACGATTGGCAGGGGCGGATGGATGCGTGCCGGGAACTTGGGGCAGAGCATCCGACGGTGGCACGCGAGGCGCCTGTGGCGGACGCGGCGGGGTCTGTCGACGGGAAGCGGCGGGCGGCGGCCTTGAGCGAGGAGGCGGTGGGCGCCATTGGGCGGCTGCGCGAGTTGACCCGGGTTCGGAACATGTCGATCCGGACGGAGCAGACGTATGGGGAATGGGCGATGCGCTACGCGCGGCACAACGGCGGGGCGATTCCGGCCGATCCGGGCCGCGTCAAGGCCTATCTCGAGTACCTGGCGCTGGAACGGCGGGTTTCGCCGTCGACCCAGACGCAGGCATTGAATGCGTTGGTGTTTCTCTACCGCGAGGTGCTGCGGGCGCCGCTGGGCGATCTGGGCGGC
This sequence comes from Kiritimatiellia bacterium, assembly GCA_016929905.1. Classification (GTDB taxonomy): domain Bacteria; phylum Verrucomicrobiota; class Kiritimatiellia; order JAFGHX01; family JAFGHX01; genus JAFGHX01. Next base: position 897 of record JAFGHX010000485.1, read on the forward strand.
TACAAGCGGCCGAGCACGCGGCGGAAGCTGCCGGTAGTCCTGACCCGTGCGGAGGTACAGGCGCTGCTGGGCGAGATGTCTGGCCGCTTCGGGCTGATGGCGAAGCTGCTTTGGGGGACGGGCATGCGTCTGATGGAGTGCGTGCGGCTGCGGGTGAAGGACGTTGATTTTGGGAACGGCTATATAGTCGTACACGGCGGCAAGGGCGGGAAGCACCGGCGTGTGCCGTTGCCTCAGATTTATGCGGCGGAGCTGAAGGCGCACCTGGCGCAGGTGCGCCTTCAATACCAGACCGACCGCGCCGCGGGCTACGGCGAGGTCTACGTGCCCGACTCGCTGCGGCGGAAGTACCCGAGCGTCGCGCATGAATGGGGCTGGCACTATGTCTTTCCGGCGGCGCGGATCAGCACCGATCCGCGTTCCGGCCGGCGCATGCGGCACCACATCAACGAGAACGGGCTGCAGAAGGCGGTAAAGGCGGCCGCGTCGCGCGCGGGCATTGTGAAGCAGGTGAACTGCCATTGCCTGCGCCATTCGTTCGCGACGCACCTGCTGGAGGCGAACTACGACATCCGCACGGTGCAGGAGCTGCTCGGTCACGCGGATGTGAGCACGACGATGGTGTATACGCACGTCATGAACCGGCCGGGCGTGGCCGCGCGCAGCCCGGCCGATCTGTTCGGGGAGGCGTCGGGTTGAGCGAGTTTCTGCTCGAGGTGCAGGACCTGCGGACGTGGTTTCCGATCCGGCGCGGCGTATTTTCGCGCACGATCGGGCACGTGAAGGCGGTCGACGGCGTGACGCTGAGCGTGGCGCCGGGCGAGACGCTTGGGCTGGTCGGCGAGTCGGGCTGCGGGAAGACGACGCTGGGCCGCACGCTGGTCGGGCTGGAAAGGGCGCGGGCGGGCCGTATCTCGTTCCGCGGCCTCGACCTGACGGGCGCGCAGGCGGGCGAGCGGCGGGCGCTTCGGCGCAAGCTGCAGATGGTGTTTCAGGATCCGTTCGAATCGCTGAACCCGCGCATGACGGCGATGGACATCGTGACGGAAGGCGAGGTGCAGTGCGGGCGGCTGGCCAGGCGCGACTGCGCGGCGGCGGCGCGCGCGCTGATGGCGGAGGTCGGGCTGGATCCGAACGCCATTTTCCGGTACCCGCACGAGTTCTCGGGCGGCCAGCGCCAGCGCATCAGCGTGGCGCGCGCGCTGTCGGTGCGGCCGGCCTTCATCATCTGCGACGAGGCGGTGAGCGCGCTCGACGTTTCGATCCAGGCGCAGATCATCAACCTGCTCATGGATCTGCGCGACCAGCACGGGCTTTCCTACCTGTTCATCTCGCACGACCTGAGCGTGGTGCGCCACATTTCGGACCGCATCGCGGTGATGTATCTGGGCCGGATCGTGGAGCAGGGCCCGTCCAAAGCGGTAATCGACGCGCCGATCCACCCCTACACCCGGGCGCTCGTATCGGCCATTCCCGTTCCGCGCCGCGCGAAGAAGGAGCGGATCGTGCTGGAAGGCGACGTGCCCTCGCCGGCGAACCCGCCGCCCGGGTGCCGGTTCCACACGCGCTGCCCGTTCGCGATCGACGCGTGCCGGCAGGCGGAGCCGCGGCTGGAACCGCGCGCGGGCGGCGCCGCGCCCGGCCATCTTGCCGCGTGCATCCGCAAGGACGCGATCTGAGCCGAACGGCCTTGCGTACAGGTGACGTTCTCGGCAGGGTGTGTTGTTCCGATCCGCGCCGGGCCTCACTCAGCGCAGGACCCGCAGGACGTCATCGGGCGCGAATACGGCACAGCCTTGCACGGGGCCCCCTTTCCGCTTCGACCAGATGGCGTAATGCGGCCGGCGTCCGGCGAGGAACGGGCAACGCTCCGCTTTCGCCTGCAGATCGTAGGCGACCCGCGCAGGGTCGACGCGATCCGACCATTTCGCTTCTCCGAGCAGGACATGCCGGCCGTCCAGCGACTCGGCCGCGACATCGAATTCCACGTCAGCCGCGCGGCCCCACCAGGCGGAGGCCGGCCCCCACTCGACGCCGCTTGCGCCGAGGCGGGGTACCGAGAGACGGGCGAGGTCTTCCCAGATCGCCGCCACGTGCTGCGACAGGCTGGAACGGATGCGCGAGTACACGGGGTCGACAAGGCCGATCTCGAGCAGGGACTCGGACGGCAGAACAAAACGGTACCAGAACGCCAGAAAGGGATCGGCGAGCCTGTACCGCGTCCGCTTCGTGGATCGGGGCGATTCGCCGAAGGGTAGGTCGCGCCGCGCATAGCCCAGCTCCACGAGCTGCGCAAGCGGACGCGAGAGGTTCCCGGCCGGGCTGCCCAGCCGCGCGCCGATCTCGGAGATCCGATGACAACCGGCGCCAATGAGCGAGAGGATCGAGTGCGGCTGGACCTCTCCCAGCGCATTGTCGGACAAGAGCCGTTCGGGTTCCTCGTGGAGGATTCCGTTCGGGTCCAGTACCGCTTCCCGGATCGCCCGCTCCGTCGAGCCCGCTTCGTTGTGCAATTCCCAGTACCGCGGAACGCCGCCCCAGACAGCGTAGGCTTCCACAGCTTCGGGTCCGCTCAGTCCGAGCGCGTCCGGAACCCAGCCGGCCGGAAGCGCCTGAACCTTCAGTACCTCGCTGGCCCGTCCGTAGAGAGGGGCGGTTGCGTCGAGCACCGCCCCGTGCATCATGCGTTGGGATGAGCCGCAGATGACGAAGTGGCGCCGTCTGTCGCCGAGCGTGTCCAGGACCGCCTGCAGCACACTCGGCAGGTCGGGTGAAATGCGGGCAAGATTCGGAAATTCATCCAGATAGAGTACCGTTCCGTCCGGAGCCCGATCCGAAAATGTCTCCAGAAGCGCCCGCCAGTCCGGATACTCTGCCCTGGCGAAGCCGGGAATCAGCCCGTCCATCCGCTCGGCCAGGGTCCTGCGCTGCAGCCGTTCCCCTCGAAGATCAGCCAGGTAGTAGACGCCCTTGTCGTGAGCGGATGCGCTTTCCTGAATCAATCTGGATTTCCCGCACCGGCGCCGGCCATACAGGACTGCCAGATTGGGCGTCGCCGCCGCAAGTGCGCGCCGCAGCCGCCCCAGTTCCTCAGTCCGATCCAGAAACGGCAATCGCATGCTTCTTCCCCTTCCTGGCAATAATTATGATCAACGATATACATGTTTGACAAGCATAATGTTTGATATTCAAAATACTCTTGTTGGCCGGCGGCACGACGTGCCGCCGGGGAAGCGGCGAGACGCCGCTTCTACCTTTTGAGCTGTTGGAGGATGGCTTTGGCGATATCGGGTGCGGTGAGGTGGAACTGTTTCATGAGCGACTCGGGCCGGCCATGCGGGATGAACTCGGCGGGCCAGCCGAACTTGAGGACCGGCCCGGGGAAGCGGGCGTTGCGCAGCGCATCTTCGAGCGCGGCGCCGAACCCGCCCTGGACGACGCCGTTTTCGAGAGTGGCGAACAGTTTGGCGGCGCGGCTCTGTTGGGCGAGCCGATCGGAATCGAGCGGGCGGACGAACCGCGGGTTGACGAGTCCGGCTCGGACTTTTTTCTTGGCCAGCGCGGCGGCGACCTCGCGTGCGAGCGGGATCATATCGCCGAGCGCCCAGATCTGGACGTCGTCGCCGGGCGCGAGGATTTCCGCCTCGCCGCACGTGAGTTCCGTGTGGATTTCGGGCAGGGGTGTACCGGGTCCCCGCCCGCGCGGGTAGCGGATGACGACGGGCCGCGTCCAGCGCGTGGCGGAGTAGAGCATATGGGCCAGTTCCGCCTCGTCTTTCGGCTGCAGGATGGCGAGGTTGGGCACGGCATGGAAGAGGGCGATATCGAACACGCCGTGATGGGTAGGCCCGTCCTCGCCGACGACGCCGGCGCGGTCGAGGCACAGGATGACGGGCAGGTTCTGCAGGCAGATATCGTGGATGACGTAGTCGACGGTGCGCTGAGCGAAGGTCGAATACAGCGGGACGACGGGCCGCATGCCCTCGGCGGCGAGGCCGGCGGCGAAGACCACGGCGTGTTCCTCGGAGATGCCGACGTCGAAGAACCGGTCCGGGAACTCCGCGGCGAACTCGGTGAGGCCGGTCCCGGCGCTCATGGCGGCGGTGATGGCGACGATGCGTTCATCTTCGCGGGCGAGCCGGGCGAGGGCGTGCCCGAAGACGGCGGACCAGCCCGGGGCCCCGCTTTTGGCGAGCGGTTCGCCGGACTGCGGGTCGAACCTGGACGTACCGTGCCACGTTTCGGGCGCGTCTTCGGCGGGGGTATAGCCTTTGCCTTTCTGCGTGGCGACGTGCAGGAGGATGGGTTTGTCCCAGCGCTTGGCGATTTCGAGCGCGGAGAGCAGGGTGGGGATATCGTGCCCGTCGATGGGCCCGATGTAGCGCAGGCCGAACTCCTCGAAGATGGCGCTCTTGAGGAACAGGCTCTTGACGGCCTCTTCGATGCGCCAGTACACGTGCCGGATCCGGTCCTTGATGCGGAGGTGCCGTGTCACGGCGCCTTCGATGCTGCCCTTCCACCGGTTATAGCGCGGGTTGGCCAGGAGTTTGCCGAGGTGTCGCGACACGGACCCGACGTTTTCGGAGATGGACATTTCGTTGTCGTTCAGGATGACGATCAGCCGGTTTGCGGTGGTCTCGATGTTGTTCAGCGCCTCCAGCGCGACGCCGCAGCCGATGGCGCCGTCGCCGATGACGGTGAGGATGTGTTCGGGCCCGTTGCGCCGGTCGCGCGCGACGGCCATGCCGAGTGCGGCGGACAGGGCGGTGCCGCTGTGCCCGGCGCCGAACGCGTCGTAGGGGCTTTCGTCGCGGCGCAGGAACCCGGAAATGCCGCCGTCCTGGCGCAGGGTGTGGAACAGCTTGCGGCGGTCGGTAAGGATTTTGTAGGCATAGCACTGGTGGCTGACGTCCCAGACGATCTTATCGGCGGGCGGATCGAACTGGCGCAGCAGCGCGATCGTGAGTTCGACCACCCCGAGATTGGCGGCGAGGTGGCCGCCGGTCTTGCTGACGGTATCGATGATGAACGCGCGCAGCTCGTCGGCGAGCGTCGCCAGTTGTTCGAGGCTGAGCGCCTTGAGGTCGGCGGGCGAGTTGACGGTGTCGAGGACCTTGCTCATCGATGTATCCCCACGGACCAGTCGAACCGGGCGCGGCGGTCACCCCTCGCTCGTGCGCAGGCGCGGATCGAGCGCGTCGCGCAGTGCGTCGCCGAACAGGTTGAAGGCGAGCACCACGAGGAAGATGGCCAGCGTGGCGAACCCGAGTTCCCACCACACGCCGTACCACAGGCGCAGGCGTGCGTTACTGATCATAATACCCCATGACGGTTCGCCTTGCACGCCAATCCCGAGAAAACTCATGATGACTTCCGTCCCGATCGCGGCGGGGAACCGGACGGAGAAGGTAATGATGACCAAATGGAAGACATTCGGGAGGATATGGCGGAAAATGACGCGGAAATGGCCGACGCCGAGCGCGCGGGCGGCGCGCACGTAGGTGCGTTCCTTGTGCTTCATGACTTCGCCGCGGATCAGGCGGCAGAGCCCGACCCAGGTGGTGAGCCCGATGCCGAGGTAGACCCCGCGCAGGCCGCGGCCGGCGACCATGGCGATGGCCAGCACGAACAGGAGGGTGGGCATGCAGGCGAAGGTGGAGTAGAGCCACACGATCAGGTCGTCGGTCCGTCCGCCGAAATAGCCGGCCAGGCAGCCGAGCAGGACGCCGATCGGGATGGCGATCAGCGAGGTGATGATGCCGACCTGGAACGCGATGCGCACGCCCTGCACCACGCGGCTGAACACGTCGCGGCCGAGGCCGTCGGTCCCCATCCAGTGCTCCGCGCTCGGCGGGCGGTACTGTTGGTCGAGGTCCTGGCGCTGGTAGGGCGGCGTCTGGCCCGCCACGCGTTCGGCGCGCAGCAGCTTCACGAGCAGTTGGCGGGCGGGCGCGAGCATGCGCGGCGGGTCGGCGTCGACGATGTGGTAGCGCCAATAGACGAGCTCGCCGTACAGGGCGGTGATCACGAACGCGGCGATCACGGCCAGGCAGGCCATGGCCAGCGGGTTGCGGCGCAGGCGCCGCCAGGCGCCCGCCCAGAGCGAGCGCCCGGTCCGTGCAGCCGGCATGTCGTGTTGTGGCGTCATTGGAGTCTGACCCTCGGATCGACAAGCGCGTAGCAGATATCCGTCATGAGATTCGCCACGACGTAGAGGACGGCCCCGACGAACACGAGGGCGCGGATGACGTCGAAATCGGACATGTTCAGCCCGTTGATGGCCATGGCGCCCAGCCCGGGGATCCCGAAGAAGCTTTCGAGCAGCAGGCTGCCCGTGTAGAGGAACGGAATGGCCATCACGACGCTGGTCAGGATGGGGATCATCGCGTTTTTGAGCACGTGCCGGAACAGGACCCTGCGCCGGCCGGCGCCTTTGGCGAACGCCGTGCGAACGTAGTCGCGGTACATCTCGTCGAGCATGACGGTGCGATAGAACCGGAGGTTCGCGCCGAGCCCGCTGACGACGCCGATGAGGACCGGCAGCAGCAGGTAGCGTGCCGACTCGAACCCCCAGACGGGGAACCAGCGCCGGATATAGCCGAGGTAGTACTGGCCGAAGACGATCCAGACCAGATAGTTCACGCTCATCAGCACGACGGACAGCACGACGAATAGCCGGTCGACAACCGTATTGCGGAAGAAGGCGCAGACGAGCGCGAGCGTGATGGCGGTGAAGAGCCCGACCCCGAACACCGGCACGGTCAGCGCGAGGGACGGCCCGATGCCGTCCTTGATCATGGTGGAGACGCGCTGGTTCGTCTCGTGCGAGACGCCGAAATCGAGCCGGGCCAGTTGCCGGAGGTAGAACCAGAACTGCGAGTCGAACAGGTGCCGGGCGCGGCGGTTGAGCCGCAGCGACGCCATGTCGAGCGTGCCCTGCTCGACGACGAACGTGCAGGTGAGCCCGGCGGCACGGGCGCCGGTGGCGAACACGAGCGTCGCGGTGCGGAACCCGGCGCAGGGGCGCAGCTCGGCGGTCACCGGCTGCCCGCCGGCCTGCCGGACCACGAGCCTGGCGCGCCCGGGCGCCTGCAGCCGATACCGCACTCGCCACCGGTACGGCTGTTCCGGGTACAGGCTGAACGCGAGCGGGACGGCATACTCCCCCGGGCCGGTCAGCACGAGGTGGCCGGCGGGCTCGGTTTCGTGGCGAACGTTCTCGATGCCCTTCCAGGGGCCGGGCCCGAGCGAGAAATCCGAGTGCGTGTAGGCCCGGATCGTACCCCAGTGCCCGGCGATCAGCGGCTTGTTATAGCCGCGTTGGACATCATAGTCCTCGAGCGTCTTCGGTGTGGCGTTCTTGCCCAGCTTCAGCAGCGCCGGGTCGCCCCCGGCCATATTGAACAGGACGAACGTGAGCAGAATGACCCCGAGCACGGTGGGGACCATGTACAGCGTTCTGCGTAAGATGTAGCGCAGCATGTCTCGGTCCCGGGCGGCGCCCGCCTCACGTGTTCATTTCCGCCAGTGTGTCCGGCCGTAGGTGGCCTGCCAGTCGCGGCGTGCCGCCGTGTCGATCCGGTGAAATCTCGTCATACCGTACGGGAAATCGTGGGGCTTGTAGTTCCGGATCCAGTGGTGGTGCAGCCCGTAGGCCATGCGGTGGTACATGTAGATCCAGGGGCAATCCTCGATCAGGATATCGGCCATCCGCCTGTACAGCGCGGTGCGCTCGGGCGAATCGGGCATCACGCGGACCTGCTCGTACAGCGAATCGAATTCCGGGTCCTTGTAGTTGCTGTGGTTTGTGCCGGGCGATTCGTTCGGGCCGTAGAACAGTTGCAGGAAGTTCTCCGCATCGGGGTAATCGGCGATCCAGCCCAGCCGGTAGAGCTGGCACTGGCGCCGTTCCACCTTGCTGAGGAAGGTGGGCCAGTTGTTGTAGCTGGGGTTGAGCGTGACGCCGATCCGGGCGAGGAAGTCGGCCAGCAGATCCATGGACTGCCGGACTTCCGGTTCCTGCCCGCTGCCGAGCTCGACGGTGAGCTGGAGCCGCTTGCCGCTCTTGGCCTCGATTCCGTTCGGGTAGCCGGCCTCGGCGAGCAGGCGGCGCGCCTGCTCCAGGTTGAAGGGGTAGGGGGACGCCTTGTCCTCGTAGCCGGCGACGCCCGGCGGGATCGGGCCGACGGCGCGGATGACGCGGTTGTTGAGGAACCGGACCCACCGGCCGGAGTCGAACGCGCAGGTGAGCGCCTGGCGCAGCTTCTTGTTGGGGCCGACGACCGGATCGTCCATATTGAAGCCGATGTAGAAGATGTCGAGCGTGGGCGCGGAGAACAGGCGTATTTTCATACGGCGCAGGCTGTCGGTCAACCCGCGGTTCTCGGTGACGACGGCATCCCAGTTGTCGCGCGAGATGCCGGACGATTCGAGCCCGCCGGTGACGAACTTGAGCCATTCGGTGGAGGAGTCGGAGACGACGAACTGTACGACGCGGTCGATGAACGGGACGGGTTTGCCCGCGTCGTCGAGCAGGCCGGCTTCGGCATCGCCGGGCTCCCCTTCCGAGGGGTACAGTTCGACACGGCCGGTTTGCGCCCATTTCGGGCTGCGCTCGAACTCGACGCGGTAGTTGCGCCGCCACCGGGCGAGGCGGTAGGGGCCGGTTCCCACGGGGTGGTTCAGGAATTCGTGGCCGTAGTGCTCGACGGCCTCGCGCGGCACGGCGAAGGCGTAGTGCATGGTGAGGATCCAGAGCAGTTGCGGATAGGGCCGTTTCAGCCGGATCCGCAGGGTGCGCCGGTCCGGGGCGCGGAGCCCGTCGACGGGCGCGTCGTAGTCTGTCGGCCCGTCGCCGCCCGATTCTTTTCGGAACTCGTCGAGCCCGACGATCCGGTCGTTGAAGACCCACCAGCCCGTCGATTCGGTCTTCATGTCGGCCACGCGCTTGATGGAATAGACGAAATCCTCGGCGACGAGTTCGCGGCCTTTCCCTTTTGTGCCGGTGAAGCAGGGGTCATCCTGGAAATACAGGCCCGAGCGGAGCGTGAAGGTGTAGGTCAGCCCGTCTTCGGAGATTTGGGGGAGCGCCTCGGCCAGAAGCGGTTTGACGCGGTAGGGGCGGGCGAGGTAGGCATACTCGAGGAGTCCTTCGTAGATCTTGCCGATCGCGTTGGCGGAGGCCACGTCGCCGGCCTTGACGGGATCGAACCCGCGGATGCGGGCCGTGGTGCCGTAGAGGACCATCGCGCCGGGGTACGATTCGCGCGGGGTGGCGTGGCGGCAACCGGCGAGGCCGGCGAGCGTGGCGGCGAGCAGGGCGCCGGCAAGCAGAGGGGGCCGCCGGGTACGGTGTGGCGCGGCCCCGAATTGACGAACGCGGGTTCTCATATGTCCGGGCACGCGCGGGCGGTCTCGCACGCGTGTGCCGTCATTGTCCGGCGTTGCTCTCAGGCGAAGCCGGCTGAACGGGCGGCTCCGGCCGCGGTTGCGCGGCCGGGGCGACGGGCGCGGGCGCGGCCGGAGGCGGGGGCGCCGTGCCGGGCTGGGCTTCGGCAGGTCCGACTTCGACGGGCATCGCGAGCGGGACATCCGCGGCCGGGGGGCCCCCTGCCGGCGCGCCTTCACCCGCGGGCGCCGCGACCGGCAGCGTGAAATCCGACGCGTCCACGGGGAGCGGTTCTTCCGAGCCGGACGGCAGGCCCGGCCCCGGCTGGCCGGGCGGCGGCTGGGTTGTGGACACCGGCGGCTCGGCATACTTGTCGGTTGCCGATTCCTCCATGCGCACCGCCGGGTGAATGATGGCGAGAAGCGTCGTATTGACCAGGAAGATGACCGCCAGGACAATCGTCGTCTTGGTCAGGACGTTGCCCGTCCGCGAGCCGAACAGCGACTCGCCCATTCCGGCCCCGAACGCCATGCCCAAGCCTTCACGCTTGGTTTTCTGCATCAAAATGATGCCGACCAGCATCAGGCTGGAGAGGACTTCGATGAACATCAGAAACGATCTGAGAATACCCATGGCACCCCCCAGGAACCGGGCCGGACCCATTCCGGCACTGTCGACGCAGTCTAGCGTGCGGCGTTGACGATGGCAACAAAGGAATCGGCCTTCAGGGACGCTCCGCCGATGAGGCCGCCGTCGATATCGGGCCGGCTGAAGAGGTCCTTGGCATTATCCGGCTTCACGCTTCCGCCGTAGAGGATCCGGACGGCGGCGGCGGTTTTTTCGTCGGCCATGCCGGCGACGAGCCCGCGGACAAAGGCGTGCACGTCCTGGGCCTGCTCCGGCGTCGCGGTCTTACCCGTGCCGATGGCCCAGACGGGTTCATAGGCGATGATGACGTTGGCGAGCTGCGCGCCGAGCTCGGCGAGGCTGTTGACGACATGGTCCCGCACGACCGCTTCCGTGCGGCCCGCCTCGCGCTGCTCGAGCGTTTCGCCCACGCAGACGATCGGCGTGAGGCCGGCCCCGAAGGCGGCTTTGGCCTTGCGGTTGACGGTTTCGTTGGTGGCGCCGAACAGAGCGCGCCGCTCGCTGTGGCCGAGGATCACGTAGGCGCAGCCGACCTCGCGCAGCATGGCCGGCGCGATTTCGCCGGTGTAGGCGCCCTGTTCGGCCCAGTGCATGTTCTGCGCGCCCAGCGCGACGGCCGAACCGGCGAGCACATCCGCCACGGGTTTCAGGGCCGTGAACGGGGGGCAGATCACGACATCGACCCCCGTGCCGGCCTGCACCTGGCCGGCAACGCCGGCGGCGAGTTCCACGGCGTCGGCCACGGTCTTGTTCATCTTCCAGTTGCCTGCCACCATCTTTTTCCGCATGGTTACGCCTCCCTTTCCGAGATGGCTGTCTGCGCACGGCGCGCGCGGCGCGACATGCCTCCTACTTGTCCGTCAACGCGGCGAGCCCGGGCAACTCCTTGCCTTCCAGCAGTTCCAGGCTCGCGCCGCCGCCGGTGCTGATATGTGTGACCTTGTCCGCCAGGCCGCTCTTCTGGATGGCGCTGACGCTGTCGCCGCCGCCGATTATGCTGACGCAGTCGGCCTGGGCAACGGCCTGGGCCACCGCCATCGTGCCCTGAGCGAAGGGCTCCATTTCGAAGCAGCCCATCGGCCCGTTCCAGACGACGGTCTTGGCTTTGGCGATCTCCTCGCCGAACCGGCCGGCGGACTGGGGCCCGATGTCCAGCGCCATCCAGCCGTCCCGGATCCCGGCCTCACCGACGACTTCCGTCCTGGCGTTCGCGTCGAACGCGTCGGCAATGACGTGATCGGAGGGGAACAGGACCCGTACGCCGGCGGCGTCGAACTTGGCCAGTATCGCCTTGGCCAGGTCCACTTTGTCCGGCTCGGTCTTGGAACGGCCGACAGGCAGGCCCTTGGCGAGGTAGAAGGTGTAGGTCATGGCGCCGCCGATGATGAGGGCGTCGACTTTGCCGGCGAGATTCATCAGGACGCCGATTTTGTCCTCGACCTTGGCGCCGCCCAGGATGGCGACGAACGGGCGTGTCGGCGCGGCAATGGCATTGTTCAAGTAGGCGATTTCCTTCTCGAGCAGGAATCCGGCGACGCAGTCCTTGAAATGCCGGGTCACGACGGCGGTTGAGGCGTGCGCCCGGTGCGCGGTGCCGAACGCGTCGTCGACGTATAGGTCGCCGAGCCGGGCCAACTCGGCCGCGAACGCTTCCTGCCGCTGCTTCATGGCCTGCTTCGCGGCCTTGACGGCGGCTTCGTCGGCGTCGGCCGGGCCGTCCGCTTTGCCTTCCTCTTCGGGGTGAAAGCGCAGGTTCTCCAGCAGCAGGACCCCGCCTTTCTTCAGCGCTTCGGCCTCCGCCTCCGCCTCGGGCCCGACGCAGTCGGCGGCGAATGACACGGGTTTGCCGAGCAACTCCGCGAGCCGATCGGCGACAGGCTGCAGGCTCATCGTCTTGTCCGGCTTGCCTTTCGGCCTGCCCAGATGGCTCATCAGGACGACCGAGGCCCCGTTGTCCAACGCGTGCCGGATCGTCGGCAGCGCGGCCCGAATCCGCGTGTCGTCCGCCACGCGTCCGCCCTCGAGCGGCACGTTGAAATCCACCCGCATCAGGACCCGCTTCTCGGACAGGTTCACGTCTCGAATCGTCTTCTTCTGCATGTACTCGTCTCCTTGGCCGGGCTCGGAGCCCGGCATCTGGTCCCGCAAGGCTTGAGAAAGCGTCGTGGGGCTGGACGAACCGCAGTTTTGGCGTATCCGCGGATCAGCGGAGAGATAAAATAGCCGATGAGGCGGAGGATGTCAATTCCCGCGCGACGCCGTGCGCCCCTTGATCTGCCGCCATCTCCGCGTTCTCGCTACGAAGTTGATGAATAGATCAGGCTAGTGGGTCCGGTCCCAAGCCTGGCGGAAGCCGGCGGCGAACCGCTCGATCCAGGCGACGGCCGCGGCGTTGCGGTCGACGGGCTGGCCTGAACGCGCGCTTCGGATCCGGGCGTAGTTCCGGATTTGTGCGCGCTCGACTTCGAGATATTCCTTCAACTGCTGGCGCGTCACGGCGCGATCCTCCTAATGCGGGCTTCGCCCTCACCCGTAAGGAAGCATGCGGCATGCCACGCCGTCGGGCCCGGCATTCTGGGGGCCCGCCCGCCCGGTTGGCGGAGAAGAAACCGCGGATCGGGGCGGCCGATTTATTCGTGACAGCAGGCCCCGTTCGTGCTAGCATGTGGCCAATCGCGGGGTGACTACGGGGAAACCGGGGGGGTGGCCCATGATTGCTATCCGAAGAGTGGAACCGGGCGATTCGGCCCACGTCAAGGCTCTGATCGAGGGAATCCTGAACACGGAGTTTCCTGAGGAGAGCAAGGCGTTTGACTACCCCGATCTTAACGACCCGGCCGCCTACTACGCCGGGAAACGGGACGTCTTCTATGTGGCCCAGCGGGACGGGCAAATAGTCGGCACGGTCGCCGTCAAGGAGGACGACCGCAACACGGCCCTGCTGCGGCGGGTGTTCGTGCGCAAAGAGTTCCGGAACAAGGGGTACGGGAAGAAGTTGCTGGCCAAAGCGCTGCAATTCTGCGAGGAACACCACTACAGGCAGGTGATGTTCCACGGCACCGACCGGATGGAGACCGCCCTGCAACTGTGCCTGAAGAACGGATTCGAGGAAGAAGACATCACGCTTTCTTCGGATTTGAAGATGGTTTTGCTCAGGAAGACGCTTCTTCGCGCCCCGGCCGAACCCGTCGCCACGCATAGACCCTAGCCTGATCGGTTCATGCTTCGCCAAGGCTACGGCGGACAGGCTACGACGACGTTCATGAATAGGCCAGGCTGGCGCCGACCGGCTCGGGAAACGCGATCGGCGGGTTTTCTTCGCCGCCCGGGCCGCGCTGCTTGGACGAATCGATACCCAGTTCTTCCCGGTATTTCGCGATGGTGCGACGCGCGATCTTCAGCCCCTTCTGCTTGAACAGGTCCGTGATCTGCAGATCCGTCAGGGGTGCCGCCTTGTCTTCGGCCTCCACGAACTCCACGATCATGTTTTTCACGGCGTTCGGAGTCAGAGCGGACCCGTCGTTGCACTTGTAGCCGGGCCGGAAGAAGTACTTCATGTTGAACAGCCCGCGCGGCGTCTCGATATACTTGTTGGCGAGCGCCCGGCTGACGGTCGTCTCGTGAACGCCGATGATGGCCGCCACCCGCGCCATGGTCAGGGGTTTGAGCTCCGTGTCGTCCCGCTCGAAGAAGTGGCGTTGCGTCCGCACGATCTCCTGCGCGACCTTCCGCAACGTCTCCTGTCGCTGGTTGATGCCCTGGATGATGAACGTCGCCTTGCGTATCTTGTTCCGGATGTAGGCGAGATCCTCGGCCGAAATCGTGCCGGATTCCAGGATACGCCGGCAGCTGGCGCTGATGCGCAGGCGCGGAATGTACTCGTCGTTGAGTTCGACATGATACTCGCCGTCCAGGGCGCGCACCACGACGTCGGGCGTGACGTAGCAGACTTCACCGGCCGAAAACGTCGTGCCCGGATGCGGGTTCAAGGCGGTAATATGCTCCACCGCCTCGAGCAGGTGCTCCTCCGACACGTTCAAGACCCGGGCCATCTTTTCGTACTGCCTGTTGGCCAGCGCCTCGAAGTAGTCCCGGACGATCCGAACGGGCAGCGCGTCCGGGTCCTGCAGGTCCTGCAACTGCAGCAGCAGGCATTCGCGCAGGTCGCGCGCGCCGATCCCCGGCGGATCGAAGGACTGCACTTCGCGCAGGACCGCTTCCAGATGCGTGTCGCTCGTGCCGGCCAGTCCTGCCAGCTCCGTCAGCGGCGTCGCCAGATAGCCCCGGTCGTCGATCGACCCGATCACCAGCCTCGCCAGCTCCTCGTCCCGTTCGCTCAGCTTCGCTACGGGCAGTTGGCGCAGCAGGTGTTCCTGGAGGGACGGCCGGGCCACGATGCGGTCCATCACGAAGCGGTGCTTTTCCTCCGCGTCCGCGTCCGACCGGTTCCGGCGCGGCGCGTTCGCCGGATCGCTCGTCCAGCTCTCATCGATCTCCTGGAGGAACTTCAGTTTCTCTTCCAGGCTCGATTCAACGCTCGATTCAACGGGCCCCGAGGGCTCCATGCCCCCGTCCTCCGGCCCCGACTCGCCCCGCTCGCTCTCCGTGTCGCCGCCCGCCTCCACGTGCACCTCCAGCGCCGGATTCGTCTCCAACTCCTGGCGGATCATCACGTGCAAATCCTGGGTCGGCAACTGGAGCAGGCGCAGCCAGCTCAGAAGCTGCGGTGCGAGATTCAGTTGCTGAGAAAGTTCAGCGCTCTGATTCAGTCCGAATGTCAGTTTCACACCGCACCTCCTTGCCCGCTTCCGGCCGTTGGCCGGAACACCGCCTCGGCCCGGGTAAGCAGGGAGCAGAAAGCGTGCCAATTTCGGATTTGCCAGAAAAACGAGTTGTTTTCGAATGAAACCGCGTTTTTAGCTGTATTTTTGGCGAATCGGGAGGACGAGAAGCAACGGAGCCGGGCCGCGCGTGTTGCGGGAGGCGACAGAGGTCGGATTATGCGCCAGCCGGGAACAGGATCTGAAACTCCGTGCCCTTACCCGGGCGGCTGGCGACGGAGATCTTACCGCCGACGGACTGGATGCTGTTGCGCACGATATCCATGCCCATACCGCGTCCGGACACATCCGTCACGATTTCGGCGGTTGACAGGCCGGGGTGAAAGAGGAGGTTGTTGACATCGTCCGGGGTCAACTTGCGGTTGGCGGGGCAGAGCCCCTGCTCCATGGCTTTTCGCAGGAGCGCCTTGTAGTCGATGCCCTGTCCGTCATCGGCGAGCCGCAGGACGACCTGTTTTCCTTCGCGTCTGGCCTCGATCCAGATACGGCCTTCAGGCGGTTTACCGGCCTCGCGGCGGGCATCCGGCAGTTCGATACCGTGATCGACGGCGTTGCGCAGGAGGTGCAGCAGCGGCGCTTCGAGGGCGCGCATGAGGGTTCTGGAAACGGGTATATCCTCGCCGCCGAAGTGCAGGGCGATCTGCTTGCCGGACGCGGAGGAGAGGTGGTCCACGATCATGGCCGCGCGTTTGGCGAGGGAGCCGAACGGGATATTGACCATGAACGAGAGGTTCTGCTGCAGGCGGGTGAGCAGATCGCCGAGCCGCACCGCGTGGTCTCTCAATTCCGGGCCGGCGCTCTTCCCGGCCGGCTGGCGGTTGAGGCGCTGCTCGATGGCGTCGAACGCTCTGCAGGCGTCGTCCAGTTCGCAGAGGAGCGCGCGGCAGGCATCGAGATCCTCGGCCGGGACGCGAACGGTCACGGCCGCCTCTCGGGCCGGGGGCCGGGGTTCCTGTGCCGCCGGTTTGGCGGGCGCCGCCGTTTCAGGCGCGGCCGCGGCCGGCTGGGGGGGTAGCCCGAGCGACTCGGGTTCCCCGCCCCGGGCCGCCGCCACACGCCGTACGACGGCCTCGAAGGCGGCCCGGTCCTCGACGGCCTCCTGGTTTCCGTCGATGCGCGTCATCATATTGCTGAGTTCGTGGACCCCGGTGAAAAGCGCCTCCATCAGCTTGGGCGTGATATCGAGCCGGTTCTTTCGGACGAGGTCGAGCACGGACTCCAGCTCGTGCGCGAGGCACTTCACGTTCAAGAGCCCGAGGAACGCGGAATTGCCCTTGATCGAGTGGATGGGCCGGAAGACGGCGTTGACCACCTCATCATTCCAGGGCGTCGCCTCCAACTGCACGAGCAGGGACGGCACGACTTCCAGGGACGAGCGGGATTCCTCGACGAATTCGCGCAGGATCGCTTCTTCGTCGGAGAGGAAACCGGATTGCTTGAGCTCCGTGCGCATCGGACGTCCGCTAGTCAGGCTTCATGTCGATCAGCTGGCGCAGCTTCTTCTTCCATATCTTCAGCGAGCGGAGCGCTTTCCTGACGGCTTGTTCCAGCTCTTTCATGTCGGTCCAGGGCTTGAAGATGCAGGTTTCGGCCCCGTGCCGCATGCAGGCCAGCACGTTTTCCTGGTTGATGTAGCCGGTGATCATGATCACCCGGACCATCGGGTACTCCCGTCGCACGGCCCGCATGAGGTCGACCCCGCTCATGCCGGGCATGACGATATCGGAAATGAGCACGTCGACTTTCGCGTCGGCCAGCGTCGCCAGCGCCTGCCGGCCGTCGCAGGCGGTTTCGACTTCGTACCCTTTGTAGCGGAAGTGTCTGGACAGCGCCTTGCGGATTTCTTCCTCGTCATCGACAACCAGTATTCGGTAGCTCATGTCTCCCCCGGCCGCTACAGGGACAGCAGTGTTTCCGACAGCTTGGACTCCTCCGCGATGGAGGCGACGATCCCCTCGATATCCGGCACGGTCAAGCCGAGCCGCCGCCAGACCCCGATCTCGAACGCCGGCGCGATGAGGTCGCCGCCGTTTCCGACCTTTTTCAGGTTGCAGATGTAGTTCGCGGTATGGCACAGCCGCGCGATTTCGACGTTGGCGACGTTGGCGTTTTCCGGGTCGTGATGCCAGCGGATGGACTGGACGACGTCTTCGGGCAGTTTCCATTTCTGGGCGAGCCAGGCGCCGACCTCGGCATGGTTGGCGCCGAAAATCTCGAATTCGGCCCGGAACAGGGGTATCCACTTCTGTTCGGCCCACACGATGGCGTCGGCGAAATCGGCCTGGAAGAACTGCTGCAGAACGACTTTGCCGATGTCGTGCAGCAGGCCGGCCAGGTGCAGCAGATCGGGCGAGAACGGTTTGTCGAGCGGATGGCGGAGCGACTTGTGCAGCACGTTGACACCCAGCCCGGTACTGATCGCGTGGCGCCAGAATTCCTTCTTACTGAACCCGTTCGAATCGGCGTGGGCCGAAAACACGGCGGTGGAGAGGGCGACATTGCGCACGGCGACGAATCCCATCGTCGCAATGGCCTGTTGGATGGAATGGATGCGCTCGGGCAGGCCGTAGGCGGCGGAATTGACGATTTTGAGGATTCTGGCCATCATGGACTGGTCGTCCTTGATGATGGCCGCCACGCGTTCGGCATCGGAGTTCGGGTCCTGTACGGCTTGCGTGAGGCGTTGGATAATGGGGGGGAGGGTAGGGAGGTTATTCACACCCTCGAGTTCCTTGAACAGTTCTTCCTTTTTCATCCCGTGCCCGCCTTTGTTTTCTCAGTACGCATTTCCGCCGCAGGAATCTCGACGGTGAAAGCGGCGCCCTTACCCGGCTCGCTCTCCACGTCCAGGCTGCCGTTGTGCCCTTCTATGATACCATGGCTGACGAAAAGGCCCAGGCCGGATCCGCCCATGGCCCGGCGCGTCGTCCAGAACGGGTCGAACAGGTGTTCCAGGTCCGCGGCCCGGATGCCGGGCCCGTTGTCTTTGACCTGCACGACGACATGGCCGTCAGGGTTCACGAATCCGCGCACGGTCAGTGTGCCCTGGCGCCCGGCCTCTCTGATCGCGTTGGCGGCGTTGAGGAACAGGTTCACGAACACCTGGCACAGCATCTGTTCGCTGCCGCGGACCCGCGGCAGGTCGGCCGGCACCTCGTTTCGCACCCGCACGCGGGATTTCAGGTGGCTGGCCGCCAGTTGAAGGGCCGATTGCACGGTGGCGGCCAGACTGACCAGGCGTTTGCGTTGCGGCGCCGTCGAGGTGTAGCTCTTCATATCGCGCACGATGTCCGCGATCCGCTCCGTGCCTTTCTTCAACCCTTCGAGCAGGGCCGGCATTTCGCGGCGAATGAAGGTGAGCTGCCGTTTCTCCTTCGCCGTCAGGCGGTGGTCGGGGTCCAGCGCGTTTTCGATACATGTCCAGAACAGCCCAAACGTCTCGAGGTTGGAGGAGATGAAGGTGTTCGGGTTGTTGATCTCGTGGGCGATCCCGGCGGAAAGGATGCCCGCGGACGCGAGCCGGTCGGTATGGATCAGTTTCTGGGTCTGGCGCCGCAGCGTCGCCTCCAGTTCGTGCACCTTGCGCTGCAGCGCGTCCTTGTTCCGCTTCAACTCGACCGTCTGGTTGCGGAACGCCCGTTCGAGCGACCGTTTCTGAGCGCGGAGCCGGTCGTCGGACTCCTTGATGCGCAGCATCACTTTCGCGTAACCGGCCAGGTCATCCGCTTCGTAGGGCTTGAACAGGTAGCCGTCGGCTCCCAGCTCGAGCCCTCGGAACCGATGGCTCGGATCCACGCGCCGCCCGGTCGCCATCACGACGGGGATATGCGCCGTCTTCTCTTCGGCCTTGAGCCGCCGGCAGAGCTCGAACCCGTCCATGCCGGGCAGCTCGACGTCGAGGAAGATGACGTCGGGCCCGCCGCTTTCGGCGAGGTGGAGGCCGTCCGGGCCGTTTTTCGCCGTGACGACGCGGTGTTGCGGGAAATAGGCGTGCAACACATGGGTCATGACGTCGAGGTGGTCTTGATCGTCATCGATCAGGAGGAATTTGGCCATGGGTTCACTTCCGTCCCTGCCCGCCCATTCTGCGATAATCCAGGCGGGAGGGCAAGAAGAACAACGGGCGGCCGCCGGCCGGGCCCGCCTTCAGCCGGTCAGTTCGTTGCGGCCGGGCGTATCGGCGCCGTGCGCGGCGCCGGGCCCGGGGTTTGGCAGGGGGTCCGTCTTGCGGGCGGCGACCATCGCGAGCACGTCGCCGAGCATGTCCAGCGAGGGGATGGTCACGTGCGGCGCGTGCGCCTGGGAGAGCGGCACATGCTGGACGTACGCCCCCTGCCGGCGCGCGATGCGCACCGCCCCCATTCCGAGCCGGCGGGGGGTCAGGAAGTCGGTCAGCGGGTTATCGCCGACAAAGACCGTTTTGGCGAGTGTGATTTCCATTTCGAGTTCCATGACGTAGAACGGGTCCGGCCAGAAGTCGGTTCGTTCCCGCCCGCCGAGCAGGTCGCTGGTATAGAGCATGGAATCGACGAGCGGCTCCAGCTCGAGCGCCGCGACCTTGTTGCGCTGCAGGTTGCCGGGCCCGTGGGCCATGAGCCCGATCTTCATGTCCTGCGCGGCGACCGTGGCGAGGCAGACGCGGGCGTCGGGGTACAGCTCGATCGTGGGCCGATGGCAGTTGAACACCTCGCTCACGCGCCGGAGCAGCCCCTCTTCCACGTGCCGGAAATAGGACTGCAGAACGGGCAGCAGAATGTTTTCCCGTTCGCCGGCCCGGACGCGGGCGGCGAGTTCCGCGCGGATATCGATTCCGTACAGGTTATCGATGTAGGTGGCGATGGCGCGATAGCCGCTGAGCAGGAATTCGCGTTCCGGGTAGAGGGTATCATCCAGATCGAAGATGACGGCTTCGAAGTGGCGGTCGGAGATGCCGGTTCTCCTTCAGATGTAGTAGCGTTCGACGTCGAACGAGCGGATTCGCGGTTTCATCCATTCGGCGGCCCGGCGCAGGCCGTCCTGGAGCGTGGTGGCCGGCGCCCAGCCGGTGAGGGTCCGCAGCCGCGTATTGTCCGCGCAGAGGCGCTGGACCTCGCTGGGCGCGGGCCGGACGCGTTCGGTGTCGCTGCAAACGCGGATCTGGCGTCCGAGCGCCTGCTGCGCCATGTCGACGAGTTGGCGGATACTGGTTTCCGTGCCGGTCCCGACGTTGACGACGCGGCCGACGGCCGCGTCGCAGGCGGCGAGTCGCATGAACCCCTGGACGGTGTCGGCCACGTAGTTGAGGTCGCGCGTCGTGTGCAGGTTGCCGAGGTGCAGTTCGTCGCGCGCGCCGAGGAGCTGCATCAGGATCGTGGGAATGACGGCGCGGGCCGACTGGCGCGGCCCGTAGGTATTGAACGGGCGCACGACCACGACGGGCAGCCCGAACGAGCGGGCGTAGCTTTCGGCGAGTTTGTCCGCGCCGATCTTGCTGGCCGCATAGGGGCTCTGGCCCTGCAGCGGATGGTCTTCGGCGATGGGCACGCGGCGCGGCGTGCCGTAGACTTCGCTGGTCGAGGTGATGATCACCCGGCCGGCCCCGGCCGCGCGCGCGCTTTCCAGCACGTTAAGCGTGCCGAGCACGTTGGTCTCGACGTAGGAGCGCGGCGCGTGATAGGAGTAGGGGATCCCGATCAGCGCGGCGAGGTGGAACACGATATCGCCGCTCGCGACCAGGCGGCGGACGCACTCCGGGTCGCGCACGTCGCCGGCGACCAGTTCGACGCCGGCGCGGACATCGGGGGGCACGTCGTCCATCCAGCCGCGCGAGCCGCGCGCATCGTAGAGCGTGAGCGCCCGGGTACGGGCGCCTGCCCGCACGAGGGCTTCCACCAGGTGGCTGCCGATGAACCCGCAGGCGCCGGTCACCACCACGCGCGCGTCGTTCCAGTTCACCGCCGCGCCTCCGTTGCCGGGCGGTCGTTGCCGATCGGGTGGATCAGTTTCAGCGCCGCTTCGATGTTGAGTTGCTCCCGAATCGCCGCGCGCAGGTCCTCCGGGTTGCCGATGTCGCGCCAGTACTCGATGACCGGGAAGGCGCAGACCCGCCCGCCCGCCTCGAGAACGGTCTGGACCAGGTCCGTCATGTCGAAGTACCGCTCGCGGGGGATCAGATCGATGCAGGCCGGTTCCAGCACGTAGATGCCGGCATTGATGAAATGCTCGTAGACGGGTTTCTCGTGCAGGCTTACGATCCGCTCGCCGTCCAGTTCCACCACGCCGTAGGGGACCTGGACCTTCTGCTTGCGTACGCACATGACCAGGTCGCACGCGGCCTTGCGGTGAAAGCGCAGGAGGCTGGCGAAATTGATGGTCGTCAGCAGGTCGCCGTTCATCACGATGAACGGCCGCTTCGGCCGGGGGTCGAGCAGCGACAGCCCGCCGGCCGTGCCGAGCCGCTTCTTCTCGTTGATGTAGGAGACGCGCACCTGGTGGTCGTTCCCGTCGCCGATGTGGGCGCGGATCCGGTCGGCGAGATGGTGCACGGAGATGGCGACGTCCTCCACGCCGTTGGCGCGCAGGTTGTGCAGGATCCGATCGAGCAGGGGGCGGCCGGCGATCGGGAGCATGGGTTTCGGGGTCGAGTCCGTCAGGGGGTGCAGCCGCGTCCCCAGCCCGCCGGCCATGATCACGGCCTTCTGTTCGCGGATATCGTCGACCAGGGCCTGCAGCAGTTCGAGCCGGACGGGCCGGTTGCGGCCGTCGACGACGGGGAGATGGCGAATGGAGAACTTGCGCATCACCTGCAGCATCTCGCCGGCCGGCGTGCCGAGCGGGACGGTGACGGGCTTGCGGTTCATGATGCGTTCGGCCGGTTCGCCGAGATCGACGCCGGCCAGGATGCCGCGGCGGATATCGCCGTCGGTAATCGTGCCCAGCAGCGCGCCCTCCGCGTCGACGATCAGGATGATCTCCATGGCGGCCCAGTCCATCTTGCGGATGATTTCCTGGATGGAGTCCGCGGCGGAGGCGAGGGTGGCCGTCATGCATTTCGGAAGCGCGGCGGCGGCCTGCCTCGTCGGGGCCGGTTCTGCGGCTGTCTCGGGCTCACGGATCATGCGCGGCAGCCTCACGTTCGGGTGCGGGCGGCGCGGCCGGGTGTTCTGGCCGAGGCCGAATTCTGGAGCGCGTCGAGACATTCGCCGAAGTGGACGCTCAGCAGATACAGAGCGTTGCGCAGTTCCAGTACGAGGCCCAGCCCCTGGCGGCGTCGCGCCGGGGAGTCTGCAGCTTCCTTCCCTCTCGTGCTCATGGCTTTCTCCCTTCCGTCCGGACTCTCGGAAAAAAACGGTTCCGGCTCGCCCGCCGTGCGCGTGTCTACCAGCCGTAGCCGAGGTGCAGCAGGTTCTCGATCAGCAGGTCGGCCCGGTCGATCACGCGCGCCGCGGCCTGGAACGCACGTTGGGCGGAGATCATGTCGATCATCTCCTCGTCCAGGTTCACGCCGGACTGGTTCTGGATGGCGTTCTCGAGCATCGTGACCACCGCCCGGGCGTCGGCGGCGAGCCGGTCTTCGGTCTGGATGCGCGCCCCGAGGTCGGACATCATGCTCGTCAGGTATTCCCCGAACGTCTGGTTGTCCAGGGCGGCCGGGCGAAGGTAGGACAGCTGCGCGATCTCGAGCGCCTTCGCTCCGTCGTCCGGGTTCGGGGTAGGGGCGGCATCGTGCCGTGTGGCCGCGGCGGCGATCAGCCTGCCGTCGCCGGCTACGCCGGCGTCCAGCGCGATGTCGGAGGCGTTCGTGCCGGAGAAGAAGTTCCCGCCCGGATTGCCGAACAGGTCGTAGCCGGTCACGTGGACGGCGTTGACGTCCGTGATGAGCTGCGCGGTGAACGCGTCCAGGTCCGTCCGGAACTGGTCGATGACGGCCGCCGCCGCGATCCAGCCCTCGATGCTGCCGCCCGTCACGGAGACGGGGTTGCCGGCGCTCGGGCCGGTGGCCCAGTTCACGGCGATGGCGGGCGGGGCGGAGGCATCCACTTCCATCGTGTAGGAGGTGCCGCCGGAGACCAGCACGTCGGCGCCCACGTTCACGGTGTAGGTGTTGTCCGGTTCGTGCGTGACGCCGATCTGGAGCTTCTCGCTGATCTGCTTCACGAGCAGGTCGCGCCGGTCGAGCAGGTCGTTCACGTCGTCGTTGCCCCAGAGGGTCTGGATCCGGATCTCGTCGTTGAGCTTCGCGATGTTCGCGGCCCAGGTGTTCACTTCCTCGACCTCCATCGGGACGGTGCCCGTCGCACCGGCGCCGGCTCCGCTGGCGATGCCCGTTCGGTATTCGCCGAGCCGGATCGCGTAGTTGTGGAGCTGATCGGTGAGCGTGATGGTCCGCTCCAGCAGCACGCTGCGGAAGGCGAGATTATCGGCATTGTTCGCCACGTCCTGCCAGGCGTCCCAGAACCGCTGCAGGTTCGCGGCGAGGCTCTCCTCGCCCAGGCCGTTGACGAGCATCTCGGTCTGCTGGAGGGCCTCGGCGAACTGGGCGTGGCTCTCGGCGTCCGACACCTCGCGGCGCAGGTTGCGTTCCAGCAGGAAGTTGTAGGAGCGGATCACGTCCTGGATCCGCACGCCCGTTCCGAACGAGTGCTCGCTGATCTCGTAGGATGTGGGGTCGATGAAGGGGCTGGTTTCCATCAGCACGCGCTGCTTGTGGTACCCTTCGGTGTTCACGTTGGCCATGTTGTGGCCGGTGGTCGAGAGCTGGGCCTGGTGGCTGAGGATCGCGCTTCGGCCCAGGTAGATGACGTCGTTGATGCGCAGCATGTTCCTATCCCTTCCGCTGGACGAACAGGGGCCCGGTGGCCTGCTGAACGCTGCCCGAGGCGCCGTAGATGCCGGCCTTGTTCGATGCGGGCCGGCCCAGCGAGGACAGCATTTTCTCGATGATGCTCAGGAAATTGTTGGCCAGGGTCCGATTCGTGCGCTGGCGAATGCGGATTCTGGCCAGGCGTTCGCGGACGAGCGCCTCGATGCCGGCCAGGTCGAGCCGGTCTTTGGGGCCCGGCCGCGTCTGGGCCAGTTGCAGTTCGCGGCGCAGCGTATTGAACCGAACGACGTTGTGCTCCTGCCGCGAGACGGCGTCCCAGATGGCGTCGGCGTCATGCGCGATCATCGCCTCCTGCAGGACGCGGGCCGCCTCGTCCATTTCGCGAAGGCAGTCCAGAAGGCGGTCCGGCAGGGCTTTGGTTTCCGGCTGCGTCACGGTGTGTCCTCCTGCCCGGCCTCGGTCTTGCGCGCGGCCTGCAGCGCAAGCTGGCTGAGCAGCGTGTCGGCGATCCCGAAGCTGCCGGCGCGCCCGATCTCGCGGCCGGCCTGTTCGAGCGCATAGTCGAAGAGCTGGTCGTTGCCCACGGCCTGTTCCTCTTCGTCGAGGAACATGGGCTTCATGCACTGCTTCAGCAAGGTGCTCATGAAGACGCCTTCGAAATCCCGGCACGTTTCACGCAGCGGCGCCTCGGCATCGCCGGCGCCGGCCGGTTTCTCCGCATCGGGGCGTGCCGCGCGCGTCAATCCTGAGATGGCGACCGTGTCGAAATCCATTGTCGGCTGTTCCCGGTTCTACATGGTTTCTATCTTCATCTGCAGGGCGCCCGCCCGTGCGAGCGCTTCCAGGATCGAAATCAGATCCGTGGGGGTGGCCCCCAGCGCGGTCAGCGTGCTGGCCAGGTCCTGGACGCTGGCCGTCTCGCCGATCGCCGTGATCTTGGCCCGGCTTTCCACCGCATCGACGGTCAGGTCGTTGGCCTCGACCGTCTGGCCCTGCGGGGAGAAGGGGGGCGGCTGCGAGATGATGGGCTTGCCCTTGATCTTGACGACGAGGTTCCCGTGCGCGACGACGGCCGGGCCGATGCGGACCTCGCTGCCCATGACGATCGTGCCGGTTCGTTCGTTCACGATGACCCGCGCCGGCACGTCTGGCCGCACGGGCAGCTTTTCCAGGCCCGCCACGAAGACGGCGGCCTGCCCGCTGTCGATCTGCGGCTGCGGGATCTGCACGACGACGGTGCTCGCGTCGCGGGCGATCGCGGTGCTGTCGGTGTTCTCGTTGATCGCGTCGGCGACCCGCGCGGCCGTGGTGAAATCCGGGTGATTCAGGATCAGGCGCAGAATGCCGTTCTCATAGAAGGTGCCCGCCTGCCCGTACTTCAGCGTGCCGCCGCCCGGCACAATGCCGGTGGTCGGTACGTTCTTCGTCTCCGTCGCCCCGCCCGCCCCGCCGGCGCCGAACTCGTAGCCGCCCACCGTGACATTGCCCTGCGCCAGTGCGTAGAGCTGGCCGCCCGCGTTGAGCATCGGCGCCATCAGCAGATAGCCGCCCTGCAGCGAGATGGCGTCCCCGACGGAGCTGACCGTGACGTCCAGCCGGTCGCCCTCGGAGTGGAAACGGGGGACCGTCGCCGTGACGATCACCGCCGCGACGTTCTTGCTCTTGATGTCGCCGATCGGCAGGGAGAGATTGAAGTTCTCCAGGAAGTTCGCCAGCGTCTGACGGGTCAGCTTCAGGTCTTTGTCCCCGGTCCCTTTCAGCCCGGTCACGATGCCGTAACCGATCAGTTCCACCGGCTCCAGCCCGGCCACGCGCGCGATATCCTTGATGCGGACCTCGAGCGCGCCGTGGGCGCAGGCCAGACTCAGGATCAGGAGTGCGGACAGGATAACGGTCAGTTTCTTCATCGTATCCCTCAGAACAAGTTCAACCAGTCCCACAGGCTGGTGAGGATTCCCTTACGCTGGCTCCGTACCAGGGAGCCCGTCCCGAAATACTGGATGTTGGCGTCCGCAATGAGCGTGGAGTTGATCGTGTTCTCGCGGCTGATGTCGTTCGGGCGCACGGTGCCGGTGAGGATGAACCCGAGCTGTTCGCCGTTGACGACCACCGTGCGCCGGCCCTCGATGATCAGGTTCTTGTTGGGGAGGACCTCGGTGACGCGGACGGTAATGGTCGCTTTCAGTTCGTCCTTGTTCTCCATTTCGCCGCCGCCTTCGAAGCTGCGGTCGGTCTTGACCGACCAGGTCGGGACGATGGCGTTTGTCCACGGGGTCGCCTGGGAGTCGATACTGGGGTGTCCGATGCTGATCGACCCGCCCAGGCTGTTCTGCTTGTCGGTCTTCGACTGGGCCTCCTTGCTCGCGGAGGAGGCTTCCAGGATCAGGACGGTCAACAGGTCGCCGACATGCCGGGCCTTGGTATCGCCGTAGAGGCGGGTGGCCATCGACCAGTCTTTTTCGTCTTTGGCCTGCGCCTGCCCGGCCATGGCGAGGGCCAGCAGGGCAGCCAGGCCGCACATTGCGTGTTTCATGCTATTCCTCGTTTCGGGTTGCCTGTTTATTCCATGGCGACCAGACCGCTCTTGTGGCCGGTCAGCTCGACCAGGAACCGGCGCTTGGACCGTTCGTTCATGCACAGGATCCTGTCGCCCCGGCGGCCGGAGGCCATGGCTTTGGCCTGCAGCTGGATCTGCAGCGCGCCGTTGACGGCCAGCACGCTGACATGGTCGCCGCGCCGGCAACAGACGGGCTGGCGCAACAGATGGCGGCGCAGCGGCTGGCCGAGCTGCAGCACGCGCTCCAACTCGAGGCCGGCAACATCTTCGTCGGCGGCGATGAACCCCATCTCGCCGCTCTGCATGGGCAGCAGCTGCGTGGTCAACAGGTCCGGGGCGAGTGTCTCGCCGCGCGCGAGCGGGCGTGCGGCCACCCAGACGTGTTCGAGCGGGAGGACGGACGCCTCCACCGGGACCGTGCGGGTGGTCTCGCCGTCGACGAGCAGGGCGAGATGAAAACGGAATTGGCCCGCCCGCCCGGTCGCCTCGTAGCCCTGCACCTGGAACGAGAGCTTGCCGACAGGCAGGGTGAGCGGCTGGCGGAGGGGTTCGCATTCGACCTGCACCGGCGTGCCCTTCCAGGGCGCGGTGCTTGTTACGAACTGGGTGATAACCTCGGCCAGCTGTGTGCCGTCCATGGCGCGGCCCTTGCACACCACGCGGGTGGACGGCTTGCCGCGCAGCACCACGTCGGACATGTCCGGGTACTTCTGCAAGGCGTAGGCGATCGTCTCGATGGCATACCGTTCGGCCAGGCCGGGCTGCGGCGCGGTGAGAACCGGCCGCTCCCGCCAGGACTCGGGCAGGGCGGCATTTTCGCCGACGAGCTCGCCGAGCAGAACCTGCGGGCCGGTCGTCTCGGCCGACGGCAGAAGCGTCAGCCGGTGTTCGGCAACGCTCGCTTGCTGCAGCGCCCACGCCGTCAGCAACAGGCAGGCTGTGCGTCGTCTCATCGTCGTCTCCTCTGTCTTCGCGGTGCGCGCGCGTCGGCTCACGGCGACGCGCGCCGTTTGAAGCTTACCGGCGTACGGAGTTCGCAATTCCGAGCATCTCGTCGCTGGCCTTGATGGCTTTGGAATTCGCTTCGAACGCCCGCTGCGAGATAATCATGTCCACCAGTTCCTCGGCCACGCGCACGTTCGAGGCTTCCAGATAGCGGTGGGCCAGTGTCCCCGTGCCGCCTTCGCCCGGGTTGTTGCCGGCCTGCGGCGCGCCGCTCGCTTCGGTGGCCTGGAACAGGTTGCGGCCGATCGAGCGCAGGCCCTCCGGGTTGGCGAACCGCACGAGCGTGATGCGCGTCTTCTCCACGATGTTGCCGTCGACCACCGTCGAGAACGAGCCGTCGGGTGCGATGGTGACGTCGGTTGTCCCTTCGTCGATGGTATCCAACCCGGTCACCGGGTATCCGTCGGTGGTCACGATTTCGCCCGCCGCCGTCATCCTGAAGGAACCGTCCCGCGTGTAGGCCGCCGTACCGTCAGGCATGGTGATCTCGAAGAAGCCTTCGCCTTCGATGGCCATGTCCAATTCCCCACCCGTTTCCTTCAGCGAGCCCTGCAGATGCATCTTAGAGACGCCAACCACGCGGGAACCGTGTCCGATCTGGATGCCCGCCGGAATCTCCGTGTCCCCGCTGCTCGAGCCCGGCACCGCGAGGGCGGTGTAGAGCAGATCCTGAAAATTCGTACGGCTGCGCTTGAACCCGGCCGTATTGACGTTGGCCAGGTTGTTGGCGATAGTGTCCATCATCATTTCCTGGGCGCGCAGCCCCGTTGCGGCCGACCATAGCGCTCGTTGCATCGTTCATTCCTCCCCGTGTCCCGGCGCGCGGAACACTACTGCAGGTATCCCGTGATCATCTGGCCCTGCGCGCTGTCCTGAGCCGACAGAATCTTCTGACAGGCTTCGAAGTTCCGCATGCAGACAATGAGATCCGTCATTTCCTCGTAGATACTCGTGTTGCTGCCTTCGAGCATGCGATTGTGCATGGCGGTGCCCTCCGGCGGCGACTCGGGCGCCATGTCGGAGGGCGGCTCGAACAGCGTGTGCCCGACCCGGATCAGACGCTGGGGATCCTGAAAGCTCACCATCTCGAGCGTGCCCAGCGACTTGCCCTGATACATGAGCGATCCGTCCGGCCCGACATGCAGTCTGGCCGGGTCCAGGTCCGGCGGCAGCTCCACGTCGCCTTTCACGCGCATGCCCGCCGAGTTCACCAGGTAGCCGTCAACATCGATCTCAAATGCGCCGTTGCGCGTGTAGTACGGTTTTCCGTCCTGTTCCACCACGAAGAACGCGTTGCCCGCTATCGCAAAGTCCAGCGCGCGGTCGGTTTGCTGCATCGGGCCGGCCGTGAAGTCCACCAGCATTCGGTTCAAATGCACACCGTCCTCGGTCGTCCGGCGGTTCATCGCGTCGTGGAACCGGCTCAGAAACGTCTTGCTCTTCGTGTCGACCCGCCGATAGCCCGGCGTGTTGCAGTTGGCCAGGTTCTCCGTGATCGCCTCGAGCCGCGACACCTGCCGCAGCAAGCCCGTACAGGCCTTGTAAATACCCGAGTTCATCGAATCTATTCTTAGCACGTCATGTGCCATGGGCGGGCAGAATGGTCGAGGGTCGAGGGTCGAGGGTTGATGGTTGATTGCGCTGAAAAACCTCGGTGCGGGTGGAACCGCGCCCTCCAGTGCGCCATATCGTGTGGTTTGGAGGGCCGGGTTCCACCCCGGCCGGGCGTTTGATGGGGTTTTTCAGCGCAATCGATGGTTGAGGGCCGGTGGTTGAGGGGGAGGAAAGGCGGGAACGCGGCGTGGTTTGTGGTTCTGCGGCAAGCTCTGCCGTCGACCTTGAATCATCAACCATGAACCACCCTGATTCGCGGATGCGAATCTATGAATCGGGGGGGGGCAATTCTTGCCGGTCGGATTGCGCGACAGGGGGTGAGTCTAAACGCTCGTCGCGCGGCGCAGGATCTCGTCGACGACCGTGTCAGGCAGGTCCGGCGGTGTGTCGAGCTTGTCCTTGAACGCGGCGATCTTCTCGGCGCGCACCTTCGTCTCGTCGGCCAGGTTGGCCACGTGCCGGGCGAGGATCCCGCCGAGTTTGGACACATCGACCTTGTCCCTGGCGTGTTCGGCCTGCGCGGCCCGGCCCTTCCTGCTTCGCGCAGCCGTGCGGGAAACCTTGCCAAGGGATTCCGAAGAGGTCAAATCGTCCGGCACCTTCGAGATAGTCATGATCAGCCTTGCTCGCTTCTAATTCACTAATCGACAAAACCCGGTCCGGGCTTAAGGGCCTGTTCAGGGCGGGCCTTACGAGGCCTTTTTCGCGCGCCACGCTTCCTTGCGCAACGCCCTCATGCACTGGGTGCAAACAAAAGCCGCGTACTGGGCGGGTGAGGCCAGCAGGGTATCCAGGCTCTCCGTGTTATATTTCCTGGCGTGCCGGCTCTGCAGGTACCGATCCGCGGCCGTCAAGACGCACTGTTCGGACGCATCGAAGGTGGCGTCCATTTCCGCCACTATCTCATGGCTGGCCGTCTCGATCAAGGCGAAAGTCAGGGTGAGGGCCTGGGGCGGATACAGGCGGAAATGCTCAACATGGCCCGCCAGGACATGGGTGACGCCGAGCAGCTTGCCCAGCCGGCTGATTTCATGTACGTCGAACACCCCAACGACCGGCATCAAATTCGCTTTTGTGACGAAATCCTTCAGTTCGCCGCCCGCCCGCACGGCGACGATGCGCACCGGCAGGTAATTGCGCGCTTCCTTGGCCAGCAGCCGGTTGAGCTCCCCCATATTCGGCTCCGGCACGTCGCCCAGGAAGGGGAGTATGGCGACCAGCTCCCCGCCGGACAAAGGGTGCTGGCTGCCGGCCTGCACGAAACGGATCATGTGGATGCTTTCGCCCGGCAGGCCCCAGTGCCCGAAATCGCGCCCCCGATGCGTGGCGGTGCAGCCGGCGAGCAGGCCGAGCAGGCCGAGCGCCAATGCGCAACGGGAAGCGCAAGAGACGGCAGGCACGGTGTGTGGGTGTCTCACGCGTTTCTCCGTAGGTCGGATGGTACGGCATCCGCGCTGTATTCGCAGTCCAATTCCGCGTGTCGTCCGCAGGGACACGAGATTCGGATGCCGGTGATCTTCTGCCCTTCGCGCACCACTTCCACCTGAATCTCCCCCGGCAGGGGCGTGCGGCGTTCGCAGCGGATCAGTTTCGGCTGGCGTGATATGGCCACCTGCCCGCCGCGGATGATCTTCGAAAACGGTTCCTGGCCCGGCTTGAGCTTGTCGACGCTCGTCACGATGGTGGTCTTGTCCACGAAGTACTTCTTGCGCAGGAGCCGATTCGTACTCGTTTCGACATCCAGCCCGACACCATCTGGCAGTTGGTCCGATTCGCCCATGCTCATGGTACACCCCTGGAGTTGCGCTACCGATCACCACGTAAGCAAGTCCCATTCCACGCGGGCTCCGTTCGCCCGCGTGCCTCGTTCAGGCGGGTCAGCCCGGCGCGCCGCCGGCGCTGTCCACCATTTCGGCCAGAATGTCGAGATCGAAGGGTTTCTGGAGGAACTGAATGTCTCTCGTGCGGTCTGACAGGGCTTCAGGCGTGCGGACGTGCCCGGAAATGACGATCAGGCGGCATGGCAGGCCGGATTCGAGCAGATGGTCCACGAGGTTGCCGCCCGCTGCCACGGGCAGCTCCAGGTCGGCGATGACGACGTCGAATGGGCCCGATGTCGCCTTCTTCAGCGCCTCGTCGCCGTCGCGACAGGTGACGACACTGTAGCGGCGGCGCTGGAGGTAGCGCGACACGCTTTTCAGGATCATGGGCTCGTCATCGGCGAGTAGAACACTCAGTGGTTTGGCCATACGGGCTCCCCCAGGAAGGATGCAAGGCGCCTTGCTTCATCCGGCCGGGCCAGTATACCTCTCTTGGGCCGGAATGGAAAGCGCAAATCGTGCGCACGACGCGCTCGCCCAGGGCCGGCCTCCGGAGGCAAGCGGCGGAAACCACCGGATATGCCGTTTGTAGTTAACGCCGTAAGGCGTGTGGCAACGTGCGAGTCGGGTCTTGAGACAGCCTCTCCGTGCCGGCCGCGGGCTTTCTCGACGGGCGCAACGCTGCCCGTTTTGGGCGTCTACCCGCTGTCGCGGAAGCAGACGCCTCGGCGGGCGGGGGTTTTTCGGTAGCCGCGGGCCAGGCGGTTGGCGGCTCCCTTGCGAAGGTGGAGGTCGTCGATCTTGGCCCGTGTGGCGGCACGCAGCTCGGAGAGCATGGCGACGAACCGTTCGTCGTCGGCCTTTGCCTGGCGCAGCATGTCCTCCAGCGCGTGACGCGCGGGCGTCTCGTTCACGAGTGCATGCAGCACGCCGTTCCGTGTCCTCGCGAGACGGCGGTACTGGTCGAGCCGGCCCTGGGCCAGCGCGTGGTGCATGGCCAGCGCCAGGTCCGCGAGCTCGGTCGGCCGCTGGGCGTTGGGTTCGTTCATCGGCTGAGAATCCACCGGCACGCTGACGTCACGGCCCGGCTCAACCGGAGAAGAGGACGTTGTCTTTCCTCTGGGGCGGCGCCGCCGTCTCGGTTCTGGGCAATTCTTTCTTGGTGACCTGCTCCCAGGCTTCGCGCAAGTCGTTGAGCATTTCGCGCACGTCCTTGACGGGCTGCAAGGCCTTCTTGGCGTTCGCCTCGGCGAGGTGGTGCACCATGAAGTCATAGAGCCGCTGCAGGTTCACCGCAATTTCGCCGCCCCGTTCCATGTCCAGTGAGACCGACAGCTCCGTGATGACGTCTTGCGCATGGAGCAGGGCATTGTTGATGGCTTCGAACCGGCCGGGGTCGTCACCCGTCACGGCCAGCGCCTTTTCGGCCGTTGTGAGCGAGCGGATCGCCTCGTCGTAGAGCATCAGAATCAGCTCCATTGGGCTGGCGGTCATCACATGTGTTCGGCGATAGTCTTCTGTTCCGGGCATTTTCGTGCCTCCTTTCCCTTCGCAATGGGTCCCCTTACGCTGGTTGTCGACAAGACGACGGCGTGTCAGCGCCTCACGCGGGCTGTGCCTCCTTTGGCCGGGAAGCGCCGGCTCTCAGGCGGCGGCCGGCTTTCTGCAGCAGGTCCCGCGTCCAACTGGCGGCGCCTGCTATCTGTTCGTACAGGGTCCGGAACCGGCGGTGCGCCAGGATACTGTCGCACAGCCGTTCCTCATGCTGCTGCCGTTTCATCTGCACGTTGAACGTGGCGGGCCGCAAGCTCATTTCCAGCAGACAGGACGAGCGGTCGGCCTCGACCAGCCGCCTGTCGATGGCGTGAAGGGCCTGGAGCCATTCGGCGGCCTGCACCTCGTCGCCCGGGCACGGGCGCTGGAAAAGCATCATGAGCCGGTTGCAGAGCATCGCGGCGCGGCGGCTGTCGCGGATGATGTCTTCGAGCTGTTCGATGACGGCGTCGATCTCCGCGGCGACTTCACACCCGAGGTCCTCGTCGAACGCCGCGTGGCGCCGCGCGATGACGCCGTACGCGTCGAACGGGCCCGCCGCGTATTCGACGATGCTGGCGGGCCGGGCCAGTTCCATGCCTGCGATTCTCGCGCCGCGCGTCGTGAGGTTGACGAAGCGGGTCCGCGGGTGTTTCTGAACGTACTGTTCGATCAGGCGGATATAGCAGTGAAATTGGCTGGTCGTCAGGACGTCGTCCTGGTAGTTGCCCGGCACGGCGCGCAGTTGGGTGGGGTCGAGCCGGCGTCCCTCGTAGATGGTTCCGTTCGCGTGCGTGGTGCCGTCGTCGGAGAAGCTCAGGTCCATGCCCACGGTGAGCACGGGGTTGCAGCCCATCTTGACCGCCAGGTCCATCGCGCTCGCCGTCACGGTTCCGCAGGCGGCGATCAGCCCTTTCGGCGTGCCGAACCGGCTGACCCACGCGCCGACGGGGTTCGACGAGTGGTAGCCGCTGAACAGGCCCTTGAACTTGGGCAGGACGGGCGGGAACGCGAGCGACGAACAGGCGAGGTACAGGTGCTCGCACGCGGTCTCGAACTGCGGGCCGGTCTTGTGGCTGGCGTCGACGGAGACGACGAGGTCCGGTTCGACCCCGGCGCGCCGGAGCGGTTTCAACGCCGTGCCCGTACAGATAACGACGAACTGCTTGCACACCCGGGGCAGAGTCTGGAGTGCGTCTTCCAGCGACGGGCCTGCGGCGACGACGACGGCCGGCTTCTGCGGGAACGCGCCGCGCAAGGCGTCCACGCCCGGGTTGGCCAGGAGCAGGGGCAGGTTCTGGAGCGTGTTGAATTGCCACAGGGGGCCGAGATACACGAGTGTGCCGAGATTGAAGAGGCTCAGGTTCATCTTGCTGCAGATCTGCTGCAGCGCGCCCGTATAGAATTCGCGGGCACGCGCGGCGGCCGGGATCCGGTCGAACACCCGGGTGCTCGGCGCCGCCGGCAGGTTGAGCAGCGCCTGGTACGCCTCGACCACCGCCTCCGTGTCCGCGCCCGGTACGAGCCGCACGCGGCCGTCGGCCAGATCGCGTTCGATGAGCCGGCGTCTGAACAGGTCGGCCAGGTGCTCGACGTCCCACTCGAGCACGAGGATGCGGCTTTCAGCCGGCAACTGGTCGCGCAGACAGGCGATTTCGCACCACTCGCCCGTGCCCAGCACGATGACGATGTCCGGCGGCGCGGGCGTGTCGCCCTCCCGAACCCAATCGCGGACGGCGCTGTTCAACGGCTCCGTCGCCGGCGGCAGCGGAACCCCTTCGACAGGCTCAGGGCCTCCGGCGGGTGGGGCGGTCAGGTACGGGCGGATCCGCTCCGCGCAGGCCGGGTCGGTCCGCGCCAGACGCGCGAGCCGCGCTTGGTGGCCGCGCGCCCGTTCAGCGGGTGGTCTGGACGTACTTCTCATCGATCTCGGTTCTCACGACAGGGAGCAGTTCGCACAACCGGCCCAGCACGGCCGGCAGATCCTCCGCCAGTACCCGGACCAGCCGTTCGCGGTCGTTCTGCTCGAGACTGACAAGCAGTTGCTGCTGGACCGAGTGGAACTGGTCCATCCCGGCCTGCAGGCTGCCCCTGTCGTCGCCCAGATCGGCTCGCTCCGTGCCGAAAAGCGTGCACACCTCGTTTTCGAACACGTCGAAATCGTGCAGCTTCTCCGCAACCTCCTTCAGGGCCGCGAGGCCGGCCGCCAGCCGGTCCTCTGCCAGCGCGCGGCCGCATGTGCGGCTTTGCTCGCACAGCTGGGCCAGCGCCTCGGCCGATCGATCGAGGCAGTAGAGCGTGAACTGCTCGACCGTATCGATGTTGACGACGGCGTCTTCCGTGTTCATGTACCCGCCTTTGCGTGTTGCGCCGTCGGCGCACCGGGGACCGGCCCCGGGCTACGGGGCCGGTCCGCCGGGTGGCCGTCGTGCTTAGCCTATCAACTGCACCACGCCCTGCGGCAGTGCGTTCGCTTGCGCGAGCATCGCCGTACCGATCTGCGTGAGGATCTGGTACTTGGAAAACGCCGTCGTTTCCCGGGCGACGTCCACGTCGCGAATGCGGCTTTCCGAAGCGCGAATGTTGTCTTCGTAGTTCCGCAGACCGCTGAGCGTCTGTGCCATCCTGTTTTGCTCGGCGCCGACGATCGCGCGGATCCCGCTGACGTAGTCGATGCCGAGATTGAGCTTGTCCACGGCCGCCTGCGCGACCGACTGAGTCGAGATGCTCAGGTGCCGCTCGCAGATCAGGCTCGCCCACCTGACCGTCGTCAGGGTTGAGCCCGCCAGCGACATGTTCGACCCGTACGAGTAGGTCGAGTAGCTGCCGATCACGTCCGCGAAGTTCGTCGCGGTCAGGTTGATGGCGGTTTCGCGCAGAATCTGGTTGCTGTCGGGGCCCGCCTGCAAGATCGGCGGTTGACCGCTTCCGATTGTGTCGCCCGTCATCGTCGCGATGCCGTTCCCCCCGCGGAACAGATACAGCCCGTTGTATTTGCCCGCGGCGGTCGAGCCGCTGGTAATACGCTGGATCTCGTACTGCATCTGCTGGAATTCCTGCTGGAGGTTCAGCCGGTCCGTATAGCTCTTGGTCCCGTCATTCGCCATGATGGCCAATTCCGCCATACGCCCGAGCATATCGTGGATCTTCTGGAGCCAGCCGTCGGCCGTCTGAAGGTAGGAGATCTTGTTCTCCACGTTCATGGCCGCCGCGGCCGTGTTCCGATACTGGGCCCGCAAGCGCTCGCTGATCGCCAGGCCGGCCGGGTCGTCTCCCGCTCGGTTGATCCGGAGCCCCGATGCCAGCTTGGACATCGACTCGCGCATGTTGCCCACGTTGTACGAATAGTGCTTCCACACCGTGAAAGCTGGAGCGTTGTTGTAGACTTGCATTTCCGTTTCCTCCGTGAATGCCGTTTCTCGCGTCGCGCCGCGAACGTCCATGTTCGCGGCCAGCCGGGCGCGGATTCGCGCGGCACGGCCCGTTCGCCCGGCACAAGACGGGTCGTGACCTCCTGTTGTGTTCTACCCTGCCGGCCTCCTTTCCGCGGTGTGCGTTCAGCTATTGGTCTTCGGTAGCAAGGGGAGCGGCCGCATGCCGATTCCCGTTGGTCGCCCGGTTCCTGAAAAGCTGTTTGCCCAGCGACAGCTTGATCCGTTCCAGATCCTGGCTGCTGCGGTTGACCGCCTCGATATTCTCCTGCTGCAGCGCGTCGTACACCTCTTTGCGGTGCACGCTGATATCCTTTGGCGCCGAGAACCCGAGACTGACCTGGTCCCCCCGTATCTGCAGCACCTTCACCTCGATCGTGCTGCCGACGATGACGCTTTCTTCAGACTTCCTTGTCAAAACCAGCATGGTTCAGCCCTCCATGGCTAATTCATCTGTGGATGTGCCCGGCCGCGCGCTCCTGCAGGCGGCCTACTTGTGGACGATGACCTCCTTGGCCAGCTTCTCCGCTTCCGCCTGCTGCGCCGCGGGGTTCGCGTCGTTCAGATTCTTCAGCGCATCCCAGATCCGATACCGGACCGGGAACCGCATGCCTTCGCAGACGACCTGCTTGCCCACGCATGTCTGCATGTTGATCACGACGGGGCCCTGCAGATTGGCGGAAGTCTCCCGCACATCCTTTCGCACCGTCACGATGGCAAGGATCAGCGCGTCCTCCGGCCGCTCCATGTGCAGGAAGTTCACGTCGCCCTGGCTGAGCCGAAGGTTGTAGTTCGGGCAGATCAGGAACGGATCGATGCACACGAACGCCAGGTCCGGCGGATTGAGCGCGTGCATGAACACGAACGGCGCCGTGTCCGGCTTGCAGATGAAGACGAATTCCTTGACGGTCTCGAAGGCCGGCAGCCCTTCCGGGAAGTGGAAGATGTTCTCCGAATTGACCGGCAGGGATACCAGGCGTGCATACGGACTGATCTGCATCTGTTCGTCTCTCTTGCGCTTCTTCATCTCGACTTTCCCCTTCCAGGTTGTCGCCGAATTGCGGCACCTCCGCGGTGCGGCGGTTCTTCGCGTCCGGCTCTGTAGCAGTCGCCGTGCCACGGGTACGAGCCGGCAGGTGCGGGCGCCGGGCCGCGGAGAGCGGATCGGGCGTCTTCTCTTTGTTTTCCGGCGATTTCATGCGCTCCGTGCGGGTTCTGCATCGCGTTCGGCCGGCCGGTCGGGCTGTGGCCCCCGATTCACGACGATGGCCAAAAAATGCCGAAACAGGTATTTTTTTCCGCCCGTGTCCGGGCTCTCTGAAGCAGGCTGCGGGCCGCACAACGTCCGCCCTGCCTGTCTTCCGGGCGGCGCCAAGGGAGAAAACCCCGAAAACACGCCCTTTCCAGGGCCATTTCCCTGTCCGCCGGTTTCCCGGCGCTCATGTCGAGCCCGCGGCGTGCATGCAACCCCCGCCAGGCGGCCTCGGACCGGCCCGAACCTGCCGCTCGGAAGGGTTAAGCGGCCCGCGCGGCATGCCGATTAGAGAAACCAGGAGAAGGGCGCGTGAAATGTGGCCCCGGCAGGTGTTGTCTGGACTGAAAAGGCGGGAAGGGGGGATGCCTCACGGGTGAACGATCGCCGGGCTTGGGGTCAGGGCGGCCCGGCCCTGAATGAACATTCGGACCTGACCGGCCGCGGGAAAGGACGCCCGTGGTTACGGACGAACTACGATTGGCAACAGCCGACAAGAGATCACGGAGGAACAGGCGATGCAAGTCTACAACAATGCTCCAGCCTTTTCGGTTTGGAAGCACTATTCGTTCAACGTATCGAATCTGCGCAAATCGATGGCCAAGCTGTCGTCCGGCCTTCGGATCAACCAGGCATCGGATGATCCGGCGGGACTGGCGATCAGCGAGCGGTTGCGGGCGCAATACCGCAACAGCGCGGCGGCCGCGATGAACGTGGAGAACAAAATCTCCTATCTGCAGACGGCGGACGGCTGGCTCCAGAAGATTCACGACATGCTCGGACGCATGGCGGAATTGGCCGTTATGGCGAATGACGGGACCAAGAGCCAGGTGGACCGCGACAACCTGCAGAAGGAATTCCAACAGATGCAGTACGAGATTCAGCGTATTACCAGCGGCTCGACCGCCGC
>JAFGHX010000486.1 GCA_016929905.1 Kiritimatiellia bacterium
AGCATCGATGCGCGAAAAGGGGTGTCAGGACGCAATCTTGACGACAGCCGGCACAACCGTTCGGGCCCGGAATCAACCTTTCCGGAAAGGGCTGCGTTTCCTCGCAACCGCCCAAGTCAGTATAGCCGCTTCCGCTGCGCGAAGCAACACCCACGAAGACCTGCGGTTCGGCGAACGGGCGCAGGGGGACCGCCTCATCGCTGGGCGCTCGGCGCCGACCAATGCGTGGCTGCGCCGGGCGTCACCCAGCGCAGCAGAGCCGGCCGCCGGCGCGGCATTCTCCCCAAGATTCCGAATGGGTAACTTGACAGAAACACGCGACGGCGTAGAATAGGCCGTGGGGATGCGTCCGGGAGGGAGCAGCATTGCCGGCGGGGACCGGACGCGGAGCGGCCTCACATCCAGCCCATCAGCGCTTCGCGGTTCGAACGGCGGCCACTACGAGAGCGTCACACCTCCATGCGCGACAGACTTCTGCAAGTCCTGTTCCGGCTCAGCACGGACCGGCCGAAGGCGACGATTGTGCTCGTGGCCATCCTCACGCTTATCGCCGCGGTGGCCGTGCCCCGGCTGAGAATCACGTCCGGTCATTCCGACCTCTGTCCGTCCTCGCACCCCGACCAGGCGCGCTATCTGGCCTTCCTCAAGGAATTCGGGGCGGCGAACGACGTCGTCATTGTGCTGGAGGGCGAGCCCGCGGTGCTCCGCGCGGCCGCGGACCGGTTCGCGAACGAACTGGCCCGCGAAACGAACTTCGTGCGGAGCGTTTTCTACAAGATCGACGTGGCGATGCTGCTCGACCGTGCGCCCCTGTTCATGCCCGAGCAGTGGCTGGACGGGGCGGAATCGTTCCTGGCCGCACAGCCGCGCACGGTCGAGACGCTTGTCGGCATCGACAGCCTGCCCGCCCTGCTGCGGGCGGCGGGTGACGCCATGAGCGGAAGGCTGCCGGGCCTCGCCGTCGCGCCGGCCTGGGCGCCGCGCGCCCTGGATCTGACCCACGCGTTCTTCTCCGAGTGGCTGGCCTGGCTGCGCGAGCCGGCGCGCCGCGCGCCGGTACTGGACGCGCTGGCCGCTCGTCTGGCGGGGCCGGAAGCGGCCATACTGGCCACAGGCGGCTATCTGTGCTCGCGCGACGGCCGGCTGCTGTTCCTGTTCGTGCGGCCGTTGTCGGCCCGCGATGACGCCGCCTATCTGCGTCCGCTCGACCGCGCCCTGCGCGGCGCCTGCGCACGCGTGTTCGCGGCCGAGCCGGCCCTGCGCGGCAAGGTGAGCGTTGCGCTCACGGGCATGCCCGCACACGTGTTGACGGAGGTCACCACCATCTACACGGACGTCGGGCGGGCCGGCCTCGTGGCCGTTGCGCTGGTGGCGGCCATTCTGCTGGTCGGCTTTCGCTCGCTGCGCACCACGCTTGTGGCGCTCATCCCGTTGTGTGCCGGTATCGTCCTGACGCTGGGGCTCGTCACCGTCACCGTCGGGCGGCTGAACCTCATGAGCTCGTCGTTTCTTGCCGTTCTGTTCGGGATCGGCATCGATTTCGCGATCTATCTCGTGCGCCGCACGGAGGAAGAACTCGGCAAGGGGCGGCCCCGTCCTGCGGCTGTGCGGGAAGCGGTCACCGCCACGGGCAAGAGCGTACTGAGCGGCGGTCTGAGCACCAGCCTCGCCTTCTTCGCCGTCGGCTGCTGCGAGTTCATCGGCTTCTCCGAACTCGGCATCACCGCCGGGCTCGGCGTCCTGGTCGTGATGCTTACCACGCTGCTGATGTTGCCGGCGCTGCTTGTCCTCGTGCCGATCAGGCCGCGCTTGTACCGGGCGTGGCCGGACATCACGCCGGCACGGCGCCGGCGCAGGCGCGCGTTCCTCTACACGGTGCTCGGCGCCGCGCTATTGCTGGCCGGCCTGGGCGCCTTCTGCGCGAAGCACCTGGCGTTCGACTTCAACGCCCTGCACCTGCTGCCCGCCGATTCGGAGTCTACGGTCTATCAGCTCAGGATGCAGGACGAGAGCGACTTCCAGATGACCTGCGCCGCCGTCACCGCGGGCAGCCTCGCGGAACTGCGCGCGCTGGAAACGCGCATCCGCGCGCTGCCCACCGTGAGCCGGATCGACTCGCTCTCCCGCGTCATCCCGGCCGATCAGGCCGAGCGGCTGGCCGTGCTGGCCCGGTGCGGGGCGCTGCTGCCCGAGCGGCCACACGCCGAACAGGCCGAGACACCCGCGCCGGGCGACTATACGGCGGCGCTCGACCTGCTGACGGAACAGTTCGAAGCGTTCCAGGAGCAGGCCTTTGCCGCCGGCCATGCCGAACTCGTCCGGAAACTGGACGCCAACCTGACGGACATCGAGGCGATCCGCACGCGCCTGGCCGGCAATCCCGACGTCAGCGCCCGGATTCGGACGGCCGAGTTCGACCAGGCCCTTCGGCACACATTCGGGCGGCTGGCGCGAATGGCGCGCGGCTGGCTGAACCTGGCGCCGCTCCGCGAGGACGCCTGCTCGCCCGCGTTCGTCGCGCGGTTCAAGAGCCCGCGCGGCAACTACGTCGCTTATGTCTATCCCAACGGCCACATCTGGGATTTCGATTTCACCGACCGGTTCGTCGCCGAGCTGCGGTCCGTCACGCCGAATGTCACGGGCTTCCCCGTCACGCTGGGTGTCAATGCGCGCATGGCGGTCCGCGGGCTGCACCAGGCTCTGACCTGCGGACTGGCCATGATCGTCGTTCTGCTCACGCTCGATTTCCACCGGCTGCGCCTGGTACTCCTGGCCCTGGTCCCGCTTGCGATCGCGATGTTCTGGCTGCAGGCGGTGGTCTACGCCTCCGGGCTGCCCTACAACTATGCGTCGATGGCGGGCCTGCCTCTCCTGCTCGGGCTGGGCGTGGTCTATGGCGTCCACATCGTGCACCGCTGGCTCGAGAATCCGCGCGTGTCGGCGTTCGCCGCCGTCGCGACGGCGGGCCGCGGCGTGATGTTCGCCGCGCTTACCACCGTGGCCGGGCTCGGCAGCATCACGTTCGCGCGGCACAAGGGCGTGTCCTCTTTCGGCTGGGTCATCCTGCTCGGGATCCTCACCTGCCTCGCAGCCGCCATGCTCGTTCTGCCGGCCGCCATTGACCTGTTCTGCACCAGACGCCAGGAAAGGAACCCCCATGAAACCGACCCACTCAACCCCTGATTCCAGCCTGGCGTCCCGCCATGCTGCTATTCCGCGCCCCACGCGTTCGACCATCCCCCCGTCCTTTCCTCCCTCCACTCTTCCATCCTTCCATTCTTCCGCCTTTCCTTTCTTCCTCTCTTCCGTCGCCGTTCGTACGCTTCTATGCACGATCTTCACGGCGGGCCTGTGCCTGTCCGCGGTGCCGGCCGCCGCGGTGGAGCCGGCGGAAAGCCGGGCCGTGGACGTCGTGATCGTGTTCCCCGGCGGCCCGGACGCGGACGGTGAGGGCCGCGAGATGATCGGCCAATTCCTGGATATCCTGCGGCGCGCGGCCGGTTTCGAGCGGGAACAGGTGGCCGGCGCCTACTTCAACGATCTTCAGGCGGCTGTTGCACACCTGCGCGGCGCACCGCACAGCTTCGTCATGGCCTCGCTCGGTTTCTTCCTCGCACAGCGCCAAGCGCTGTCGCTCGTTCCGCTCGCCAACGTGCAATTCGGCGGCGACGCCGAACAGCAATACGCCCTGCTGGTCAGAAAAGGCGCGTTCAAGACCACGGCAGAGATGGCAGGCAAGACCCTTGCCGGGAACACGCTCTACGAAGACCCGAAGTATCTCACGCGCATGGTGTTCGACAATCAGCTGGACGTGACCCGGCACTTCGTTCTGCAGCCCACCGCCCGGCCGTTGTCGGCGCTGCGCAAGCTTGCCCGGGGCAAACTCGACGGCGTCCTGCTGGACCGAGGCCAATACCGCAGTCTGCAGGAACTGCCGCTGCTCGGCGAATTGGAAGTGATCTACACTTCCCCGCTGCTCCCGGCGCTGGGCCTGATGATGACCGACACCGCGACCACGCGGGCCCTGCAGGCGCAGCTCGTGAAGGCGGTGATCGAGATGTGCGGGTCCGACGAAGGGCGGGCGGCGTGCGCCGGCTTCGGGATCACGGGGTTCGTGCCCGTCGACGCCGCGCGCATGCGCGCGGTGATCGACACATACGAAAAGGAATAGCCGGGAATGAAACTCCCGCAACGGAAGGGGCCGGCGACATGGCGCGGCGGCACACCGCTCGCGGCAGCACTGGCGCTGCTGGCTGGGTGCGCGACCGGCCCGAAACAACGCGCGGATCTGACGTGTTTCGACACGCCGGCTCTTGCCGACACACAGGAGCCCGCGGAGATGGCACGCGTGGCGCAGGCTCATGCCGACTACGCCGTGCCGGCCGCGCAACGGATCGCCGCGCTGAAGCTCGCGCGCGCGGCAGCGGACGGTGCGCCCGGCGAACCGGCATTGCAGCTTGTGCTCGCCCGGTGCGCGCTGTTCGTGGCCTCCCCACTCGAAGACCGTTCTCTGCAGGCTGCCGTGGCAGAAGAAGGCTATCGCGCCGCCGGGTTGGCCGGCGCGGACAATCGCGAGGGATGCTACTATCGGGCCGTGCATCTCGGTATGATGATCCGGCACAAGGGCCTGATTGCCGTCGGGCGGCTTCCGGAGATGGAGACGCTCCTGAAGTCGGCATGCCGCGAGCCGGCAACCGATGCCGGCGGCCCGCTGCGGGTGTTGGGCATGCTCTACCTGCGTGCGCCGCCCTGGCCCAAGGGGATCGGCGACCTGGAACGGGCCCTGGAATGCCTCGAGCAGGCTGCCGCGCAGTTTCCCGGGCATCCTGCCAATCACCTCTTCACGGCCTACGCACTGAGGGAAGACGACGAGCCGGAGGCGGCGCTCGGCGCGCTGCAAAAGGCCTCGGCCGCACTCGAGCAGGGCGAGTGGGGTGATTTCGGCGCCGAATGGCGCCGGGAGATCGACGCGCTGCGCGCGGCCTTGAAGCCGGCGCGGTGAAGGACCTCGGGCAGCGTTTGGGCCTGGATTTCGCAGAAAAACGGGCTTTCTTTCCCGTTTCGCCGCTGGCCGTGCGGCTTTGTGCTCGCATGCCCGGCGGCTTTGTGCTATAGTGCGCGCGGTGCATCGGCACGGACCAGCAGGGGGTCCGTAGCCGCTGTTTGTGGATCCCTGGGAAGGAGGTGATCCTATGTCTAGTTGGACAGCAGGAGCCTCCG
>JAFGHX010000054.1 GCA_016929905.1 Kiritimatiellia bacterium
ATTCGGTTCACGGTCACGATCGGGCGCTACGGATTCGGTCGACGATTACGCGCGACGATTACGGACGACGATTTCCGGATCCATCTTTCTGGCCGAACGTTTCGGATGGAGCGACGTTCTGCCGGTCCCCGCCGATTACGACGGAGACGGCCGCGCGGACCCGGCCGTGTACCACCCGGCCGGCGGGATGTGGTACATCCTCGCCAGCCGGGAGGGATTCCGCACGCATCACTTCGGCTGGCCGGCCGCTCTGCCCGCGCGGTAGGCCGCGGGCTCGACAAAGCTTGCGGAAAAGCCTCTGGTGCCTGCCCGCCTATCTGTGTGCCAAATGGCATTGGAGAGTGTATGGTGGTCATGACGAGCAGGGTTGAGGGCGGCAGGGGGGAACGGAGCAAGGGCACGATGATTGTCTGGCGGCATGCTTGGCGGGCGGTCGGCCTCTTCTGCGCAGCCTGCGCGCTGTTAGCCGGGCCGCAGCCGGCGGCGGCCGGCGGCAGTCCCCCGCGCCCCGTATCGGAGGCCCTGGCCTGGAGCCTGATCCCGGGCGGCGGCCACCACTATCTGGGCGAGCACGGAGCGGGCAACGCCTATCTGGGTTCGGTGCTTGCCTTTGGCGGCATGGGCGCCTGGGTGGAGGATCGGAACGCGGCGCTGGACCGGCCGGACGAAGTGAACGTGTTCTGGCTACTCGCCTCGAAGAGTTGGGAACTGAGCTTCTTCACGACCTACCGCAGCGCGATGCGCCGGGCGGGTTGCGATCTGCGGGCGGAGGGCATCGACGACACGCCGGTAGGCGGGCTTCTGC
Organism: Kiritimatiellia bacterium; assembly: GCA_016929905.1. Lineage (GTDB taxonomy): Bacteria > Verrucomicrobiota > Kiritimatiellia > JAFGHX01 > JAFGHX01 > JAFGHX01. The sequence goes on from JAFGHX010000054.1 coordinate 806, forward strand.
TCGCGCCGTTCAGGCGGGAGCACCTGACGAACCCGTGGGTCCTGGTAGCGGCGGCGTTGGGCGTGGCCGCCGCTTTTCGCGATGCCGGGGATCCCGACGCGGGATTCGCGGACATCGCGGAAATCGGAATCATGGGCATGGACGCGAACCGAGAATGGGGCTCGGCGGCCTACGCGGCCGAGGCGTTCGGGCTGTCGTTGGCAGCGGGCGTGAGCGAGGAGGCGGTATGGCGCGGGTTGCTCCAGAACGAACTCGACAGGAGTTTCGGCGCGAGGGGCGGGCTCGTCACGACGTCCATTCTGTTCGGGATCGCCCACATTGTGGATTTGGACGGGGACATACGGCCGGAGCGCACCGTCGTGCCGACGTTGGCAGGGCTGTATCTGGGCACGCTGTTCGAAAACGAAGAGCATCGGCTCGGGCCGTCGATAGCGGCACATTTCTGGTACAACTTCACACTGATGACGACGGCGTTTGCGCTGGATCCCGACGCCAATCCGCTGGGCGTGCAGGTGTCGTTCCGGTTTTGAAAGGAGAAGCGGCGGCCCGCCGCTTTCCCGGCGCGGCGCGGAGCGCCGCCGGGCAGTCCGGCCCGCGGGCCGGGGGACGCGGCGGGACGCCGCGTCTACTCTCCCTCGATCCACCCGCCGCCGAGCACCTCTTCGTGGGCCGGGCCGGCATAGAATACGGCGGCCTGGCCGGGTGCGGCGGCGAATTGGGGTTCGTCGAATCGCACGGCGACGGTCCCGCCAGTTTCGAGGTGCAGCCGCGAGGACGCCGCACGGTGGTTGTAGCGGATGCGGGTGGCCACCTGCACGTCGGCCGGCGGCGGCCGGCCGAGCAGCCAATGCACGGAACCGACCCGAACGGAATGCGTCATCAAATCGGCGCGCTCGCCGATCACGACCCGATTCCCGGCCGCATCGAGCCGCGCCACATACACGGGCCGGCCCGCGGCTAGCCCGAGCCCGCGCCGCTGGCCGACGGTGAACCGGTGGACGCCCTCGTGTTCGCGCAGGAGGTGTCCGTCCAGATCGACCATCGAACCCTTCTTTCGCAGCTCGGGCCGCCGTCTCTCGAGGAACTCGACGTAGTCCTCGGCTGTGACAAAGCACAGGTCCTGACTGGTTCGGGCCTCGCGCACGGGAAACCCGCGTTCCCCGGCCTGACGGTGCACGTCCTGATGGGTCAGGTCCCCGAGCGGAAACACGCTCCGCGCCAACTGCCGCGGGGACAAAGCAAAGAGGAAATAGGACTGGTCCTTTTCCTGGTCGACGCCGCGCAGCAGGTGGCAACGGCCGGCATCGTCACGTATGCACCGGGCGTAGTGCCCGGTCGCCAGTTGCCCGGCCCCTAAGGCGCGGGCCTGCTCGAACAGGACGCCGAACTTGATCTGCCGATTGCACACGACGCAGGGCGACGGCGTCCGTCCGCGCGCATATTCCGCCACGAAATAGGCGATCACCTCACGCTCAAACGCCTTGCGCATGTCGACGATATGGTGCGGAATGCCGAGCAACCGGGCGATCTCGGCGGCGCGGGCCACGTCTTCCGGGGCCGGGCACGGCCGTCCTTCCTGCCACATCCTGGCGGTGAGCCCGATGACCGCGTGGCCGTCGTCCTTCAGGAGTGCGGCGGCCATGGCGCTGTCCATCCCTCCGCTGAGGGCCACGGCTATTATGGAGCGTTGATTCATGCGTGTGCTCGCCAGGATCTGAGAGTCACGCCCGCCCCTGCCGCCTGCGGCGGCAGGGGGGAATACATTGGCCGCTGGTCATCCGCAGAAAAATCTTTGCTCCCCCACGACGCGAGGTCGTGGGGGCCGCCTCGCCGGACCCGCCCTGCCTGCCGACGACGCGAGGTCGTGGGGGCCGCCTCGCCGGACC
>JAFGHX010000487.1 GCA_016929905.1 Kiritimatiellia bacterium
ATCCGCTGCCGTGCATACATCCGCTGGAAATCTCTCCGGTCTGCATCCGTTGCTGTGCATGCATCCGCTGGAAATCTCTCCGGTCTGCATCCGTTGCCGTGCATGCATCCGCTGGAAATCTCTTCCCCCATCCGCTGCCGTGCATACATCCGCTGGAAATCTCTCCGGTCTGCATCCGCTGCCGTTCCCCTGGCTCAGTATGCACGCGGCGTGCCCCGGAGTAGAATGCCGATACTGGCCAACTCTTTGGCGAAAATGGTATGCTCAACCCCGTGAGTCGCATTCGCCCAAGACGCTATCCCTATCGCGGCGGCGCGCCGACCCCGCTGGGCGGCCTCGCCTGTGCCGGGTGCTGGTGGCGCGAGATTCGAGATCGCTGGCAGGAGATGACCTACTACTCGCTGCTCTATATCGTCGAAGGAACGGGACGGTACCGCGATAGCATGGGCGGCCAGCACGATCTGAGGCCCGGCACCCTCATTCGGTCTGCGCCCGGCATGTCGATCCTGTACGGCCCGCCCGAGGGCGAGCGCCTGTTCGAAACCTACATCGGGTTCCGGGGCGCCGTCTTCGACCTGTGGTTCCGGCACGGATTCTTCAGCGTCGAGCCGCCGGTCATCTTTCTCGAGCCCGTAGACTACTGGGCGCGGCGTATCCGGGATTTGCCGGGCGACGATCCGAACCCCGGCCCCGACGGCACGCTGGCGCAAGTGGCCCAGATTCAGACCTTGCTGGCCGATATCCGCGGCTATGAGGCCAACCGGGACTCCAACCCGCAAGACCGGAACTGGCTGGCGCGTGCGCGCCGCCTGCTGGAGGCGAAAGGCGCAGGCGGGCCAACCGGCCTGCGATCCGTAGCCCGGGAACTCGGCCTCTCGTACGAAGGCTTCCGCAAACGCTTCACCCGCCTCGCCGGGCTGTCGCCCGGCCGGTACCGCGTCGCCAGACGGATCGACCTCGCCTGCAACCTCCTCGTACGCCACGCCCTCACGAATGCCGAGCTGGCGGAAACATGCGGGTTCCGCGATGAATACCACTTCTCGCGCCGGTTCCGGGAAATCACCGGCCTTACCCCGACCGCGTTCCGCAGCCGAAAGGGTGGGGGCTGCGCCACCGGCGCAGGAACGCAAGAACCGAAGAGTGGATAGACGGCGGAATGACGGCCGCTCGACCCGCGCCGAATAACGTTGACAAACCTTCCGGATCCTGCGCTTTATTGCGGAACCGAAACAACCGGACAGGGACGACAAGCCATGCCTGATGATGTGGAGCATTTGCCCGATATCGTCTTCGGAACCGGCGGCGGCCGCGACCTGAAGCTGGACATCGTCCGGCCCCGCCCGCTGCCCGCCAAACCCATGCCCGTCATCGTGTGGGTCCACGGCGGGGCATGGCGCAAAGGCAGCAAGGACGGCTCTGTGGGCCGATTGACCCCCTTTGCCCAGGCCGGCTATTGCGGCGTCAGCATCGAGTACCGCTTGAGCCAGGAAGCGATCTTCCCCGCCCAGATCCACGACTGCAAATGCGCCGTCCGCTTCCTGCGCGCGCACGCCCAGACATACCGGATCGACCCGAACCGCATCGGGGCCTGGGGCAGCTCGGCCGGCGGCCACCTGGTCGCGTTGCTCGGCACCTCCGGCGGTGTTGCCGAACTCGAAGGCAACGGCGGCTGGCCCGACTTCTCGAGCCGCGTCCAGGCCGTCTGCAATTGGTTCGGCCCGTCCGACTTCCTGAGAATGGACGACGGCGGCCACGGCATGCGCCACAACGCACCCGACTCGCCCGAATCCCAGCTCATCGGCGGCCCGATCCAGGAGAACAAAGACAAGGTCGCCAAGGCCAATCCCATGACCTACATCGACAGCGGCGACCCGCCCTTCCTCACCATGCACGGCGAACTCGACAAGACCGTCATCCTGAACCAGGGCGAATTGCTGCACGCGGCCCTGCAAAAGGCCGGGGTCGAGTCCACCCTCTACGTCGTCAAAGGCGGCGGGCACGGCTTCAAGGACGCCGAGCAACCCCACCACGAACTCGTCGGCATGGTCAGGGCCTTCTTCGATAAGTATCTGAAGTAACCCACGCAGAAGGGTCGAAAGTCGGAAAGTCGAAGGTCCAAGGTCGCGGAATCGGACGGCCTCAGCATGTCCATTCGCGTTCAGCACGGCAGACCTTCCACCTTCGACCTTCGACCAAAGCGTGGCGTTTGCCGCACGGCCCTATTCCCGCGCCAGCGCCTTCACGAACGCCCGCGGCGACAGGCCCTCCACCCGCTTGAACGTCTTCGAGAGATGGAACGGACTGCTGAAATCCAGTTGGTCCGCGATCGTCTTCAGCGGCTGCCCCCTCAGCAGCAGCGCTTTCGTGTGCTCGATACGCAGGCGCGTCAGCGTCCGCATCACCGTCTCGCCCGACTCCGCCGGATACCGATGCGCAAGCGTGGAGACGCTCACACCCGCGTCACGCGCGACATCCCGAAGCCGGACCTTCTCCGAAAGATGCCGCGCGAGATAACGCCGCACCGTCTGCCCCAGCCCACGCCCCGGCAACAGGTCTTCCGCCGCAATCCTGTAGACTTCCGCCCCCACGTGCTCCGCCTGCAGAAGCAGGTCGATGATCTCGGCCAGCGCGCCCTGCGCTTTCCAGAACCCCTGCTCGCCGAGATCTTGACCCACCGACGCCGCGCGGCGAAAACACGCACCCGCACGGCCGCCTGGATCGAGGAAGTGCGCGTATCCATACTCGGGGTCGATCAGCCGCTCCAGTCCCGTGCCCGCGCCGCCTGCAAAGTTGATCCACGCCGTGTGGCGCCGGCCGCTCAGCCCGCGCGGGTCCTCCCAGAATAAACTGCGCTGCGGATACAAGTGCGCCGTGCGAGGGCCCCGCTCGCGCCAATGCGCGCGCGGCGCGTTCACCCGCGTCCGCCCGTGATGCGTGAATTCATAGTCCACCACCCAGTTCAGAGGATTCATCCGGCCTACCCGGTTCGGATACGGACCCATCACCTCCGCCGCCATCCGTATCGCCGGCCGTACCGCGCGCCGTACCTCCCACCGGTACTGTATACTGCACTTGATCATGTGCAAAATTATATATGTCTATTGCCAGGCTGTACATTCAAATACGAATAAAAATGTGATACAGTAGACAAAATGGGATATATGAGATAGGTCCGACAACCCGGCTTCGCCCTTCGTGGCTTCGTCGGGCTGCACCGTTAAGCATTAACCAGGGGCCGCGCCGGACACCGTGCCGGAGGCTCTGGTGCCCGGGAAGGGGGGGGCAGATGTATCGCTACGGTGAAGAAGAGATCGACGCTATCGCGCGTGTGATTCGCAGCGGCAGACTGTTCCGATATCCCGGCACGCAACAGGGCGACGCGGAAGCCGAAGCGAAGCTGTTGGAACGGGAGTGGCAGGCGAAGATGGGTGTGAAACATGCCTGCTTCACCACGAGCGGAACCGCCGCGCTCATGTGCGGCTACGCGGGGCTCGGCCTGGGCCCGGGCGACGAAGTCATTGTGCCGGGCTATACGTTCATGGCGACCGCCGCCGCCGTGGTGGCCGTCGGCGCCGTGCCCGTGATTGTCGACGTCGACGAGTCGCTCATGATCGACCCGGCCGCCATCGAAGCGGCGATCACGCCGCGCACCCGCGCCATCGTGCCCGTGCACATGAAGGGGCTCGTTTGCGATATGGATCGGATCCTGGCCGTGGCGCGCCGGCACGCCGTACCGGTCGTCGAGGACGCCTGCCAGTGCATCGGCGGCACCTACAAGGGCAGGCGAACGGGGTCGATGGGCGATATGGGCGGCTACAGCTTCAACTACTTCAAGGTGATCGGCTGCGGGGAAGGCGGCATGTTCGTGAGCAACACCGGCGATCTGTACGCACGCGGTGTGATCTTCCACGACGGCGGCGCCGTCTTCCGGCTCTACGCCGGCGAACTGAACATGCCGGTCTTCTGCGGCCTGAACCTGCGCGGCAACGAGATTCTGGCCGCGATGATGCGCGTCCAGCTCGCGCGGCTCGACGGTATCACCGCCGACGCGCATCGCCTGCGCCACATCATCCTGCAGGAACTTGACGGGTGCGACGAGCTGACCCTGATGCCCTTCAACAGCGGCCCGGAAGATGGCACCGGCGAGACGATCGGGTTCCGGTTCGCCGACGAGTCCGCGGCCGACGCGTTCGCCGCCGCGCTCGCCGAGCAGAAGATCGGCGCGGGCCGCCCGATCAACAGCGGCAAGCACGTCTATGCCAACTGGGAGCCCATCCTCGAACGGCGCGGGTCGTACTCCGCCGCCACGAACCCGTTCGAGCACCCGCTCAACGCCGGCGTCAGGCCGGACTACCGCCCCGACGCGTTGCCCCGCACGCTTGAGCTGCTGCGGACAACCGTTCTGACCGGCGTGAACCCGGATTGGACGGAGGCCGACGCCCGCCGTGTCGCCGCCGGCATTCGCAACGCGGCGCTCCGCCTTGCCGCGCCCGCCGGCGCGCGGTGAGTCGCACCTCGCGCGGCCGGGAGCGGACCCGACGAGAACCGAAGCACCCGGGCCCCCACGACCTCGCGTCGTGGGGGAATAAGATTGAGACCCCCGGCCTCAATTGCCCTTCAGCCCGGCCGGAGCAGTCGAAAGCGGCAGCAGTGCTGCGAACGGTCCCGTCGGCCGCACAACCGTCCCTGGCTTCCCCCCTTGTCTCGATCCCTCTTCTCCCCGCCTGCCGCGACCTCACGCCGACATGAAGGGCAGGTACAGCGAGAAGCCCGTCAGCACCAGCAGCACGACGAACAGCAGCCCATGCCCGGCCGCCGCATAGACCCACAGCCAGCGCGCGCGCGATTCTTCGCGCGCCGCCCAGACCAGCACGATCGGCACGGCCGCCGTGAGGTACAGCGCCAGCCAGGCCGCGAAATAGAACGCCGGCGGCGGGCCCTCGCTCAGACCCGGCCCCGTGTAGCCGATCACCGGCAGCCCCACGCTGCGCGTCAGATTCGGCAGCGCCATGCCCAGATCCTGGATCTTGTTCCCGTAGGTATGCGCGGTTTCCGGGCATACGGCAACCTGCAGGAACAACAGCATCAGAACCCAGATCACCGAGTACCCCGTCAGCAGCGATCGAAACGAGACAACATTCCGTCCGGATCCCGCACTCGCCATGGTCACGCCCTCCTGGTCGACGGCTGCCGGTCACGCTACATACCCTTCGGCTCGCCCCGCTGCGATAGTGCATCAGAGCCGGATGCCCGGCAAGGAGAATCCGGCAAGCGCCCGGCCGGCCATGCCGGCCGGTTCGGACCGCCTGCGGCATCGACTGGGCGGCCGCGGCGGAGAAGGGTTGCATCCCCCATCCGCTTGCACTATTCTCGCACGCATGAAAGCAGCCTGCGTTTCCTGCGGCAAGCCGCTTCCGCCGGCCGCGCCATTCTGCGGGCACTGCGGCGCGGAACAGGCCGGCGGACGTGCCGGATCGGGCCGGAAGACGACCCGCAAGCCCTGTCCGGCCTGCGGCGCGCGGATGCCGCCGATTGCGCAGTTCTGCGGGCAGTGCGGCGCTTCCATGCGGGCCGCACCGCCGCAAAGACCCGGCGCGTCCGTATCGCCGGCTGCCGCATGCGCGGCATGCGGCAGCCCGCTGAAGCCGGGCCTCAAATTCTGTACCCGGTGCGGCACGCCGGTACCCGGCGCGCCGCTGCAATCGGCCGTGCCGCCGGCCCGGGCCCGATGCCCCGCCTGCGGCACACCCGTCAAACCCCGCCGCAAGTTCTGCACCCATTGCGGCGCCGCCTTGAAGTGACGGAGGCGTTTTATCGGGCCCGAGAGCGGCGCATCATCCATCAAGCGCAGGACAGGGACCGAATGGCGCCGCTCTCAGACCCGATAAAACGCTCGGTCGGCAGGGGAGGAGACAGAGGAGGCGGAATGGCCAACATCTCCGATACCTCCTCCCTTGCAAACGTTGCGGGAATTTGGGGCATTTGCCCTGCGCAGCGCCTAGGCCTGCGGGAGACGCTCATTGGCAAATGCGCTAAATTCCCGC
>JAFGHX010000055.1 GCA_016929905.1 Kiritimatiellia bacterium
GACTCCTGCCCGAAGACCGGTCGGACGTTTCCATCCGCCGCGCCGGCGGCTACGCAAGCGTTCGCCCCCAGCCGATGCCGGACAGGTCTCCCCGGATAAGATGCGCAAACTTCCTCCGCACAACCCTGCCATTTACCCTGCCCTAGATCAGATGGACTTCGCTCGTGTTGTGCCTGCTCGTCCTCGGGCTGAGCCTTATCATGGCATTTCTGTTCGTGGGCTCGCGGATTGGCTCCAGACTTCCTTCGGACGGTCCCTCGCGGCTGGCATGTTTATGATCTAAAGATTCAGCACGACACAGAAGACATCTGAACACCGTTGATATTCTAACCCGGAGCTCAGGGCGACGCGGCAGCCCGCGCGCCTTAGCTCCATTCGTTCGCTTAAGAACGGCCTTGATATTTGGCGTGATTAACGCCATAATTCTGCCAGAATGAAATATGACGTTGTTCTGTCGCCTCAGGGGCGGGCGCAATTCCACGGGCTGTCCGCGTATGACCGGGCAGAGGTGAGGGATGCGATTGACCGGCATCTCCAACATCGCCCCACAGCGGAGAGCAAGAGCCGGATCAAACGGTTGCGCGATCTGCGCAAGCCCCAATACCGACTCCGGGTGGGCCAACTGCGCGTGTTCTATGATGTCGAGGGGGACATGGTCATTGTCCATGGGATTGTAGACAAACCCCATGTCGCCGAGTGGCTGGCGGAAGAGGGAGAACGATCATGAAGAAGGTTGCCTTGGCTGAATTCAGAGACCACCTCTCCCAGTATCTGGTGGAGGCAGAGGACGAACAGATCGTCGTTACCAAGCACGGCAAGCCTGCGGGCGTGCTGACGGGCTTTGCGACGGACGATGACTGGTTCGATTTCCAGTTGGAGAATGACCCTCGCTTTCTCAAGAAGATCGAGGAATCGAGGGCCAGCATTCGTGCAAGTCGAGGTGTTCCGTGGGAACAGGTCAAGAAAGAAGACGATAAGCGAACAAGCGCATCCAGGATACGTCGCGTTCCGCGCCGATCCTGATGCGCGTCGTTCGGAGTCAGCAATTCCGTTGCTCGCCACGGGGCGACATGGTAAGATGGATGCATGAACAGGATGCGCACGGCCACACACCAACTGTCACACCGCAGGAACGACGACTTCGTCCCCGGCTCCCCGGCTAGCCGCATCAGTCTCGTCTGGCCGTTGACTCGAGAAATCGCGTCTCTGAGCAAGCGTCACGATGCTGAACGAAGACTACAGAGACATGTTGCAGGCCTTGGTCGACGAGAAGGTTAGGTTCCTTCTCGTGGGCGCTTATGCCCTCGCCGCCCACGGCTATCCGCGCGCGACCATGGACATCGACATCTGGGTCATGCCATCGCCGGAAAATGCCGAAGCCGTCCTGCGCGCCCTGCGTCGCTTCGGTGCTGCGCTGCAGAACCTGACCAAGCAAGATCTGGAGCGGGACGGCACCGTCTTCCAAATCGGCGTCGCCCCAAGACGAATCGATATCATCACGGCGGCCTCCGGCCTTCGGTTTGAGGAGGCGTTCGCACGGTCGCTGTCCGTGGATGTCGAAGGAATCGAACTGCACATTCCTTCCCTGGACGATCTCATCTGCAACAAGCGAGCGTCGGGCAGAACAAAGGATCTGGCCGACGCCGAAGCGCTTGAATCCCTGAGGGACTCCGAACAGAAGCCTGGAGCCGACGCTTGACAGCGCGGCTCAGGCAAGCGTTGACCGAGAAGAAAGCGCTTGCATAGTGGTGCTGAATATAGTACCGTGCAGTTGTGAAGAGGCATAGAGCTGTCATCGACACCAATGTTTTGCACGCCGGTTTGTACTCTGCGACGGGAGCATCGTACGGGCTGTTGCGTCTCGTGGACGCAGGGCGGTTGGTGCCGCTTCTGTCCACCGCGCTTCTGTTCGAATATGAAGACGTGCTGACGCGCAACCGCAAGTTGCTGAAGCTATCGCGGCGCGCGATTGACGACGTGCTTGACGGACTATGCAGTCGGGGTGAATGCAGAAGGATACACTTCCTCTGGCGGCCACAGCTTCCGGATCCCAAGGATGATCATATCCTGGAGTTGGCGGTCGCGGCAGGAGGGGCGGATATCGTGACACACAATGTTGATGACTTCGGACCGGCATCTTCGTTCGGGGTCCAGATTCTGCGGCCGGCTGAATTGTTGGGAGAGTTGAGATGAGTGCATTGAATCTGCGATTGCCGGACTCCATTCATCGGCATATCCGGGAGATTGCCCGGCAGGACGGGGTTTCGATCAACCTGTTCATCACCTCTGCGGTGGCAGAGAAGATCTCTGCGTTGACGACGGAAGACTACATTGCGGCCCGGGCAAAGAGGGCCCGCAAGGGCGCCTTCAGAAAGGTTCTCGATCGCGTACCTAAGCGAAAGCCGTTGCCCGACGACGAAGTGTAGATCGACGGCCAACAAGGCGCTCGTGCTTACCGGCGCGTTCCGCGGCGGAAGCACAGCTTTCACGTCGAGGCAAGATGATGGACCAGATATTTGAGGACCATCTTCCGTACATGATCGGATCGGTCATCGCAGCATTGGCATTGGTCTTCGCGCCGAGACAGACCACATGGGCCAAGCGACTTGCTGTCTCCATCCTTGTCTTGGCCTGTCTGTACGCCTGCGGCATCGTGTGGCTTTACACCGCACGGCACAACATGGGCGAAAGCTACGGCTACCTTGTCGGTGGCATTTTGCTGGGAATTTTGCTTGGCGTGATCGCCGGGGCAGTCTTCCTCTCGTGGATCATTGTTTACCTCATAGGAATCAAGAAACCGAAGCAGACCTCGACAAGCCAATCGATGGCGACTGAGTAACCGCGCGCTGCGCGGTCACTCAGCGCATCATGGGCACCGTTCGGCGCCTGCTCATTCCAGCCAGACCCGGGCACGGTAGTACGTGAGGGTCGGGCCGCCCGGGTCGACGTATGCGACCCGCTCGCCGGTGCCGGGCAGTCCGGCATAGCCCGGTACGGGCTGCCAGGCGGCCCCCGCCCCGCTGCGGCAGTGTTCCAGGGTGTAGCGCCGGGTGAGTCCGGCGTAGCCGGCCCCCTCGGCGGCGATGGTCTCGAACGACACGATGATCTGCCCGCCGGCCGGACCCACCTCAACCGTCAGCCCGCCTTCGCCCTTCGGGGCCTCGGCGGGCTTCGCCATCGGATCGGTCCCCGCGATGTATTCCTCCAGGTTCGACAGGCCGTCGCCGTCGGGATCGTCGTTGCCCGTGCCCTCCGTTGCGCCCAGCCGCTCGCTCTCCCAGGTATCGGGCATGCCGTCGTCGTCGCCGTCGGCGGCGACGGGCGGCGCACAGGGCCGCACGGAGACGGCGGGATCGATCAGGAGGTCCCCGCTCGTCAGCGAGCGGTTGAACACCTGCACGGCCGTCACGTTGGTCGCGTGCAGCTCGGGCAGCGCCGCGCCGCTGAGCGACAGGGTCCAGTTCGAATTCACATTGTCCGCCGCGACCTGCGTACAGGCGAGCGGCTCGCCCGGTTCGCCGCCCACGTTCACGCGCGCAACTTCCTCGCCGTTGATCCAGACGACGAACCCGTCGTCGTAATCCGCGCTCAGTTCCAATCCGCCGACCCGGGCCGGGCTCGCCAGGCTCCATTCACGGCGCAGGAACACGCACGTGTAGCTCCCCTTCATGTCGGCCAGCTCGGTCCCGAGCACGTCCCCGTACGCGCTGTAGCCGATCGGCGCATGGCCGCTCGCCCACGCCGAGTCGTCGAAGCCCCGCAGGCGCCAGGCGCCGGCCGGGCTGGACGCTTCGGCTGTCCCTTTGCGGTAACGCCAGGCGGCGCCTTTCGGAACGCCTTCACCCGCCGGGGTGGCGCGCACGCAGGCGCTGTAGTCGGAATCGCCCAGGGCGGCATGTTCGGTCTTGATCTTGTAGAAGTAGGAGGCGCCGGGCGTCAGGCCGGTATCCATCCAACTGGTCTCGTTTGCCGGCACGACAACCGCGTAGCCGAAGTCCACCCCGTCGGAACTGCGGCGGATCTTGAAGTTCTGCTCGTTCACGCTGGTATCGGACCACGCGAGCCGGATGTCGCCGTCGGGTTCCGCCGCCGCGGTCAGGTTCGCGGGCCGCAGCGGGGGCAGTTCCCCTGCCCCGCCGACGAGCATCTCGCCGTTCAGGATCGCCTGTCCCATGGCCACGGCGTGGTCCAACCCGTTCGTGAAGACGTAGAGGTAGCCGGTATAGGCGGGCGCGTAGGACTGGCCGGTACGCGGAAACGTCTCGAAACCCCGGCGGCTGAGCAGCTTGACGATTCGGACACCGCCCCGCACGTTGTTCTCGAAGATCGGCATGACCCGGCCGAATCCCCGCCCGTTGGCGGGATTGCCGACCGCCATGATCATATGGTTGTTCAGGTTCAACGCCCCGCCGGCTGGCGGATCGCCGGCATACGCGCCGCCGTCGTAGGTGTTCCAGTAGCTGTCGGGGTAGAGCGCGAACCCGCGCACATCCCGCTCGTAGTCGGCTTCGCCGAAGAACCGGTACTCGCCGGAGCCGGCGCCGCCCGGCGTGCCGATATCGACCGTGTTGGCCCAACTGGCGGGGTATGTCGAATATCGAACTCGGATCACGGGACTGTCGCGAAACATCGTGTACTCCGACTCCGCATTGGTGTAGAGCAGCCGCACGGTCTTGCTGTCCGCGGTCTCGGCGGAGACGGACGCCGACGTGCACGGCCCGCGCTGGGCGCAGGCGTCGATGTAGTTGTCGACCTGGTCTTCGGCGGCGCTCTTGATGATCCAGTCCCGGATCGGGTGTTCCACGCCCTGGCTGCCGCCGTCATGCGTGCGAATCACGGCCTTGTACACACTGTTCTCGAGCGTCACCGCCGGGTATTCGGGGTGGACGGCGTCCGGAACGATCGTGATGCTGCCCCAGTCCGCCGGGGTGGCGGCGTCGGCCACGGCGCTGTACGGCGAGTTGCCCGCGGCGTTGGACGCCTTGATCTTGTAGTAGAATTTCGTGCCGGCCGGCAGCCCGGAATCGGTGTGGGCCGTCGTGTCCGCGCCCGGCTCTGCAATACGGACCCACGGATCGGTCCCGCTCCGGCGCCGGTCGATCTTGAACGCCGTCTCGTCGGTGCTGTTGTCGGCCCACGAGAGCTGGATGCGGTCGGACGACAGCGGCGTCGCGTTCAGGCTGCCCGGCGCCGCCGGCGGCTGCGGCGCGCCGCCCTCGTACTCGATGAGCAGCACGGGACCGGGCCAGTTCACTTCCGCGGCGTGTTCCGTGGTGTCGGACTTGATCGAAAAGGTGTTCACGCCGCTCACGATCGAACTCGGCGCAACGGGGAACACGTCATAACTGTAATAGTGCACCTGGCCGAAATTCTGCGTGAGGACGTTGTTGTTCAGCCAGATCGTCGCGTAGTCGGTGTCGCTGTGCCGGGCCGACCAGGTGGACAGCACCAGGCGCGCGGCTCTTGCCGCGCTCGGCTCGCCGTCGACCGTGATCTTGCAGGACATCTTGCTGCCGGTCCGCACCCCGAACCGCTCGGGCACATTGTGCGCCTTGTACATCCTGACCGACCGATTTCGTGCGAACGTGATGTTGTCGATGGCCGCCGTCATCGTGCACACGCCGTTGGTGTCCATGATCCGCGCCATGAGCTGCAGCGGCTGCTCCTGGTCCGGCACCCACGTGGTGTCCCAGTTCCGGGCATACGGTGCGGTACCGTCCTTGCCGACGTGATGCTTCAGCACGGCATTCTGCAGCTGATAGTGCCATTGCCAGTAGACGCCGTCGCCGTCCCAGTCGAAATCCTCGTAGAACGCGAAGAAGTCGACCTGCTCGACGGCACTGTTCGCGCTGGAGGCCGAGGCCTGGAGCAGGGGCGAGTCGCCGATCATCGCGCCGGCGGCCGGTGCCGTGATCCGGCCGGTCGGATGCGGTTTCGACGCGTCGTAGTAGACGCGAACCGTGAAGGCGTAGACCCAGTAGAAGCCCCAGTTGAACCCGTACTTGATCTGGGGGCCACACGTGAACTGGACCTTGTTCGAGCCGTCCTTGAGCTGGCTGAGCGGGACCTCGACCGTCGCGTTGCCGAGCAGGTTGCGGTAATAGCAGCAGGGCGAGGTGGGCGTGAGCGGCTGCGGGATCGGCGTCCAGGCATTGTCGTTCACGCGGAACGTCTGATCGCTGGTCCCGATGTGCCCGCCCCAGTACTCGATCGCGATCTCGGCGCGGACGGCGTGCGCCAGGTCGACGTTGACGTAGCGGGTCATGATGCTCGCCCAGCCGAGATCTTGACACTTGCTCGAGCTCGCATCGCAGGAGCTGCCGCGCTGGGTGTTGGAGAATTCCTTGAAAATGTCGCCAGGGCCGGGCTCGGCCGGGACCCGCGCGGCGGGAAGCAGGGCGATCAGACAGCAGAACGCGGGAAGCAGCCGTTTCTTCACGTTACGCTCCTTTGACTTAAGTGCGCCCCGGCGTATATGCAACAAGTCGGCAGCCGTTCCGGGGCTGTCCTCTGCCTATATTGAGCGCCGCGGCCGAAGCCTGTCACCGGCTTGTGCGTTTTCTTGGGCCCTTTGCCGGGTGGCGCCGTCGGCCCCGCTCAGCGCGCAAGCCGGTCGAACAGCTTGTCGGCCGAGGTATCCTGAGCCGTTCGGGGCGTGAAGGCGGCGTAATTCTGGTGGATCTCTTCCGGTGAAAGGGCACGGTTATGGATCGCGACGCGGTAGTAGGTACCGCGCCACGGCCGATCCCGGGTGTACTCGTTGCCCATCACGAGGTGGTAGGCCGGGTCCCACCCGGCGAAGTCGCCCCCGCGCCGATCGGATGCCACCTGCGTGCCGTTGAGGTAGATACGCCGATTCCCGGCTGCGTCGCCGACGCAGACCACGTAGGTGACTTCGGCGCGAAGCGAGCCGTCGGGCGACATGAGGCCGGGCTTTCCCACCGGGTCCGAGACAGGCGTCCGCAACCGGAAATCATAGATGGCGGAACCGCCCCGCCCGGTATCATGCCCCTGCGCGAGCATGAAGTTGTGGTGGTACGGATCGGCGGACACGCCGACAAGGCGTCCGAGTTCCGCCTCGACCCGCGCGCGCCACGGCTTGACCCACGCCTCGATCGTGATCTCGTCGGTCTCCCGGCACGCGCTGATGATCGTGCGCGCCGGGGTCGGGGAGACGATCAAGACGGGCGAGACGAGTGTGAGGCCGCCGCCCGGCAACCACCGCACCGCGCGCGGGCTGTCCAGGGTCAGATCCAGCGGCGGGTCGGCCCCGGACCGGTCATGGATCGTCGTGCCGCGCCCTTCCTCGAACGTGTACAGCGCGAGCAAGCCGGCCGCCGGTTTTTCGACCGGCACAGGCACAGGCTCCGCGGGCGGCGGCGAAGGGACGACATACCGCGCGGCGACGACGCTGCTCTCGCCGACGAGCGCGTAGTACCCTTCATGCAGATCGAAGGACTCGTGCGTGCGCAGGTTTCTGACGCGGACCGTGCCCTCGTCCATCTCGGTACGGGTCGCGCGCGCGGCGACGGCGACCGAGAAACGCGTGCCCACGACCGTGATTTCGGCGTGCGGCGTGGTGATCCGGAGCCGGCGGCTCTCGGCCTTGGGCACGTCCGCCTTCAGAACCCCCGCCGGGAGCGCCACCTCGAGTGCGCGCCCGGCCGGCGCCGCGCCGGGCGCCGGGGGCGCCAGCACGAGTTCGGCGTCCGCCTCCAGCCTGAGCCGGGCCCACTCGGCGCAGAGCACCACGGCATAAGCCTCCGCGCCCCGCGTTTGCACGCGATCGCCCGCCGCAAACGCGTGGCCGGGCGTCACGGCCCGGCTCAGACCCGCGCGCGAAATCGCCAGCACGGTACCGCCGGCGCTCTGCAGGACGGCGACCGGCGCCCGCGGGATGTCACGCAGCCGCACAAACCCGAACTGGCCCTCGATCAGCATGCCGAGCATCACGAGGATCGCGGCCGCCCACGCGGTTATCCACCAGCCGCGGGGGCGGATGTCGCGCGCCGCCGGCGCCAATCGCGGACCGGACGCGCGTGTACGGTCGGTCCTGACCTTGATGGGCGCGCGGGCCGCCGGCCGAATCGCCGTTCGCGACGGGTGCGCCTCTGCCTCTGCGCCGGCCGTGGCCGCGACCGTCGCCTCCCCGCACACCCGAACCAGGAGGCTGCGTTCCTGCAGAAAATCCGTGAACGCGCGCCGCCCCGCTTCGCCCCCGCGCAGCACCCGTTTCAGCTCTTCGGTTTCGCCCGGATCGAGCGTGCCGAGAAAATATTTTTCGAACAGATCCTCGCTCATGACGCCGTTTCCGCCAACCGGTCCGCCACACACTCACGCAGCTTCTTCCGTATGCGCGAGAGCGACAGCCAGATCGCGTTCACCGTGCGCTCCACACTGCGCGCGATCGCCTCGCACGATTGCCGGTCCCAATAGTACTTCGTCAGCAGACTCGCGGAACCGGCACTCAACCGCCCCACGCACTCGCGCAACGCCCTCAGCATCACGTTCTGCCGCTCGGCCGCCTCTTCATCCAGATGCCGGTCCACCGCCTGCGTCACCAACCCGAAAAGCTCCTCGTCTTCCGAGATGACTTCCCGCCTTCGCGCCCGATACATCTCCTGGACCTTGAAGTACACCATCTTGCGCACCCACGTGTATACTTTGTACTCCGGCTTGTACTCCCGCCACTTGTCCAGCAGCACGAGGTACGCTTCCTGCACGACATCCTCCGCCAGCGCCCAATCGCGCAGAAGCCCGTACGCGTAGGCCACCAGCGCCTCGCGGTACTGGAACGCCGCGCGCATCACGTCCTTTTGGCTCAACGCGCTCATGCCGCCGTACCCCCCGGGAATATTGTCCGTTTCGCCGCAAACCTGTCGCGCTCGGCCGCCGTTCCCGCAACAATCGGCTCCCCTCCGGAAAGGTGCCTTTCCGCCCCACCCCATCCACGATATATAGTAGGAACGAACGAAAGACAAGGTGGGAAGCGCAGCGGGCCGGCGCGCGAATGCCGGTACTCGAAACCTTATCGTGATCTGCTTTTCGCGTCCCGTTCGCGCGTTATGGCGGGCAAATCTTGTTTCGCGGGCTTACGGGCCTTCCAGCCAGACACGAGCGCGAAAGCACAGGGCGCCGTCGCCGGGAGTGTAGGTGACGGTCTGGCCAACGGCCTCGATGTTCGTGTAGCCAGGCACGGGTGCCCAAAGCCCAGCCCCCGGCTCGCTCCTCTGCTCGAGCGTATAGCGCCGTGTCCACCCCTGATAACCCGTTCCCGCCGCCTGAACGGCCGGGAACGAAACGCGCACGGCACCGTTCGACAACGCCACAGCGACCTCGAACGAACTCGCACCGCTGCCCGGGTTCGTACCGGCAATCCATTCGTCCAGATTGGAGAGCCCGTCGTGATCCGGGTCGGCATCGGGCGGGGCGGACGGACCGGACAGAAACGCCGCCTCCCACTCGTCCGGCAGGCCGTCCCGATCGGCGTCCTCGGCCGCTGACAACTGGCAATGGCCGACGGTCAACGAACAGTCGAACGTCAGATCGCTGCTGTCGAGGGTCCGATTGAACACCTGCACGCACACGACGTTCGTGCCGGCGACCAGCTGCGGGATCCGTGTGCCCTGCCGCGTGTCCGTCCACTCCAGCCGCTCGGCGTTTCCCGCCGCGAACCCGTTGTACGGGCACGCGGCGCCCGGCTCTCCGGGCACGTTCACGCGCGCGAGTTCCTCGCCGTTCACCCAGAGCACGAACCCGTCGTCATAGACCGCCTGGATCCGCAGGTCGATGACCCGGGCGGGGTCGTCGACCTGGAAGGTCTTCCGCAGGAACACGCAGGAGTAGGAATTCAACATGTCGCCGAGCGTGGTGCCGTACGGCCCGTCGCCATAGCCGAACGGCGCGCGGCCCTGCACCCAGCTCGAATCGTGGAATGCGGGCCGGCGCCACCCGCTTGCCGGTACGGAGGCCTCGGCGGTCCCTTTCCGGTACCGCCAGGCCGCGCCGTTTGGGACTTTCGATTCGGAGCTGTCGCCCGGCGCCGCCTTCAGCATCAAGGCGTTGACGTATGGCTTCATGCCGGTCAGCGTCACGACCATATCACCGTCGGCGCCGGGGCGGATTTCGGTGTATTCGGCAATGAATCCGTTCACCGTATTGCTGGCGATGAGGGTCGTGGAATCGTTCGTTACGGCGCGTGTCCCGATCTGCGCACCGCTCGAGCTCGCGTTCGTGAAGGAGTCGACGTCGGCAATCACGAACGTGGACTGCCGGTCGGTGTACTGGCCCCGGTCCGGATAGAACACGACCGTGTACGCCATCGCCGGATCGAGCCCTGCGAAGGCGAACGTCACGTCCGCGCCGTAGCTGATGAGGCCGGTGCAGTCGACAATCCCGTCGAACACCGCGTGCGCGTCCGTGCCCGGCGCGGCGTTCGCGCCCTGCGTCGCGACCGGGCCGCTGCCCCCGTCGTTGACGGCGAGGGTGACGGGGATGAAGTCGCCGGTCGCGTAGTCGATCAGCAGCCCGCCGCCGGCCCGGGTGTAGGTTGTGATGTTGGCCGCAAGCTGGCCGGCTGCCCAGCCCAAATCGTTGTAGGCCGAGAAAGCACCCGCCTCCGTGCGCGGGGTGGTGGCCGCCGCCGTGTTCGAGTCGTCCGAGTTGCCGGCCGCCGTGTTGTACGCCTTGATGCGGTAGTAGTAGCGCGTCGTCGGGGCGAGCCCCGTGTCCGCATAGGCCGTCGCGTTCGCGGCCGGCGTCGCGACGCGCGTCCAACTGGTCCCATCCAGGCTCCGGTCGAGCTTGAAGAACTCCTCGGCGCCGCTGTTGTCGCGCCAAGTCAGGTTGATCTGGCCCGTGCCGGAGGCAACGGCCCGCAACAGGGACGGCGCGCCAAGCCCCGCGAGCGCCATGTCGTGCGCGCCGATGTCGTAGGCGTTGCCCTGGGGCAAGCTGTTCCCGTAGAAGTCACGCGGCCCGGGATCAATCCCGAACAGGCCGGCCAGATCCATACCGGCGTCGATGCAGGGCGAGCCGGACCGGAGCCTGTAGGCGGCGAGCGTCGCCAGCCGGGTTGGGTCGCCCACCACCCCGCCGTTACCGGGGTCCGTGAGTTGTGGATCGGCGGCCAGTCCCGTGGGCAGCCCCCCCTTCATCTCCTGGCTCCGCGCGCTGCGCCATGCGTCCAGGCTGGTATAGCCCGCGACCTTGAACGCACCGCCGCTCGGCCAGTAGCCATTGCCTTCGAACTCCAGCGTGGTGGTGGCGGGATCGCCTTTCACCAGGTCCCTGCCGCCGGTTGTGACGAAGAGGTTGTTCCGCA
The DNA here is from genome assembly GCA_016929905.1 of Kiritimatiellia bacterium. Taxonomy (GTDB): domain Bacteria; phylum Verrucomicrobiota; class Kiritimatiellia; order JAFGHX01; family JAFGHX01; genus JAFGHX01. The sequence goes on from JAFGHX010000055.1 coordinate 11,324, forward strand.
TCCGCACGCCCGACATGGCGCCGCCGGCATATTTGACCGCCGGCGCCAGACTGCTGAACACCGTGTTGCCGTATACCTCCGTGTCCCGGATTCCTCCGCTCGAGCCGGACGACCAGAAGTGGATGCCCCCCATCCCGGTCTTCCTGGCGTCGTTCTCGCCGATGTTGTAGCGTACCGTGTTGCCGAAGAAGGCGCGCGCGCCGCTGTATTGGCAGATCAGATAGCCGGCGCCGTCGTTGTCGTGCGAGTAGCAGTACTGGATGACGCAGTTCTGGCACCCGCCGTCGAGATCGAAACCGCCGCCGTCACAGTTGACGGCCCGGTTCTCGAACGCTTCGCAGAACTGGATCACGACCTCCGATGCCTGATAGGCCCAAATCCCCACCGGCCCGCCCGTCGTGTCGCACAACCACCCGTTCGTGTATGCGACGCAGTATTCGATCAACCCTTTCGTCACGCCGCCCAGGATGATCCCGCTGCCCGTATGGTGCGTCGCGTCGGGATCGCCGGGGATCCGATAGGCGACGCAGTGGCGAACCGTCACGTTATAGTTCGCCGTGGCATATTCCCCGTAGGTGCTCATGCCGGCGGTCTTGTTGTCGTGGAACGTGCAGTTCTCGACGAGCACGTCGCGGAACCCGTTCGTCTGGCCGCTCCAGCCGCCGAGCACCAGCCCCTCCTTGCCGAAGCCGGTGAATTCGACGTTGCTGAACCGCAGGCCGGCGTATTGCCCGTTGTCCGCGTAAACATTCACCCCGTTGTCGGCGTGCTGGTTCAGGCCCGGCCCGACAAAGCGGACGTTCTCGAAGACGATGCCGCCGGCGTTGTAAATGTAGCAGGCCACGTCGCTGTTGGAGGCGGGCCGGATGATCGCGCGGTTGGCCGCGCTGGAGGTGATGGTGACGGGGTTGGCCGGTGTCCCGCCGGAACGCGGCGCGAAATAGACCCGCTCCGTGAATGAGGCGCCCGCCGTCAGATGGATCGTGTCGCCGGCGGCGGCACGCCCGATCGCGTAGTTGATGGTGCGCCACGGCTGGCTCTGGCTGCCGTCGTTCCCGCCGCCGTCCTGGCCGGCGGGGTCCACGTAGTAGTCCGCCGCCCAAGCCGCGCCGGCAAGCAGACACAGCAGGCCCAGGGCGCATGCGCGCGGCGCGCGCCGGGGAAGAATGGAAGGATGGAAGATTGGAAGATTGGAAAACAAAGGCTTTTCGTTCATTTCATTCAACCCCCGCGGCCAGGACGCACCGAAACCGTGTCCATCAATGCGTTACCCGGCCGGGAGGAGAATGTGACAGGAAAAGTAGAAGCGGCGTCCCGCCGCTTCCCCGGGCCGAGGGCCCGGCCTCCTCCGGCGGCAGGCCCCTGCCGCCGGAGGTAGAAGCGGCGTCCCGCCGCTTCTACTCTCTACTTGCCGACGAGCCGCACGCCGTCGACCATGAACCAGCCCCTGCTCTCGCGGTTGTCGAGGATGAAGGACAGGCCGCCGACCCGTTTGAGGGTGAAGCCGTCGTCCGGCGCGCCCTCCGGCTGCCATTCCCGGCGCCGAATGAACAGGTGCCAGGGGACGGACAGGAGGCGCCATCCCTGCGTATCGTCGGGGAAGGTGAACACGAACCGCTCCGCGGTATCCCCGGGCCGCGCGGGATTGTCGTTATCCTGGATTTCGAAGGTGATCGGCACGCCCGTCGCGTTGCCATAGAACCAGAACTCGAGGCCGTCGTACGAGCTCCAATCCTGCTGCCCGAACACCTCGGTCCGGGTAGCCACCCAGACCCAGGGGAACTCGGTTTGGCGCCCGTCCAGGAAGTAGTCGACCCGCAGCGCGGACGGGCTGGCCTGGCCTGGAGTCGCGACCCGAAACCGGATCAGGGAGCCGGCCGTAGCCGACTTCAGCCACTTGCCGTCGGCCGCCCGCTCGAAATCCAGGACGCTCTTTGACCGTTTCGGCCCGGCGCGCGCGCTTTCCGCCGCGCCGATCCGATGCCAGCTCAAAGGCGCACCCGGCGTGGCGACCGCGACGTAGCCGGCGCCGAGATCCGCGGCGTCCGACGGGTTATCCTGCCGTTTCAGGCGCAAGACGCCCTCGTCCACCTGCACCTGTGTCCGCTGCGTCTCGACCACGATCCGGAACCGAGTGCTTTGCACCGCCGCGCTCACATGCGGGGTTGTCACCGTCATGGCGAGCGCGGCGGAGCGCGGCGCCACGTCCGCCTCGAGGACGCCGCGTTCGATATGGATGCGGCGTTCGCCCTTGTCCTCCCGCAGTTCGGCTGTTGTGTCGCCGCCGAGCGTCACGCGGGTGGGGTCGGCGGCATAAGTGAGTGTGACGCTGCCACCCACCGGCACGCTCAGGGTGTCGCCACTCTGCAGATCCATTCCCTGCTGCATCACGGCCCGCTTGCCGTCGCGCAGACAGGTCGAGTCCGATCTCACGGTATTCACGCGCGCCATCCCCGTGCAGCGGTCCATCTGCCCGAATTCGCGCCACATCCAGCGTATGCCGAGCAGCGCCAGCACACACGCGGCTACAGGCAGAAGGACGTACTGGAACAAGGGGAACGAGCGCGGCGGCGGCTCGTGCAGGTGGTCCAGTCGCGACCGGCGCCGGACGGGCGGCCCCGGTTTCGACGTTGCCGCCGGGCCATCCCCCTTTCGCACCGGGCGTTTCGGGACGGGCATTCCCCCCTTGGCTTTGGCCCGGGCCCGGCCGGCCGGTTTCAGGGTCCGGCCCTGCCGGCTGATACGTCCGGCCACCGCTTTGGCGAACGCGGCAGGATCGTGATGCAGGGTCCGCAGCGCCGCTTCCATCGTCGCCCGGTCAAGCGCCACCCGTTCCAGATCCTCCGATTGCCGGGCGGCCAGAATGACCACTTCCATGTCTTCGGGCGTCGCGTCGCCCGCCAGACACTTGTCGACCAGGACCTCGAATTGCCCTTCCTGCATGGTCTCAGTTCCTACGGCACTCGGAGAACCGGCAAACCACGAATGAACACGAATAAACACGAATCCGACCGCCAATCCGTCGGACAATCCTTGGTGTCGTTCGCCTGGACGGCCGGCTCAACTGTCAGACATTCGTGTTCATTCGTGTATATTCGTGGTTCCCCCCTCTTCGGCGGCCGTCTTCTGCCCCGGCTCGTCCGTTTTGCGCGGCTCCGTCTCCACGCACTTGCGCAGGTCCTCGCGCACCCGCGAAAGCGACTTGCGAACAGCCGAACCTGTCCGATTCTGCCGTTCGGCGATCTGCTCGGCGGTGTGTCCCTCCCCGTATCGCAACAACACCAGATGCCGGTGCTTCTCCGGCAGCTCGTCGATGCAGCGGCGCAGCCGTTCGGAGGCGATGTCGCACAGCCGGTCGCGCTGCGGATGCTTCTCCAGCCGGGCGACAACAAACTTGCGAAAGGAATCGAGCCGCTTCTCCCGCCGCGCGCGTGCGCGCCAGTACTTGCCGGCCATGTGCCGCGCGATGCTGCGCATCCACGGCAGAAACGGCTTTTCGGCACTGTAGCGGAACAGGCTCTTGTACAGTTCAATTGCCGTCTGCTGGGCCACATCCGCGATCTCAGCGTCGGGAATTCCGAGCACATAGAGAAAGCTGAATAGGTAGCCGTGCACGCCCTGGAACAGCCGTTCGGCGGCGTCGAGATTTCCGTCCGCGGCCGCCGACGCCAAGTCCCGCAGTTCGGCATCCTCTGCCGACATGCCCGATTCCCCTCTGTTAGAGCCTTACCCGCAGTCCCGCACAGTGTGACATGTTTTGCGCCGAAAGATTAGCACAAAATGAGAAGGGCTGGCCCGCGAAAAGACGGGTCGGAGCGAAGCGGAGAGGCGCCTGTGGCGGAAAAAGGCGTAAAAACGCCGCCGGCTGGCCGCGCCGCGGGCGCGACTGACCGCACCGGAAACAGCGAGGTGGAAGCTTTGTTTTGCCGCAGGCGGACAGGCTGTAAGCGCCGCTTGCCCGCCGACCTGTCGCGCCAGCGTCCCGGGGCGTCTGCGCCTCGGGACGACGGCGGAAGCCCCGGGCGAAGGCGGGCTGCGCCCGCCGAAACCCCGGGCGAAGGCGGGCTGCGCCCGCCGAAACCCCGGGCGAAGGCGGGCTGCGC
>JAFGHX010000056.1 GCA_016929905.1 Kiritimatiellia bacterium
CCCCGTGCTAGCGGGGTACCTTTCTTTTTGGTTTTTGAAAGGATACGCTCTTTCCTTTTCCAATCCACAACTTTCGATTATATCTCTGCTTTCAGCGTATGGAAGCACTATTCGTTCAACGTCAGCAACATGCAGAAATCCATGTCCAAGCTGGCTTCCGGACTTCGGATCAGCCAGGCATCCGACGACCCGGCCGGCTTGGCGATCAGCGAACGGCTCCGGGCCCAATACCGCAACACGGCTGCAGCAGCCATGAATGTGGAGAACAAAATCTCCTACCTGCAAACTGCTGACGGCTGGCTGCAGAAGATACACGACATGCTCGGCCGCATGGCGGAACTGGCGGTCATGGCCAATGACGGAACCAAGAGCAATACAGACCGGACCAACCTCCAGCAGGAATTCCAGCAAATGCAGTACGAGATCCAGCGTATTACCAGTGGCGCGACAGCCGCGGGCAAGTACAATGGGCTCTATCTGTTCCGTGGCGGCAACGGCATTGCCAGCATGACCGGCGACACCATAGCCGGAACCGGGGCGGTGTATCTGCAGGTGGGGCCAGACAGCAATCAGACCTTCCAGGAGTCGGCCATCAACCTGACGGCCACCAACTTCGTGGATATCGTGGGGAGCTACTCGACCTACTCCTACGGCTCGAATATGTCGCTGGCCGGCTCCACGCTGACAACAGTGCACTGGGCCAGCTTGATCTGCGAACGGCACCTGAGCATCTCGACGCAGTCTGTTGCCCAGTCTGCGGTAGACAAGCTGAATCTCGGAATTGACTATGTCAGCGGCATCCGCGCGGTGATTGGCGCTGAGCAGAACCGCATGGCCCAGACGCTGAGTGGTCTGCGCAACTACGAGGACAATGTGCGGGCATCGGAGAGCAGGATCCGCGACGTGGACGTGGCCAGGGAGACCACCGAGTTCTCCAAGTACCAGATCCTGACGCAGATCGGCACAGCCATGCTGGCTCAGGCCAATGCTCTGCCTGGCGGTGTCGTTCAGCTGATTGGCTAGAGTCACAACAGTCCGAATATCTGAAACCAAACAAGGGGAGGTCCTATCACGGATCTCCCCTTGCCTTTCTGAGCTGGGCGTCCTATATGCACCTGAACGCGCTATGCTTGGTGGGTGCCGAGGAGGCGAGGCGGTCTCGCGCGGATCTCCGGCGCCTGGTTCGGGGTCCTATCCAAGCAGATGCGCGGCAACCTTGCGATAGGCGGCTGCGCTCGACAGACGAGAAGGTGCTGGCCGTGGCGATGCAGTGCGGCTTCAGCGACGCCGGCTATTTCAACCGCAAATTCAAAGCCTTCGTCGGCGCATCCCCCCGCGCCTATCGCCGTCGGTTCGGAGCTGAAGCACCGTAGATTCTCACCGTGCGTCTTCCTCTTCCCGCGGCGGGATCTTGATCAGGAACAGGTCGTTCCCGTACTTCTGTTTGGTGCTCCCTTTCTGGAGGAACATATTGCTGCGGAAGAACAGGCGGTCGCCGGCGTGGTTGATCCAGAGTTCGGGCTGGTCGCCGAAGGTATGCAGTCCCCACGCTGCCTCCCTTTTCGCCTCGTCGGGCCGGGCGCGATGGTGCAACAGGCGGCGCACTTTGAGAGAGCCATCGAGCGGGACCTCGACGATCTCGCCGCTGTACCGGTCCCAGTTGCCGTCCGGCCGGTTGCCGTCGCTCTCCATGGCCCAGTAGATGTACTTGCGGTTCGAGCCGCCGATGGCGGAGAGTTGCCCGAAGATCGTTCCGCGGAGCGTGAGCCTGACGACCTTGCCGTCGGAGAAGCGCACGCCGTATCGTTCCCTGGGCCCGACTCCGCCCGGTTCGAGGAACGACTCGTGCCCCTTTCCTGCTTTGAGCACGACGCATTCTTCGGTGCCGTTCAGGTACCCGAACTCGGCATGCCCCGCGAAGGGGGAGAGGCAGCGCAGGAACGTTCCGTTCCTGTCGTAGAGCCCAACGCCGGACTGGCGGTCCGGGCCGTGGAGGCCCTTGATGGCGACCGCATACTTGCCGCTGGGCGAGATGGTGGCGTAATCGACGCGGCCCGGATCGTTCTTCGTCTTGCTCGGCTTCCCGTGGGAGACCAGACTGAACTCGCGGCCGGTTTCGCCGGTCCGGATATTGAACGTGAACATGCGGTCAAATCCGTACGCATAGTTGAGCAGGATCCATTCGCCTTTGTCGTCGAAGTCGTTGCCGTCTCCGCCGCACACCCGGCCCTGCCCGTTGCCGAGCGGCTCGGGAAATTCCTTGATCAGCTTGTCCTCATCGGTTTCGACGTTGTAACCGCGGACCTGCTTCTCTGTGAAATAGACGATCATCTTCGGGTCGTACGCCCAGCGCGCGTTGTCAGCGTTCGGGATGGGGATCTTCCTGAGGAACGCGCCGGACCGACCGTCGTAGAGCCACGTTTCGTCCGGCTTGCCCGCCGCGGGCTTAGCCCCGACAAAAAAGTACTTGTCGTCCTGGCTGAAATTCGCGCGCTCGCCGTTAAAGCCGGTGATACTGTGGTCGTCGGTCAGCACCAGGATTTCCGTGCCGAAGACGGGGTCTCGGAACGTCTGGCCGGCGGGCGGCGGCCGAAACGTTTCGTAGTCCGGCGGCCGCAGCACGGCGGTCGAGTACTGGTTCTTGGGGAAATCCGTCTGGCCGCTGGCGGAAAGAAGCGGCCACGCAGACGCAACGAGAAGGAGCGGAACCGCGAATGAACGCGAATGGACGCGAATGGCCTCCCGGGCGAACCGCAAACGTGCAGCCCGGCAGGTTTGTTTCGCGGCTCCCGGCCCTTCTCGTCGCCAGTCCGAATTCCCGCCCTTCGCTCCGTGTTCGTGTCTATGCGTGTTCATTCGTGGTTTCCTCCCCCTCAACGCGAACGTCCTGGGTGCGCGAGATCGTCGTGCACGGCCTGATCGGTCCGGCGTTCATTTCCGGGCCGTTTGCGTGAAGTCGAAGTTGCCGCGCCAGCTCACGCGCTTCACCGGGCGGCCGTGGTCGTACCAGGTGTGCTCCTTGGTCTTGCCCGGCTCGCCGACCACATCGTACTCGATCCACTCGGTCTTGAACCCGTCGGCCCCGTACAGTTCGACGCTGCCGACCACGCCTTTGGGCGTCTGGTGGGTGCGTTTGCGCATGGTACCCCGTTCATCGTATTCGATGAGCCGGGTCGGCTGGCCGTCCGCGTTCAGGTCCGCATGGGTACGCCGCCGGCCGTTCTGCCAGTCCTCGCGCGCGATCACGCCGTCGTGCAGATGCACAAGTTCCATCCGCGCGGCGGGAGCCCTGGCCGCCTGCTCGGCGGACACGGGTTGCCCCTCCACCTGCCAGACCTCGCGTGTCCACGAAAAATCGGCCGGCGGCTCAGCCAGGACGCGGCCTTCTAGCGTCCGCGTCGCCGTCAGCGGCAGGCTGGGCGCGCTCTCGAGACCGCTCCACTCGACGGCCACAGCCGTGTACGTGCCCGGCCCGGGCAGCGCGAACCCGGTGCCCGGCGCCAGCAGCGCGTCGGCCACCGGCCGCCCGTCGCGCAGCAGCCGGTACCCGCGCGTCTCCCAGTGGGACTCGCCGGGAATCAGGTCGACGAGCCGGCCGCAAAGCCGCAGGTGCGGCCGGAACGGCAGGCGCACGATCACGATGTAGCAGTCGGTCTGACGCTGGTAGATCAGCGGGTGATCGGGCGGAAAGCCGGCCCTGACCATCTCCGCCAGCGGCCTGGCTCGCGCCTTGTCCGCGCCCGACAGCACGCAGCGCGACAGCGGGCTGACGCTCCGGGTCTTGCGGCCCAGCGCCTTGGCCGGCCGGCTGTCGTATTTGCGGCGGGTCAGCCCCTCGAATGTAGTCGCCGTCTTGCGGCGGTAGCCGATCACCTCGGAGCCGGCCACCAGGTCGCCGGTTTCGGGAAAGCCGTCGGTGCTGGCCACGCGAAGGACGTCCGGGGCCGCCTTCTCGTCATATGCCGTTATCGGCGTCTGCACCAAGTGCTCGAGGTCACAGGTCGTGTGAAAGTGAACCTTGGTGCCGTCCGGACTGCCCTTCTGGTCGCTGTCCACGATGTGCGAGAAGTCTCCGTCCATCGGCCAGATGATGTGCGAGCCGAAGTGGACGGCGTACCAACCGTCGCCGCTGCGCAAGTCCACGATCTTCCCGGCATCGCTGCACACATAGCGGCCGGACGCCCCGCACGGCGAGACGTCGTTGCCCGTCTTGCCGCAGGTGAACACCTCCAGGTCGCTCGGGTACGGCCGGTCCCACTTGCGGCCGCGCAGGATGCCGTCGCCCGTCAACAGATACTCGCCGTCCCCGCGCCAGCAGGAGTGCCCCTTCTCCGCCTGGATGAAACCCGCGCGGTGATTCGACCCGTCCAGATCGATCAGCGTGCGCTGCACGTGATACGGACCCGGCTCCCCGCCGCCGTCGGGCCGCAACGTGCGCACCTGGATCACCGGGTGGCGCGGATTCATCAGCAACCGCCAATGCTTGTTCGGCGCACCCTCCATCACCTCGAGCGGGCTGTTCGCCCGGTTCAGCGCGCGCACGGCGCGGTTCTTCCGTGTCTTGTCCCGGAAATTCTGCCAGCCGATAACCCACCGATCCTCCGAGTCCGTCCCGCCCGGAACCTCCATCCCGTGCGTAATCACCACCTTCTCGCCCGTCTCCGCATCGTAACGCACCACTTGCGAGCCCGTCTCGTAGCGCGGCGCGCCGTTGCGCGTGAAGCGACAGTAGAAGAGGTGGTTCGCCTTGTTCGCCCAGCGCGGGTTGATGCCCTTGTCCACGCAACGGTCTTCACCGGTCAGCAGGTCCACCACATGGACTTCGGCCGAATCCTTGCCCCCGGGCCCTTGCGCGCCACCCCAATGCGTGTAGCAGGTATAGCGCCCGTTCGCGCTCCAGCACTGGGTGTTGTGGTAGTTGCCTTCGTCGCGTACCGCCGGGTCGCGCGTCAGCCGCCATACACCCAGATTCCCGCCTCCGAACCTGAACTTGCGGATCTCGGCCAACGCCGAACCGCAGCAGATGACGGTCCAAATCGTGGCCAGCAACATCGTGAACAGATAGCGCCGCCTCATGGTTCACCCCGTGTTCCGCGCAATCGCGCCGTGTCTTGTCGTTTCCGTGTCCGGCTTCCAGGTGGCAGGTCCGTCTGATCTCGATCTAACACTCATGCACAGCAATATATAAACAAAATAACAACCAAATGTCAAGTAGGATATGTCCAGAAATATTACTACTTGACTCTGAAGCTCAATTTGCATATATTCAGAACATGAAAACGGCACAGACGAAATACGGCAGGGTGATAGAGACGCTGCGCGCACAGATTCGGGAAGGGGTGTACAAGCCCGGCAGCCGGTTACCGGGCCAGTTGGCGCTGACGAAGGAGTTCGGCGTCTCGGTCATCACGGTGAACCGGGCGCTGAACGAGTTGGCGAAGGAGGGGCTGCTGCGGCGGCGCGAGCGCAGCGGCACGTACGTGGCGGAGCGGGTGAGGCCGCTCTCTTCGCTGGTCATCGTTTTCGACAGCACGCCCAAAGGCATGCTGCGAGTGGCAGAGTATCTGGGGGGGATTCGGGAGCGCGCGGAGAGTCTGGATATTCCCACGGAGCTGTACAAGCCGACGGACCCGGTGTTGCAGGAGCGGCTGCGGGCCCCGGACCCCGGCCTGGGCGTGATCGTGCTTGAGATCGAATGGCCGGACGTTGTGAATGCTCTGCTGGCGGCGTCTGTACCCGTTGTTGTCGCTGCGACGCAGCCGCGCTACGGGCGATACTGCGTGATGGGCGACCGCCGCCGGGCCGGGCTGGAGCTGACGCGGGTGTTGCTGGCCGAAGGCTGCAAGCGGGTAGGTTTCCTGCACAACCAGGGCACAATCGTGCACCGGCTGAGTTGCCAGGGTTATCGGGACGCCATCCGCGAACTGAAGGACGACACGCCGTTCCTGATTCGGAGCGCCTACAACAACACCGACAGCGTCGCGGAGGTCGTGCGCAGCTTCCTGGCCGAGGAGAAGGATCTCGACGGGCTGGTGGTGATCGGAGGCATCTTTCCGTTCGCCGTCCTGCCCCCGCTGCTGGAGCGCAAGCCGCGCCCGCGCCTGGCGCTTCTGGCCGAAAGCCCGGCGAGCTATCAATTGAAGGACCACGCGTTCATCGCCCATTTCGACAAGGCCGAGGTCGGGCGTATGGCGGTGGACCTGCTGTGCGAAGTCGCCGCCGGCCGCACGCCCTGGTCCGTCACCTGGCACCCGCCGCTCCAGATCCTCCGGCCAGGCGAGAGCCCGGGCGGGGACGCGGACACCGATGCGCCGGCTGAGGCGTAGGCTGGGCGCGGGTCGGCGTCGCGTACGCGGGGCAAGGCTCTGCCGAGCCGCCCAGAAAGGAAACTTGCTCGAGAACCTACTCGAGTACTTGGCTCGGCATCCGGGCCCCAGCCAGCCTGCCAGGAATGGTCGAGCAAGTTCCCGAGTGAGTTCTCGAGCGAGTTTTTGTGGTGTTGTCGTTCACGCAAGGCGCTAAGATGTCCACCGGGCTATGCGGACACACGGACATTTCGGACATCGCGCACACGGGCCGGAGGAGAAGCGGACATTCCGCGAACTGGTCGGCACGCTGCGGCACATGCCGCAGACGCTGAAGCTGGTGTGGAGCGTGAGCCCGATGGGGACGACGGTGCTCTGCGCGTTGACGCTCACGCAGGGGCTCATCCCGGCTGCGTCCGCCTGGGTCGGCAAGCTGATCGTGGACGGGGTGGTGAACGCGGTCAAGGCGGGAGCGGCCGCCCCGCACGTGACGCGCGTGCTCGGGTTCGTGGCGCTGGAGTTCGGGCTGCATGTCCTTCAGCAGGCCATGCGTTCCGCCGCCGGGCTGCTGGAACATCTGCAGGGCCTGAAGCTCACCGATCATATTGCCGGCATCGTGCACAACAAGACCGTGGGGCTGGACCTCGAATATTTCGAGAACGCGCAGTTCTACGACCGGCTGCATCGCGCGCAGCAGGAGGTGGGGTTCCGGCCCATGCAGGTCCTGCGCGAGCTGATGTCCGAAGGCCAGAACCTGGTCACGATCCTGGCGTTCGTCGGCATTCTGATCGCGTTCGACCCGCGCGTGCTGGCCGTGCTGGTCGCCACGACGATCCCGAGCCTGCTCTACGAACTGCACTACTCGCGCCGCATGTTCCACTGGTTCCGGGCGCGGACCGAAACCGAGCGGCGCAGCCGTTATCTCGGTTTCCTGCTCAGCTTCCCGGAGTACGCCAAGGAGCTGCGCCTGTTCGAGCTGGGCCGGCACTTCGCCGACGGCTACCAGGCGCTGCGCAAGATCCTGCGCGGCGAGCGGATGAGCCTGGAGACGCGCCGCGCACTGGCCGCCTTCGCAACGGGCATCCTGGCCACCGGCGGCATCTACGCCTGCTACGCGCGCGCCGCCTTCTGCGCGGTCAAGGGCACCATCACGCTGGGCGACATGACCATGTACTACCGCGCGCTGTCCGGCGGGCAGCGCACCCTGCAGCAGTTGCTCAGCGGCCTGTCGCACCTGTACGAGTCGAACCTGTTCCTCAGCAACCTCTACGAGTTGCTCGCGCTCGAACCGCGGGTGCGCGACGCACCGGACGCGCGGCCCGTGCCGCGCCCCATGCGCGAGGGGATCGTGCTCGAAGACGTGCACTTCCGCTATCCGGGCGCGGCCGACGAGGTGCTGAAGGGGATCGCGCTCACCATACGACCGGGCGAACGCATCGCGCTGGTCGGCGAAAACGGGGCGGGCAAGACCACGCTCGTGAAACTGCTCTGCCGGCTGTACGACCCGAGCGAAGGGCGCATCCTGCTCGACGGCGTCGACCTGCGCCAATACGAACTGGCCGACCTGCACGACCAGGTCGGCGTGATTTTCCAGGACTTCGCGCGCTACGAGTTCCGCGTGCGCCGCAATATCGGGCTGGGCGACATCAAGCACGTCGACGCGATGGACCGCATCGTCGACGCCGCCCGGCGCGGCGGCGCGGAAGCCGTCGTGCAGGCGCTGCCGCAACAGTACGAAACGCAGCTCGGGCACCGGTTCAACCCGGACGGCTACGACCTGTCGGTCGGGCAGTGGCAGAAGATCGCGCTGGCGCGCGCGTTCATGCGCACCGCCCAGATCCTCATCCTCGACGAGCCGACCGCCTCGCTCGACGCGCGGGCCGAATACGAGATCTACCAGCGGATCCGGGAACTCACCGAGGGCCGCGCGGCTGTCCTGATCAGCCACCGCTTCTCAACCGTGCGCATGGCCGACCACATCTACGTCCTGCACGGCGGCCGCGTCATCGAACACGGCCCGCACGACGAACTGATGAAGCAGGACGGCCTCTACGCGCACCTGTTCCAGATGCAGGCGGCGTCCTACACCTGAGGGACGGAAGTGAAACTTGAAACTCGAAACTGGAAACTTGAGTCGCCTGGGACTTTTCCCAAGGTGGAATAGCGAAACGACGCATGATCAGTGCCTCCATCTTGGGACGAATGGCTCCAGCCCGAGGTGGCGAAGGTCTGCAGATTCTGATGTAGGAGAGCCGCGGGGGCCTCGCTGACCTGAAACTTGAAAGTAGAAACGGCGTCGAGAAGTGTGAGGGCGCGTTCGCTGTTCATGGACGTCCGTCCTGCAGGGGTCGACTTGCGGCATGCGCAGCCGATCCGGCTGCGGGTTCCAAACCCACGGCCTCACCCACCGACGATGCAGTCCGGCACACCGAAGGATTCAAATCCTGCAGCATGGAGGAAGCGACCTGCTCTCGCGGACCGGGCACCCGTTCCTCTTTCGCCTTCGGCAGGTCCGCCAGCTCTTCCGGCTCCGGCCCGAGCACGTCTTCCGCCGTCCGCATATTCATGATGAGGTCCAAGTCCGCCCCCATGCGATCGACCAGGCGCCGGATCTCCTGTTCGAACGTCGTGTCGTAGGCAAATGTCTGACGCAGCCTCTCTTCCAGGAGCGGTCTATACCGACCGGGATCCCGCTCGAAGCGTTTCAGGCTGTCCGTCGCCGCTTCGTCCCCGCTGAACCGTTCCTGCAACACCGCCCACAGCGCCTTCACCTTCTGCAAGGCCGCTATGCCGGCCTGCCGGGCGAATTCCTGGGTTCCGCTTGCGGCGTATGGCAGCAGAAGCGTAACGGTGGTTGTGACCAGATCAGTCGCCATGTGCATCGTGTGGGATCCCTCCGCTCGCACTCACCATTCCCGGGTGTGACGCAAGCCGGACACGCCTGCCTCCACGATCCCACGCATACACGAGCCGCCGGCACTTGTCCAATCATGTCGCGTAATCGAAGCCATCAATCCGGGTTATCGACGTAATCGTGACGGCCCTCGTTCGGCCGCCAGCCGTGTGGCGAGCCGTGGGTTGCACGGATGGTATTGAAGGCGCCGTACTGTCGGCGTGTTCCTGAAACGAAACCGGCGAGGGAAGAACGGCCCTGTCATGACGCCGGGCAGCACTCAGCCGCCGGCCAACTCGCGGCGCTGTTTCGTGAGCTTGATGAAGTGCTTGCGCTCCTCCCAGTCAATCGCGTGCACCGCCGCCCGGTCGCCTTCGTCTCCAAGCCAGCCCCGCAGGCCGGAATAGAACAGGATCGACTGCATTTCCTTCTCGATCGCGACGTCCAGGATCCGGAGCGGCGTCTCCAGCCCACTCACCTGTTCGGCCGGGGTCTGAGCGGTATCGAAAACAAAGCGGCCGGCGACCGCCTGCACGAAGGCTCGGGCCAGGTCCCCGCTCAACCGCGACTCGTCGCTGACCAGGATCGAGCGCATTTCGGCAAACGTCTTGAGATGCTGATCCTCTTCGTCGGCCAGTTCCCGGAGCAGCTTCCCGGCCGCTTCGTTCGCCATCAGACCGGCCGCGGCGCGGTAGAAGGCCGCGCCGTTGCGCTCGATCTGTTCCGCCAGCTCAAACGCCTCGTCTATGTTGTACTTTGTCTCAGGCACCGTGAGCCCCCCCCCTGCCGAGCACCAGAGCCGCGGGCACCGCACCCGGCAAGGCCCATGGTGGATGGTCAATGGTTCATGGTTGACTCCACACTGTGTTGAATAGTCTGACGAGCCCGCGAAGACCCTACGGTCTTTCTTCGTGAACGACAGGTCGCGCGGTGTAAGCCTCCACCCCGTCCTTCGACTATCCCTCAAAGGAGGTGCATCATGACACTGGTACCCGTGAGGAGACTGCAGAACGAGTGGCGGAGTCCGTTTGACGAATTCGACCGGTTGGTGGATGCATGGTCGCGCTTTCCGGCCCGGCACGTCGTGCGGGAGGGTCTGTGGCACCCGCCGACGGACATCTATGACCAGCGCGAACGGCTCGTGGTCGAACTGGAGCTGCCGGGCATCAAGGCGGATGAGGTGAACATCTCGATCCAGGAAGACCACCTGATCGTCGAGGGTGAGCGCAAGCGGAACGGTTCGGGCACGCAAGACGAGCTGTTCTATTCGGAGCGCGACTTCGGCGGTTTCCACCGGATCGTGCATCTGCCCGCCAGCGTGGACCCGGACGCCACCACGGCCAAGTACAAGGACGGTGTGCTCACCGTCACGCTGCCCAAGAAGGAGCGGGAACGCGGCAAGAAGGTGGAAGTGGAAAGTTGAGCCCCGGCTCGTCAGAGACCTCGCCCTCCTTCGCCACTCCATCTGGCGCAAGTGGAGGGCGAGTGTCCTGAGTGCGTCTCAAAACCTCGGCTCGGCACAGCCTCGCCCGTCAGGCGTTCAATCTGTTGCGCCAAATGGAGGGCAGCCCGTCCGCCTGTGGCGGAAACCTGTGGTGAGCCGCACTCAGCGCGCGCGTTGAGCCTGTCGAAAAAGACGGCTCGCGAGACGCTCGCCCTCCAAGCATGCGATACGTTGCGCAAAATGGAGGGCGAACGTCCCTGTGAGCCGTCTGGGGGCACCGGATGGCGCTTTTTGGACAGGCGCGTTGCCTTGGCTTTGAGATGCCCGCTACTCGCGAGCCGCCCGGGCCGCTCGCAGAGCGGCCCCACAACGTGCGAGCCGCGAACCGAAACAGTTCCCGGTTCACGCGGGCTTCTGCATCATCGCGTCTTCAAGAGGAGCAGCTTTCCGTCGTCGCAGCCGGCGGCGAGCCGGCCGTCGAGCGACGCGAGCACGTTGATCCTGGCCGGCGCGGCGAAGCGACCGAGCGGCTCGCCGTTCAGGTCGAAGACGAGTATGGCCCCATCCACGGTACCCGCCGCGAGCCGGGCGCCTGACGTCGTATGGAAAAAGGCGAGATCGGTAACGGGCCGGTCGGTCGGCCGTCGCCACACGATCTTCCCGTCGCGGTCCAGAACGTGGATGTAGGACATTTCGACGGCGACGGCCACGAGTCCGGACCCGCCCGCATGGCCCGCCTGCACGGCCAACGCGGTGCCGCCGGTCCCGAACGACTGGACCTGCTTGAACTCGACGCGTTTGCCGTTGGCCAGCCCGTAATGCACGTTGCCGCTCGTCGTGCACACGGCGAGGTCGGGCCGGCCGTCCCCGTCGATATCGCCGAGTGCGGCGTCGCGCATGTGGGTAGACTTCTTGTCCTGGTGCACGCGCTTCTTGCCGTTGAGATGGAACTCGAACCAGCGCCCGAACCCGCCGGTCGTCGGGAACGCGAAGACCTCCTTGGTGCCGTCGCCGTCCGCGTCGAACGGGAGCAGGTTGTCGAACCGCTTGCGCGGGTCCTTGTGGTCGGCGATCCGCCGCAGTTCCTTTCCGCGCGCGTCGAGGAAGTAGAGGTTGTGGTTGCTGGCGCTTGCGACGGCCTCCGCCTTGCCGTCGCCGTCGAGGTCCGCGACGAGGACGTCGACGATGGCGCCCTGCTGGTTGCCCAGTTCCACGTCGGGCGGGCATTCGAACGTCCACAGGGGCTTACCGGTCCTGTCGAACGCGTACATCTTCCGGTCGACGGCGCCCAGGGCGGCTTCGTTGATGCCGTCGCCGTCCAGGTCGCCCAGCGCGACGGCGGTCACCCGGCGTTCGGCCCGGATCCGGCCCTGCTCCCGGCCGTTGGCGTCGAGGATGATGCCGGCCCCATCGCCGGTGCCCACGACCAATCCGCGCGCGTCGAGGGCCACGTCCCGGACGGAGGACCCGGCATCGAATGACCACGCGACCGACAGCGGCGCGGCCGTCTCCGCGGGCGGGCGCCGGGCGCTGGCGGGCGGTGTGGCGGCGCGTGCCGCTTCGAGCACGGCCTGGAGCGGGATCTGTTTCAGAGCGGCCACCCGCAAGACGTTCCGGCCTTTCTGCACCGGGCAGGGCGTACCGGCGATGCGCACCTCGGTATCGGCAGGCGCCTCGACGACGCACTCGCCCGCGGCGGGATCGATTGAAACAGCGACGGGCACCGCCGCCGCAAACCAGGCACGGCCGTTCAGGGCGATCGAGCGCGCCAGCGCGGCGGTCAAGCCGTCGGCGCGAAGCGCGAACGGGCCGGCCTCGATGGCCAGGCCGCCGGCCTCGTAGCCGCCGTCGGCCAATCCGACGAGCATCGCGACGTCGCCGCCGACGAGCGCCGCGCGCGTGTCGAGCTTCGCCATATCGAGCCGGCAGGGCGCCTCGACGTTCGCCGCGTAGAGCAGGTTGACGAACGTGAAGGTCTCCCCTTTGCCCAGCCGGCGGGAAACGTCCTGGCTGTGGATGTTCACGATCGGCTCGGCATAGGCGTAGCCGCGCCATCGGGAGCCGAACCCGCCGTCGTCGGGCGTGAATGCGGAGGCGACATCCCCGCCGTTCACGATGTGGAAACGGTCGCGCCGGTCCGGCGTCTCCTTGTCCTGCGCGGTGACGAAGCGGTTGCCCTCGATGCGTGCGGTGCCCAGCGTGCGCCACAGACACCGGAAACTGTAGTTGCCCGGCTCGAGGGCGTGCATCCGGTCCAACACCACGAAGCCTTTCTCTCTGAGCCACACGATGTTCCGCTCCCAGTCCGTGCCCGTATAGCCGGGCAGCACGGTGCGCGTGAGGCCGACGGTCCCGGAATCGAACGCCGCGTCCAGCCGCGCGAGCGGCGGCGGCCGCGCATCGCAGAACCCTTCGCGCGCGACGGCAACGGCGTTGTGGTCGATCAGGTTGTTGCCTTCGGAGAACGAATCGTCGACCAGCCAGACGCGGTCGTTGTCCGTGCAGCGAATGATGCAGTTGGCGTCGGGATCGCCATGCCCCCAGCCGCCCAGCCCGTCCAGCAGCAGGTACTGCTTGTCCGGTTCGAACCGGGTCCGGAACGAGAGCTTGTCGAACTTCTGCGCGTCCGGTACGTTGCCGGCCTCGCCCCAGCAGTTGCTGTTCAGCATGGCCACGACCACGCCTTCCAGATCGGCCGGCGGCTCCGGCTTCACAAAGCCTGCCATCCGGAAGGGGGCCGGATCGACGAGCGCGTTCTGCTCGCGGGGCCGCGAGGCGCGCCGGCGGTCGAGGATGTACTGGTAGCGGCCGTCGCGATAGTACCACGCGCCCACGGCCAGCGTGAATGGATAGAACAAGTCCACGTTCCAGCAATCGCCGTAGCCGGACGCGGCGAACCGGTTGTCGAGCACCATGCACATGCGGTCCATGAACCGCCTGGCCGTGCCGCTGGGCAGGAACCGGTAGCCGGGTTCGGTATAGGCAAAGGGGAGCAGGGGCCAGAAGTCCGTCGAGCCTTCGTAGTTGCCCGAGTCGTCGCCCGACTTGTCCTCCAGTTCCTGGCCCGCGAACAGGAACCGGGCCTTCTCGAGCCAATCCTCGGCTTCGGAGAAGGCGTAATACCGGCCGAAATAGTCGGCGCCGTAGTAGGCGTCCATGGCCGCCAGCATGGAATGGTTCGATTTCGGCCCGCCCCTTTCGAACGAGCCGAGCAACCACCCGACGAAGATGGGATCGGGCGATCGCAAGGTGTCATAGAGGTAGTTGGTGATATCGAGCCGGTCGTCGTCGGAAAGGGCCGGGCATTCCTCGACGGTATCCCAGGCGCGGATCGTCTCCCAGACCTGCATATGCGCCTCGCCGTGCGGTTGCGCGCGGCTCTTGTTCTCGCGCAGGTAGGCGAGGAACGCGCGCGCGAGGTCGGGCCTGCCCGTATACAGATAGCTCATGCCCAACCGCGTGCTCTTTCCCATCAGCGCGCGCTGGCCGGTACGCTTCGCCTTGTCGGCAGCCCCCTTCAGGTCGGTCCACCCGCAGCTCTGCAGGATGCGCTGCTCGATGTCCGGGTCCGTCTTCACGTTGATCGTGTGCCCGATCGTGAGCGTGGGGCCGGCTTCGAACATGGCCAGGAGTTGTTGGCCCGCCGCCTGCGTGCCTGCCGCATCGCTGCCGGCGGCCACGACGACGTTCGCGCCGCTGCCCCACGGATTGTGGACGGTGCGCACGACCCAGCCGCCGGGCCCGGGATACCATCCGTCCTCCCGCGTGTACCACAGGCAATAGAGCCGTTCGCTGAGTTTGTTCTGCATCAGATTGCCCACGGCAATCGCAGCCCGGCCACGGTAGTTGCCGGCCATCCACGCGCGGTCGTTCACGATCGGCAACGCGGCGCCGGACAGCCGCTGCAGCCCGTCACGGAGATCCCGCGCGGCCTGCTGCATGGCGGGCTCGTCCGACGCGACGATGACGGCGTTCGGCCGGCCGGCAACGACGAGCGTCGTGTCGAGGTACAGCGGCCGGATCCTGCCCGGCCCCTCATTCTCGGTGACGAGGACGCGATCCACGACCGGCGCGCCGGCGTAGCCGGGCGCCTTGCGGACCGTGACCGGCACACGGGTCGGCCGGTCCAGAAAGAAGATCACCGCGCGCCCCTGATGTTTCCACGGGTCCGTGTGCAAATCCGCCACATGCTCCGTCTGCCCGAGCCGGACCTGGACCGCGCCCGGCCACAGAGTCGCTTTGCCGCCACCCTTGCCGAACACCTGGATCCGCCACGCGCCCTTGCCCAGTTCCAGCCCTGTCTCAAGCGCCGCCGCCGCATAGGACCGCCCCACCTGCCGCACCTGCACGTCGTCGACCCAGACATCGCCCTGCCCACGTTTGATCTGGATGGCGACGGCCGTCTTCCCCGGCTCGGCGCCGGTCCGGAACTGGCGGCGCCAGGCCGTCCATTTCTTCGCCCACCACAGCGTGTGCCCCTCTTCGCCGCACTGCACGCACAGGCTGCCGCTGACCGGCCCCTCGGACCTGTAGCGGAACGACAGCTCGTACGCGGCGTTGGGCTCGGCGTCGATCGTCTGCGAAATGCCGACAAGGCTGAACGTGCCCGTCCGTTCGCTCTTGTGGATCAGGGCGCACGTGCCGCCCGCCCCGTCGTCGGCGAGGCGGACTTCGGCCGTCTTCATCGTCGTGCTGACACGCCACCCGTCGAGCCCCTGTTCGAAGCCCGGGTTCTTGAGCAGGTTCTGGGCCTGCAGGGCGGCGCCCGGCATGGCCAGGCAGACCCAGACCGAGCCAAGCGCGCGCCAGGCTCGGGTTGCGGGCCGTGACGGGGGGTTCTTGCGGAACGGGCCAAAAAGCGTTGTGCGCGGCGTCATGAGTACCTCCGTTTTTGGTCTATCCGGAAGTATATGTCAGTCGATCGGGCGGACCGGACACTCTTTCTGACCTACTTCCGGCCCGCGTAGCGCACGCGGCTGCCAAGCAGGCATTCGCGGATTTGCGTCGCGGTAAAGGTCTCTGCCAGGTCCGCGAGGATGGCGGTTTCCAGGCCCGCGGGATCGCTCATGGCGCGCGGGATCCCGACGTCGCGGCCCCACCCTTTTTCGATCGCCGTCGCGTAGCCGGGGCCCGGCGCGAGCGGGCCGGGCCGGGCCCGGTAGACGGGCGCGCCCGTGATGGGCGCCGCATCCAGCGGCCAGACCGGCACGTTGTGGTAGAGATTGGCGCCGGCCGTGCAGGCGCCGGCCGGCAAATCGACCCGTAGCCGCGCGCCGTCGAAGATGTTGTTGAACACCCGGATTCCGCTGACCGGCGCCACGCCGGTCCGGGTCCGGTTCGCGATGCGCAGCGCGGTGTCCCCCCCGCCGCCGATGACGTTGTGGCAGACGGCTATATCGCGCAGGGCGGCGAGCTCGTCCGCGGCGGCGGGCGCGATGACAACGGCCGGCCCCCCGCCTTCCGCCTCGATCCAATTCCCGATCACCTCTATGTGCTCGATGTCCTGCGCGCCGCCCGTGATCCGCACCACGGGGAACCCCGAGGCGGCGCCACCATAGATCACGTTCCCGCAGATCCTGAGATAGCGGACGCCGTTGGAGACCGCGATCCCGCGCTCCCGGCTCCGGTCGGCATAGATCACGTTGCCGGTGATCGCGGTCCAGGGCGTGCCTTCCGCGTTGCGGCCGATGTCCCCAATGCTGATGCTCCGCTCCCATTTGTGGTTCAGCAGCAGATTGCGTTCGACCAGGCCGCCCGCTTCCTGGCCGTGGAAGAAGACGCCGCCTACGTCCCCGGCCAACAGGTTCCGCCGGATCACCGGCGCGGTGCAGTTGCCAAGCTCGATGTCGCCGCTGGCCGAATCGTTGCCCACCCGCACGAACAGGCACCGCTCGACCGAAAGTGCCGTGCAGTGGGTGGCCAGGATCCCGCGTTGCGCGATATGCGCGAACCGGCAGTTCCGGACGGCGATGTGCGACCCGCCCCTGATCAGCAGTCCGCTCGCCCCAACGGTTTGGTCGGCCTCTGTGTAATCGGTCGCCCCATCCAAACCCTGCGGCGAGGGATTCTGCACGGTGACGTTCTCCAGCACGAGGTGAACGCAGTCGTCCATCCGCAGGGCGCCGTAGAAGCGCTGCGGCCGACCGGGCCCGCCGTCCAGGATCGAGGCCAGCCCGGGCGCGCCGCACACGGTGATCGGCTGGTCCGCCGTGCCGCGCACGGTGATGATGCCGCGCCCCGTGAACCGGCCGGGCTCGAGTTGCCCGATTTCGCCGGGTTGAAGCGCGTTGATGGCCGCGACCCAGTCGCCGTCCGGCGAGATCGAGGCCGCGCGCGCCGGTGCCGGTGCCGGCGGCGGCGGCGGCGCGGGTGGCGCAGGGGGCGGCGTCAGGAAATGGACGGCCACGGCGGTGCTGACCCCGGCGACGCCGACGGCGAGCCCGGCGCAGGCGGCGGCCACCTTGACCTTCGCCCACAGCATCACGCGCTCGGCGCTGCGCGCCAACAGGTACGCGCCCCCGCCGGCGGCAACGGTGCCCGAACCGATCCCATAGGCGACCTCGTGCACGGAATCGAGAAACGCGACGGAAACCGCTTCGGCCGTACGCGTGCCGAGCACCGAGCCCAGCAGTGCGGTCGGCACGGCGACCCCCCGCACAGTGAGCAGCTCCCGCAGTTTCATCAGCCCGCGTTTGATCCGCTTGCGCGCGCCCTCCTCGGTCGTCCCCAGTTCCGCCGCCACCTCCCGCTGCGATTTGCCGAGCATGTAGTAGGAGAGCACCGCCTGCCGCGTCCCGCCGGCCAGCGCGTCCAGCGCCCGGTCCAGTTCCGGCATCAGACTCTGCCAGGCCAGGTTCTCGTCCGGCTCGGCCGCCGCCGCGGCCTCCCGCTCGCGCACCGCCCGTGCGGCGCGCCGGCGCTGCATGTTCCGGGCCACAAATCCGGCCGTCCTCCAAAGCCACCCGCCGAGCATCGTTGTCTTCCTCAGCTTCCCGGCCTTCTCGGCCAGGATCACGAATGTCGCCTGCGTCGCGTCTTCAGCCAGTTGATGATCGCCGAGCCGCCGGTACGCGCTGCTGTACACGAACTGCCCGTACCGCTCGACAATCTGCCTGAACGCACCCTCCGAATGCTCCCTGGCGTACGCCTCGAGCAGCTGCTGGTCTATCGCACTCATATGAAATGTCAGCCATCACAGGCCGCGTGCCGGGTTGTGCGCACAAGAAGCCCGTGTTGCACGGGAATCTGATCTCGATCGACGCGTCCGGCGGCATTGTCGATCAATCGTCCAGGCAGATCAACCTTTTCGTGGGTATATGTCGGCGGAAGCCGCGAACCGGACGCCCCGGGACTGGAAATTCCTGGCTGAACAGCCGCCGGCGGAACAGCAGGCCAAGTTCTCAAACGCGGCACGATACTATGAATAAGAGCAACAGCGCTATTCCCCGAACGCCGCGGGGCTTGCAGCCAGCCAGGGTTCCTCCAGCCCCTCGATCTGCCAGCCGAGCCACTTGGCGGCGAGGATCGTGATGACGAGCGGCTTGCCGCGGTTCGGGGCCGGGATGGGGAACTCCATCCGATCGATCGTCCCGATCTGTTCGCCTGACTCCGCGTAGACCGTGCCCATGGGCGCGATCCAGCGCCGCTCGCCCACCACGCGCCCGGTCGGGTCCTGGATCCGCACGGCGGTCCCCTGCCCTTCGCTGCCGGGCTGCGCGGGCCAACGGAGCCGGAGCGTGATGCCCGGCGCGTTCAGCGGCGCGCGGAACGCGAACCGGGCGAACCCGGTTGCGCACCGGTCGCGCCGGAACCCGAACATGCGGCGCGCATCGAGAAAGGTGCCCGGCAGCGAGCAGGAGAACGCGCCCTGCCCGTCGCGCAGGCAGTCCAGTTCGACGGTGTAATCGCCGCACACCCCGTCAGGCGCCACCCGGATCCGGCGCCACGCGCAGGCCTTCCCCGACAGGTTCTCCTTCGCCAGGGTGCTGCCGTCCGGGCGCACGACGCGGTAGGCGAGCCCGTCATCGGCCGTCTTGCGTTGCTCGGCGCGGAAGTTGCGGGTGCGATAGATCCCCACAACAAACGGCTCGTCGCGGCGGTCGACGAGCCGGATGCGGAACCGCGGCTCGCCGCGCGGCGGGCGCGGCAGGCTCATGCTGCCCGTCAGGATGTCGATCCCCAAAAGGTTCTCGGGCATCATCTCGTGTTCCGGGGTCCCGAGCCGGGCGGCCGCCCACAGATACTCCGTCCCGCGCACGGCGTTGTGGTCGACCCCGTGCGTACTGACCGTGTGCCACACGAGCCGGTCGTGAAACCCGTCGATGAAGCGGCGATCGCCAGTCGCCTCCCAGCAGACGGGCAGCGCGGAAAACAGGTACCACCCGCGCCCCTGTCCGATCCCGGCGCCGGGCACGGGATCGGTCGTGCGCTTCTTCAGAAACGCGGCGGCGTCTTCGCGCAGGCGCGCCAGGCACCGCTCATCGCCCGTGACCTCATGCCATTTCTCCAGCAGCAGCAGCCCGGTCCCGCCGTAGTAGTCGGAGCTGAGCGTCGGTTTGCCGAAGTTGTAGTGTGTCTCGAACGCCTCGCGAAAGCATTTCAGATGGGTCAGATCGTAGAGCTGCGCCAGGTGCAGAAGCATACGGGTGCGTTCCCGGCCCACGTAATGGTCGTTGCGGTACTTCTTCATGAGCAGCGCCCCGGAATCCTTCACGATCTCGTACGTGCGCGGATCGCCGGTGAGCAGGTAG
The DNA here is from genome assembly GCA_016929905.1 of Kiritimatiellia bacterium. Lineage (GTDB taxonomy): Bacteria > Verrucomicrobiota > Kiritimatiellia > JAFGHX01 > JAFGHX01 > JAFGHX01. The sequence goes on from JAFGHX010000056.1 coordinate 19,393, forward strand.
TGCCAGATCAGGCCGGTGATCCAGTAGTGGCCCGTATGCCAGCCGTAGGTGGTATGGATCCCGCCGGACGGGTGGTGCATCAGCCGCGTGCCGGGCCGGGCATGGCAGATGTCCACCTCGCGCAGGTGCCGGGCCAGCGTCCAGGCGCGCCGGAACAGGCGCGGGTCGTCTGTCCGCAGATAGTGCATGAACAGGTTGCGCAGGGCGGTGGTCTCGTTGTTCATCCACTTCATCGGCACGCCGATCTCGCCGTAGTCGAACATGCCGGTCAGATCCAGCATCTCCCGGTCGTCGGCCAGCACGTCGAACAGCGGCTGCAGCCGCTTGTGAAAACGGGGGTAGGCGGCGGCGGCCTGCTCGGCCGTCAGGTAGCGCTCGAACACGCCGCTGGCGGCAACCCATTCCTTGTCCGGCTGCAGAAGCAGCGGCGTTTGGGCCGCGGCGCAGCCGTCGTCCTCGCCGCCGAACGGGGCGTAGGCAAAGCGCAGGCTGCCGGCCGTCCCGAACGGCAGATCGAGGAACCGCACATGCCGCGCCGGCCAGTGATAGAGCGTGACGGACTGCGGCCGCAGCTCGACGGCTTTCGGGTTGAGCGGCGCGAAGTCGTGGACGGCCAGCGCCGTATCGCCGACGCGCACGCGTCCGGTAGCGCGCGTGTCGCGCAGCACCTTGGTGAAGGGGGTGTAGGCGCCGCGGTCGACGGCGAGGTCGTAGCGGCCCGCCCCGTAGTACGCGTGCAGTTGCGTGAACAGGACAGAGCCGCCCGGCGCGACCGTGTACTCGAGCTCGCCGCTCGATTCCGTACCGAACGCGCAGGGCACCGCCCCGTGCCCCGCCGCGGGCAGCCGCACGAAGATGGCCCCCACCTCCGTGTTCAGGCCCGGCTCCCGGTTCTCGAACGCGGATTCGAGCAGGAACCAGGACTTGCCCTTGAACACATGGATCCGCGCCTCGTAGTCCAGGAACGTCGCAGACCCGTCGGCGGCGCGGTGGCTGCCGCGCGCGAGGATCACCGCGTGCAGCGGCCCGTTCGACTCCACGCGCAGCTCGCGCGGCTTGCCCGTGTTCGAGCCGAAGGTGACGCCGCCGACCGCCGCCGCAAAGCAGCCGGCCCCCTCCGGCGGCGGCGCCAGTGTCCGAGCGCCGGCCCGGAGCGAGTCGAACCAGCAGAACGCGTCCTTGCGCAGCGCCGCCTGGACGGGACCGGAATCCAGCCGGATCGTGTGTTCGTCCTCCGCCGCCAGCGCAACGCCTGCCGGCGCTTGCGGGTCCGGCCCGTAGCGCAGCACATACCGCGCCGCACCGCCGGCCGGAACGGAGGCCTGGAAGTCGACCAGCAGGGAGGTGACGCTGCCGTCGATATGCCGCCGGGCCAGCGCGCGCGTCTGGCACGGCACCTCGTTGCCGGCCGCGTCGTACAGCCGAACGGCGTCCGCCTCGAACAGCACGCCGGGCGGGAATGGGACGCCGCCCCAGACGGGCTCCTGTTGCCGGGCCGTGCCTGCGCTCTCGCGCACCACGAGCGGAATCTCGCCGGCCTTGCGGCTCTTCGGTTTGCGGATCACCAGTTCGTCCGGCCCGTAGATCAGGGCCTTTTCACGGTCCTTGTCCAGCCCGCTCGGCAGCCCGTTCCCGCCGCGCGCCGGCTGATACGCGGTTGCCGCGGAGCCGGCTTCCAACTGCGCCGCATCGACCCAGACGACATCCTTCACCAGCGGCCGCACCCACGCGCGGTGCAGGTGCAGCGGCATGAACTTCAGCTTCGCCGCCCCGCCCGCCGCGCGCACCTCGTAGCGCGTCCATTCGGGCCCCACACTCACCACCTGCCTCTGCGGCTTCCGGGCGTACACCGCCCCGTCATCGATGAAGCTCAGCGTCTCGTAGCCGAGCTCGACCTTCACGTTCTCGCGCGAGGCCTTCATGTGCACGGAAAAGACCATCTCGCGCGCGTCGAGGTTGAGTACCTGCCAGAAGAACGGGGCCGTGCCCGCCATCCGCAGGCTCTGCCGCCCGTGCCGGCACTGGGCGGCGTCGATCATCCATTCGTCTGCCGCCAGGTGCCGGTACTCCCCGACGATCGGATACAGCTCGCGTGCGTCAGGCGAGTCCTCGAAACTCGAGTTCGGCAGCAGATTCACCGGCGCCCCGGGCGCCGCCGCCCCGAGGCCGAGCAGCATGCCCGCCGCCACTCCCGCCAGAAACCGAAACAGGCGCTTGGTCGGCCTATGCATGGTTCGTTCCCTCCCCCGCCCATTGTACGGAAACGGCCGCCAGACCCAAGCACATTCACACCCCCGCTCCCCGCTCGCTTTCCGCTTGACGGCCATGAAGTCCACTATATATACTTATGCTATACTTTCTATAGCGAAAGGGAGGTGCGGGACCATGCGTGTGATCCATTCGCTCGTGCGGGGTATTCGGGTCCTGGAACGGATAGCGGAGGCGCGGGATGGCGCGCGGGTGGCGGACCTGGCGCGCCACTTCTCGATGCCGAGCTCGAACATGACGCTGTTCATCAACTCGCTGGTGCAGGCGGGGTACGCGATCCGGGACCCGGCGACGGGGCGCTATCATCTCTCCGGGCGGATCCGCGAACTGGCCGGCGCGGTCCGGGCGGACCCGTGCGCGGATCTGGCGACCGTCGCGGCGGCGGAACTGGACGCGTTGCACGCGCAGTTCAACGAGAACGTGCTGCTGGCCGTTCTGAGCAGTTACCGGCTGCGGTTCATCGCGCACCGGCAATCGACGCGCAACATCCAGATTCTGAACCTGGACGAGAAGACGTTCATTCCGCACGTGACGGCGGCCGGCAAGGCCATCCTCGCGTTCCTGCCGGACCCGAAGCTGGCGAAGTACTTCGACCAGACGAAGCTGGAAAGGTTCACGCGCAAGACCCGCACGCAGAAGAAGGCGATCCTGGCCGACCTGCGCCGGGTTCGGGCGCGCGGCTACGCCGTCAACACGGGCGAGTACGAAGAGGACATCATGGCCGTGGCCGCGCCGATCCTGGCCAGAGGGCAGGTCGTCGCCTCGCTCGTCGTTCAATTCCCCGTCTTCCGATACGGGGAGAAGGCGCTGAACCAGCACGGACCGGTGGTGAAGACCGCGGCCGATCGCGTCACGCGCGGGCTCGCCGCGATCGGCGAGGGGTGAAAACGCATGAGCGATCGGGGCATCATCGACAACGCATCGAGCCCGCACAGCGCGCTGCGCAGTGTGGGCCTGACGGATGTGAAATGGACAACCGGATTCTGGGCGGACCGGTTCGCGCAGTGCCGCGACGCGACGCTGCCCCACCTCTACGCGCGGATGGACGATCCGGAGATCGGCCACGCGCTGACCAACTTCCGAATCGCGGCCGGCGAGCTGGCCGGCGAGTTCGCGGGCGTCCACTGGCAGGACGGCTGGGTCTACAAGTGGCTGGAGGCGGCGGCCGCGGTGTACGGGGTGAACCCCGACCCCGAACTGGACCGCTCGATGGACGCGATCATCGCGTTGATCGCCAAAGTCCAGCGGCCGGACGGCTACATCCACACGGAAGTCATCCTGCGGGGCATGGCGCGTTACCGGCACGCCAACATCCATGAGCTGTATGTCATGGGCCACCTGGTGACCGCGGCGTGCGTACACCACCGGATGACGGGCAAGACGAACTTCCTCGACATCGCGCGGCGCGTGGGCGACTACGTCCATTCCGTCTTCATGGCGTGCGAGCCCGCGCTCGCCGGCATGGCGCACAACCCCACGATCATCATGGGCTGCGTCGAACTGTATCGGGTCACCGGTGAGCGGAAGTATCTGGACGTCGCCCGCGCGTTCGTCGACATGCGCGGCACGGTGCCGGGCGGCACGGATCAGACGCAGGACCGGGTCCGGCTCCGCGACGAACACACGGTCGTCGGTCACGCGGTGTTCTGGTCGTACCTCTTTGCAGGCGTCGCCGATGTGTACATGGAGCAAGGCGATGCCTCGCTGCTGGACGCGCTGCATCGGCTGTGGGCGGATCTGACCGAAAAGAAGCTCTATCTGACCGGCGGGGTGTGCCCGATCCACTACGGGCTCTCGGTCCGACGCGATCCGGTCTGCGAGGCGGCGGGGCCGGAGTACTGGCTGCCGAACGCGGCGGCCTACAACGAACTGTGCGCCCAGATCGGCAGTTTCATGTGGAACTGGCGCATGCTGAACATCACGGCGGAAGCGAAGTATGCCGATCTGATGGAGCAGACGCTGTACAACGGCGTTCTGCCCGGGATCGGGCTGGACGGCCGGAGCTGGTTCTACGTGAACGTGTTGCGCTGTCACGGCGCGTACAAGCCCCCGCAGATGCGGGAGAAGCCGCACAACTATCGTTATCAGCCGGGCGAGCCGCCGCGCCGGGGCGAGATCTGCTGCCCGTCGAACCTGTTGCGGCTGATCGCCGAGCTGCACGGTTATGTCTACACGCGCTCGGACGCCGGGCTGTGGGTCCATCAGTACGGCGGCAGCCTGTTCGACGGCACGCTTGCCGATGGCGCGCGGCTGCGGTTGCGCCAGGACACGGCCTATCCGTGGGACGGCGAAATCACGTTCACCGTTGAACACGCGCCGGCGCGTAAGACGGGGCTTCACCTGCGCATCCCCGGCTGGGCCGAACGCCCGCGCATCGAAATCAACGGGCGCCGCAGGCGCACCGCACTCCAACCGGGCTCGTACGCCGCGGTGCGGCAGGTCTGGCGGGCGGGCGACGTGATCCGGCTGAGCCTGCCGATGCCGGCGCGCTTGATTGAGGCGCATCCGTACGTGGAAGAACTGCGCAACCACGTGGCCGTCATGCGGGGGCCGCTGGTCTACTGCCTCGAAGCGCCCGACATGCCTGAAGGCGTGCGCGTGCCCGAAGTGCGCATGACAGCCCCCTGCCGGCTGGCGGCCCGTCATGACGGCGCGCGGCTCGGCGGCGTCACCGTTCTGGAAGGCGACGCACGGCACGTGCCGGAAGGCGACTGGACGCACAGGCTCTACCGGCCGCATGCGAATCCGCGCCGCGCAAGCGTCCCGATCCGGATGATCCCCCTGTACGCCTGGGCCAACCGCGGGATAGCCGAGATGAACGTCTGGCTGCCGCTCGCCTGAAAGTAGAAGCGGCGTACCTGGCGCGCCGTAGCCGCTGGGCGAAGGCGGCCCGCCGCTTCCCCCGGGCCGAAGGCCCGGAACCGAGAATCGGCAGCAACGCGCCTCAAGTAGATTTGGGCAACAGCCCTTCCACTATGCACTCGCATGTTGCGCCCCGATCCTGTACTGTTTCCGTGGAATTGGGCGAGTTGCAGTTCCGGGACGGAGGTTCCATGGTACGAAGGATATTGCACAGGGTTGTCAGCAGACTGGCCGGCATCGGGCGGCGGCCGGCCGCGAGGGATAACGAAGCGCCCGGCAAACCGCTGCCGCCGCCGGAGCCGCCGCAACGGCCGTCGACCGGCACGTCCGGCCGCAAGCGCCGGCGCAGGCGCCGCGCTCCGGGCTCCACGGCGGACCGCCCGCCCGCCCCGCGCGGTGTGCTGCCCGCCCAGGCCGATGTACCGCCCGTCGAGGCCGATGTGCCGCCCGCCCCGGCGGCTGTACCGACCGCCCTGCCCGACGTACCGCCTGCTGAAGGCAAGACGCGGTTTCAGGACCTGCATCTGCCCAAGCCCATCCTGCACGCGGTCGCCGATCTCGGCTTCACGTATTGCACGCCGATCCAGGCGATGGCGCTGCCGCCGTGCCTGAAGGGCCGGAACGTGGCGGGCCGCGCGCAGACGGGAACGGGCAAGACGGCGGCCTTTCTGATCTGCATTCTCGACCATCTGCTGCGTCAGCCGGAGCAGGGCAAGCGGCGCAACGGGACGCCGCGCGCGCTGGTGATCGCGCCGACGCGGGAGCTGGTCATGCAGATCACGAAGGACGCGCTCGCACTGGCCAGGCATGGCCCGGTTCGAACGCTGGCCGTCTACGGCGGAATGGATTACCAGAAGCAGGAGGATCAGCTCCGCCGCGAGCCGTTCGATATCCTCGTGGCGACGCCGGGCCGGCTGCTCGATTTCGAGCGGCGCCGCTGCGTCAGCCTGCGGCATGTCGAGGTGCTGGTGATCGACGAAGCCGACCGCATGCTCGACATGGGCTTCATCCCGGACGTGCGCCGGATCATCCACGCGATGCCGAGCCGCGGCCACCGGCGCACCCTGTTGTTCAGCGCCACGCTGACCCCGGAGGTCATGCGCCTGGCCGGGCAGTGGATGACGGACCCGGTCGTGGTCGAGGTCGAGCCGGAAAAGGTGGCCGTCGACACGGTGCAGCAGGTGGTGTATATCGTGACCGTCCGCGAGAAGCTGACCTTGCTGTGCAACATCCTCAAGCAGGAAACGGTCGGCCGCGTGCTCGTCTTCACCAACAGGCGTGAGCGGACGCGGCATGTGGCCGCGGGGCTGGAGCAGCACGGCATTCACTGCGCCGCGCTTTCCGGCGAGGTGGCGCAGGAGAAGCGGGTCAAGATCCTCGACGCCTTTCATGAGGGCAAGCTGCGCGTGCTCGTGGCGACAGACGTCGCCGGCCGCGGCCTGCACGTGGAGGGCATCACGCACGTGATCAACTACGACTTCCCCGTCCAGGCGGTGGACTACGTGCACCGGATCGGGCGGACGGCCCGGGGCGGCGCGACGGGCACGGCCATCTCCTTCGCGTGCGAGCAGGAGTCCTTCGTCATCCCCGAAATCGAGAAACTGCTGGGCGAGTCGCTCCCGTGCCGGTATCCCGACGACCGGCTCCTGGCACACGTCCCGACCGAAGGGCCGGCCAGGCGCCGCCGCGGCGGCCGCGGCCGGCGGAGATCTGCCGGGCATCCGCGGCGCTGAAAGCGGAAGCGGCAAGACGGCGCTTCTACTCCGCGCGCGCGGCGCGGATGCCCGCCTGCGCGTCGACCCGGCTCAGCACGAGGGCGCCGGCGCCGAAGAAGGCGATCAGCGCCAGAATACTGAGCCGGCTCGCCCCGGTCAGATGGCTCACGAACGCAAACAGCAGCGGCCCGGCGATCCCGGCCAGCTTGGCGCTGGTGCTGAAGAAGCCGAAGAATTCGGCGGATTTCTGCTTGGGAACCATCGCGCCGAACAGCGACCGGCTCAACGCCTGGCTGCCGCCCTGCACGGTGCCGACCAGAACGGCGAGCACGTAAAAATGGGCGGCGGTGCGCATGAAGCAGCCCAACACGCTGATCAGCGTGTAAACGCCGAGCGCAATCAAGATGCCGCGCTTCGCGCCAAGCCGCTCGCCCAAGGCGCCGAACAGGAACGTGAACGGAATGCCGACGAACTGCGTGATGACCAGCGCCCAGACCATGTGCGTCAGCCCGATTCCCATCTCATCGCCGTAGGCGGTCGCCATCTTGATGATCGTGCCGATCCCGTCGTTGTAGATCCAGAAGGCCGCGAGAAACAACAGCAACTGTCTGTGCCGCCGGATCTGACGGAACGTCGCCGCCAAACGCAGGAGGCCCTGCCGAAGCGGACGGCCGGGCGTCTCACCCGTGCGGCCGGCCGGCGGTTCGGGTACCCGCCGGAACAGGGGCACGGAAAACACACCCCACCAGACGGCGACGCTGAGAAACGAGAGGCGCACGGCCGCATCGGCGCTCGGCAGCCCGAACGCCGCCGGCCTGGCGATCCACAGCAGATTCACCGCAAGCAGGATGCCGCCGCCCACGTAGCCCAGGGCGTAGCCTTTCGCCGAAACCCGATCAATCTCGTCCTGCCCCGCGATATGCGGCAGCAGCGATTCGTAGAACACGTTCGCGCCCGCAAAACCGAGATTGCCGCCCACGAAAAGCACGGACGCGGCCAACCAGCCGCCGCAACGCAGACGCGCCAGCGCCGCCGTGCACAGGATACCCAGCACGAGAAAGACGGCTGTGTAACGCTTCCTTCCGCCTGTGTAGTCCGCAATCGCACCGAGCACCGGCGCAATCAGCGCCACAACGAGAAGCCCCACGGCCGCGGTGTAACCCCAGTACGCCGTCGCCTCACTGCCCGAAAGCCCGGCCTGGCCCCCCAGAGCACGATAGAACGGAGGAAATACCGCCGCCATGATCGTCGTGGCGAACGCCGAGTTCGCCCAGTCGTACAGGCACCATGCGTTGACCGCGCGCTTGTCCATCTTGCTCAAGAACTTGCTCGAGTAAGTCTCGGATGACCAGGCCACTATTTCAGCCAAGGCTCCCACCCGAATAGCAAGACTCTACCAGCCACCTGCTCCGCGGGCAACCCAGCGCATGCTGCGACGAGCGTTGACCGGCACGCTGCTCCCCTGCATTTGGACCAGCCCTGCGCTCTTTCTCAATTGTGAGAATTCGGCTGTTTGAAGCCTTCTCGTTTCTGAGAAGCGGACCGTGATCTTGGACGGATGGACACCTATCTGTGGGGGAACAGGGCGAATCTGGCGCAAACGGTTTAGGTTGGCACGATTATTGCTTGGTTCTATGAGTGTCGGGTCTAACAAACTTCCTGAGAAGGGGGAGGTGCCTACCATGGCAGTCATACGACCATCCGCAACGGTGGCGCCGGCGGCGGCGCAGTCAAGCGCGCGGCCGAGTCGCGCGCCGGCACGATCAAGGGCAGGCAGCAAGCGCAAGAAGACGCCTGGGGCGAAGAAGATTCGGAACAAGGAGTTGCCGGCGTTCACGCGGCAGCTCTCGGCGATGCTGGGCGC
>JAFGHX010000057.1 GCA_016929905.1 Kiritimatiellia bacterium
CCCCGTGCTAGCGGGGTACCTTTCTTTTTGGTTTTTGAAAGGATACGCTCTTTCCTTTTCCAATCCACAACTTTCGATTATATCTCCCGTCGACCTTCGGGTATGTCTTCCCCGTCACAAACGCAGCGACCAGCCGGGGAGAAGAACCGAAAGAAATCAGCGGTTCGCCACACGACTTTTCTGCATTTCCGTGGTTCGCCCCCGGTTCTCCAACACGAACCGCCGATGAGATTGGCCGATTGTGTATTGGGATTGCGTCTGAACAACTGAGGTCGTATCTTTCGGGCAGGACGTCTGGTGAAGAAACATCCATACAACCCGAAGCTCCATCACCGCCGGTCGATTCGCCTGAAGGGGCACGACTATGCCGGCGGAGGCGCCTATTTCGTGACGATCTGCGCGTTCCGGGATGCCGGCGATATTTTCGCAGATGCCGCCGTCAAGGAAATGGTCGGCCGCGTGTGGGAGGAATTGCCCGGGTCCGCCGTAGGGGCATCCCTGCTGGATGCCCATTCTGAGGGCAGGCACAAGGCCTGCCCGTACCCCCCGGAGGATGCCCCCCTGGTGGATGCCCTTTCTGAGGGCAGGCACAAGGCCTGCCCGTACAGCGTGATGCCAGATCATTTCCATGGGATTGTGCGGATGCGGGGCGGCAAGAAGGCGCTGGGCGATGTTGTGGGCGCATTCAAATCGCTGGTGGTGCAGGAGTACGTCGCCGGCGTGAAGGCAAACCGATTCGCCCCGTTTCCGGGCAAGATATGGCATCGCAATTATTATGAGCGAATCATTCGGAATGCGGAGGAATTTGCGCGTGTGGCAAATTATATCCGGATGAATCCATGGAGGCTCATCATAGAGGGCGCCCATGAAGGGCGCCCGTACAGAATGATCGGCAATCCGGCGCTGCTGAATCGGCCCAAGATCGGGATGCTGTGCTCACGCGATTGTCCGCCGCAAGCCCTGGCGGCGGCAGAGGAGCGTGCGTCGGCCGCGCACGCGCATCACTGCATCATGAGCGGATTCCATTCGCGACCGGAGAAAGCGATACTGGCGGCCCTGCTGCAGAGCCAGGCAAAGATCATATGCTGTCCGGCATGGGGAATCGAGGCCATGAAGATCCCCGCGGATTGGCTGCCCGCTCTGGAACAGAACCGCATGTTGATCCTGGAAATGAAGAACGATGCTGGGGATCTGGCCGCCGCCTCCGAACGCAATGCCTTCGTCTTGCAACGGGCGGAGAAGCTCTGGATTCCGTACGCGTCGCCCGACGGCATGGTTGCGCGCCTTGTCAGAGACTGGAATGTGGCGAGGTCGTGACGCCGTACAGCGCTGACAGATCGCGATGGATCCTCACATGCTGCCCGTGCAGCCGCAAGGGCACTCCTCGAGTCCGGGTTCGGGGCGCCAACCTGGCCTCTCAAATCGCCGAGTTCGGGCGTCGCCCTGGCCGATCAGCGCTTGAACCGTATTCTGCCTTCCGGCGATCGCATTTCCAGGGTGTTCCCGTTGTCCAGGATCTTCAATTCGACACCCGTGTCCGTAAACAAGGAATCACCCTTGATCACCCCGCCAACGTCGCCCATCGACTGAGCGGCGCTGTTGTCCCTGAAAGAGAGCCGCACGCTGTTACCCTTCTGCCTGATCGTAATGGTCATGCCCTCGCCGCCGGAACTGAAACGATACGAGCCGTTGAGGTTGTAGGCACGCGCCTTGGGCGCGGGTGCCGGCGTGTGCTTCTTAGCCGCCGGCTTGGGGTTCGCCGGGACCGGCACGCGTGCCTGTTCGGGCTGGCGCTCCTGTTTCGGCGGCAACCGGCTTTTCTCTTCCTCCTGACGCTGAAGGCGGCGGACCTGTTCGATGCGGGCGGCGACTTTGGGGTTGGGCGCTATCTTCTGCGCCCGCTCGTAGCAGTCCAGGGCGTCGGCCCATTCCTTCTTCTGTTCGTGCGCGTAGCCCTTGTTGAGGAGGGTATTGACGCGTTCCTCCGGTTTCTCAGCAGACTGGCGCCGGCGTTCAAGCTCGGTCTTCTGAGCGGCGAGTTCGGCTTGCACGTTCTCGATGCGTTTCGCGACTTTCGGATCAGGCGCAAGCGCCTGGGCCTCTTGGTAGGCATCGAGCGCCTCTGCCCATTCCTCCTTCTGCTCGTGCGCGCGGCCTTTTCTGGCGAGCTTCTGGGCTTCGAGCTTGTCGGCCATCTTCTTCTTGACCAGCGCGATGCGTTCTTCTACCTTGGGGTCCCGTTTCAGCCGCAGGGCTTTCTGGTACTGAGACACGGCGCCGGCGAAATCGCCGGCTTGCTCGCGGCTGTAGCCGTCGGCGAGCAGTTCGGCGACCTGTGCGGCGGTCTTGACCCTTCGTGTGAGCTCCTCGATCTTGCGCGCAACGGCGGGATTGGCACGGACCTGTTGAGCCTGCTCGTACCTCGCGATGGCTTCCTCGAGCTGTTCGCTCTTCTCGAGCGCCTCGGCTTCCTTGATCAACCCGGCTACGGTGCTGTCGGCTATTCTCTTTTCGAGTTCGGCCATGCGCGCCTGGACCTTGGGGTTGGGGTCCAGCGCGAGGGATTGCCGGTATTTTTCGACCGCGCCGGGGAGATCGCCCCGCTTCTCGAGTGCATAGCCTTCCGCGAGCAGATCGGCCGCCGTCGCTCTGTCTCGGAGTTTGGCTTCAAGTTCCGCGATATGGCTGGCCACGCGCGCGTCGCCCGTCAGCGCCTGCGCCTCGCGGTACTTCTCGATGGCGGCCGGCAACTCGTCGCGCTGTTCCAGCGCGTAGCCCTGCTTGAGCAGTTCGTCGACACGCTTCTGCTTCTCGATTTCGGGGTCGATCGCTCTGACGGTTATCTCCACGGTCGTGTCGGCGGTCTGGCCCAGTTTATCCGTCACGCTCAGGCCGACGGTATGGCGGCCGGGCGTGCCGGAAGAGAACGTTGCGGTCTGCCCGCGCGCTGTGGCGCCATTCCACGCGAAACGATACGGCGGCGTGCCGCCGCTGGCCGAAGCGGAGAGCGACACGGTCTCGTCGGGATCCACGGCGGTCTTGTCGCAGGCGATGCTCGGCACGGGCGGCTCTTTCGGCGGCTGGAGCTGGTCGTCGCCGATGCTGACCGAGGCGCTGACAGTGGCCGTACCCAGGACACGGCCGTCGCGGTCCGTTGCGGTGACGGTGGCCGTGACGTTGCCGGGTTCGCTGCGCGCGACGCTCAGACTGTCCGATATCCCCGACGAGCGCATGGTCGTGCCCTCGTTCACGGTCCATGACCAGCGCAGAGGATCGGGTTTGGGCGTGCCGGTCAGCGTGGCGCGCAGCCGGATCTCTTCGTGAACCGTGTATTCGCCCTCGGGTACCGGCACAAGGCCCTTCTTGACCGGGTCCCATTGCAGGGGGCGCGGACCGGCGCGGCCAAGCACCGCGGCGGTCACGGTGTAGGCGGACGGCTGGTAGGAATCCGACGCCACACCGAGCGTCTCTCCGTAATGCGGAGTCCTGGCCTCGACCTGCAGGGCGACGGGATCGGTGGTGCGCGGCTTGAACCCGATCGTGCCGGCGTTGCCGCTGAATTCCATGCGCTCCGAGGACGGTGGCGCAAACCAGACGTAGCGCACCAGATTCTCGGGTATGGCCGGCTGCGCGGTCACCTGAGCCCTGACGTCTTCACCCACCTTCGCGCCCGGCGGTGCACAGGCGATCTGGAACGACGGGCTTGCGACGCGATAGACCGTCTGCGCGGTCTCTACAGCGGGCGCTTCCGGCTTGCTCAGGTCGAGCACCTGCGCCCAGATCTTCACTTCGCCCAGCCGGTCGAACATGACGGTCGTGCGCCCGTCAGTGCTCTCCACGGGATCGAAAGTGACATTGGGTGAAGCCTGAAAGACGAATTTGAAGCCCGTCTGGACAGGCGGCGGTGGTGGCGGTGGCGGTGGCGGCTCCGCCGGCGCCTGGGTGTCCGCCGCCGGTTTCTCGACGGCCGCCCCGCCCAGGAATGAGCCGTCGGGCCTGTCGAGCGCCTCGGGGTCGCCGCTGCGGTCATGCGGCCCCACATTGGCACGCCGGCCACTCATCTTCTCCATTTCTTCAATGGCCGCGGCGCGCGCCGCGGCTTTCTCTTCAAGAGTGGTCGGGGTCTTGTCGGCCGCGGACGACTGGCTGAGCGCGCCCTCAAACCGCTTGTAGTAGTCGGCCTTCGTGGCCTCCAACTCGGCGCCTATACCCTTGGGCTGCTTCTTGCGCTGCTCAGCGGCATATTCCTCGACGAAATTGCCGGCGGTGAAGACCATGGGCTCTTGTGGCGCCGCGGCCGGTTTGGCCGGCGCCCTGGCCCGGTATTCCGCGCCCAGGTCAATCGATACGGTCTGCCCATAGAACACGGTCCCGCCGTCCACGACCACGCTGCCACCAGTTCCCCCAGCGGCGCCGCCCCCGGCCGCGCCTGCCTCCCGGTCGGGTTCGGTCGGCGTCGGCGCTTGGCCGGTGCCTCCCCGGGCGCCCTTCGAGGTGGGCTCGGCAGTGGGTCGGCCCGCGTCGCCCGCCGTTTCCGGCTGCGCGCCGGCCTCCGCCTGTTCACCACCGGGCAAGGCGGTCTCCGGTTCGGGCTCGGCAATCGCCTCACCGGCCGCCGGCTCGGGCTGCGCCTCCTTCTTCTCTCCCTCTGCGACTTCCGGCGCCTGGTCTTCCTTGCCCGGCTCAGACTCCGCCGGCTCGCCTTCCGGCGAGGCGGTCCTGTCCACTTGGCCTGTCGAGGCTGCAGGCGGCACGCCGATATGGAACACCGCGCGCGCCCACACTTCTTCCGCGGCGCCGCTTTCTGCAACATCCCATTCGGCGCTGACGGACAAATTCACCGGACCGTCCTTGTCGAAGACCAGTTCTATGCTCTCGGCCGGTTTCAGGGGGTCCGTTTCGCGAAACCAATTGAAGACGACGCCCTTCGGAATGTTCTTCCCTCTGGCTCGGAATCTGTAGGGTGTACCCGTCTTCCCGTCGCCGGCCGCCAGCTCGGCCGGCATCTCGATGGACAGTGACGGACGCGTTGCCGCGTCCGAGCCCGGCGCCCCGACCACGCAGATCAGCTTGGCGGACAGGCTGCCGTCGCGCTTGACCCGTTCCGACTTGACCCACACCGCCACAACGCTCAACTCGTAGGAACCCGCCGCCTTGAAGGCGTGCAGCAGAACGGGCCCGGTATCGAGTTTGCGGCTGTCCTCGTACCAGGTAAACACGGCCTCGGCAGGCACGTTGCTCACCGCCACCCGGAACGCGAGGTCGGTTTCGGCCGCCGCGCGGTTTTCGACGATGGCCGGCGGCGGCAGAATGGCCAAGGCGGGCTCGCACGCCTTGTAGTGCTCCTTGAATTCCTCGATCAGTTCTTCCTTCCGCTCGCGCATCTTCATGCCCAATTCGTGGGCTTCCGAGCCCTTGGCGAAGAGTTCATTGACGGCCAGGACCTGCACCTTGTACAGGCGCGAACGCGCGTGAGCGGCGCCCTGGTGCACGGCGCTGCAGTTGTGAACGGTGATAATGGCGCCGCAAATCTCGCCCATGAGGCACCTGTCGAAATTGGCGTCGAGCTGGGCGGCGGTGTCGTTGAGCGCATCGCGCTTGATCCAGAGCAGACGCTCTTCGGTATCGTTGATCTCGCTCAGAGCCTCCTGCGTGAGTGCGCCCGCAAGCCCCTTGTCGAAGTCCGGGTCGGCGGTCAGCGGCGGCGTGCCGGTCAGCGGGCGATGGGGCATCCCGTTGCCGCAGTGGGCGACATAGGAACTCTCGACGGTTTCGCGCAGCTCATGCACGGCCGAATACGCGGCATGATAGCGCTGCAGCACTTCCATCGCTTTGATGCGCTGCTCCTTGTCGTCGACAACGAAGCCGCGCCGGACGAAGTTGACGCCGGCGTCATAACAGAGCCACGACATGCCCAGGTCGTACATGTCCAGGGCCTTGAACAGCAGCTCGACCTTGTGGAGCAGCTCGAACGCGCCGAGTCTGCCCTGCTCAAGCTGAGCCATCGCCCGATAGCGCGTTTCGAGGCTCGCCCGGATGCCGTCGCACAGCGCCGTCTTCGCCTTTCCCCACGCTTGGCTGCGCAGCTTGAGCAAGTCGGTCAACTGGCGCTGGGCCGCCGGCTCGAGGCCGGCATCCGCCCAATGCTCGTCGGCGTCCAGCGGCACGGAATCCTTGCGGCCCAGCCCCTCGACGAAATCGTTGATCGCGGTCGTATAGGCGTTCACCTCGGCGCAGGCGCCCAACAGGCGCGAATCGCTCTTCATCACCTGGGGCGCGCCGCCGTAGATCGTGCTTTGCAGCGCACGCACCAGCGCCATGCTGCCCGCCACGTTGATCCCCGAAAGCATCTCGAGGCTCAGGTTCTTTTCCTTGCCGAGTGCCAGCGCCCGGTCAAACGCGCCCTCCACCATCTTGTAGCCGCCCGGCAACAGCGCATCATCCAGGAATTGGCATGGCGCCCCGCTTCCGCCGTACTCCGCGATGTTGAGCAGCGCGCCGGTCTTCTCGTCGAACTCGGAGAGCAGGAACAGGGCTTTGAACTGGTGGTCGAACAGCACGGTCGTGGTGAGGTCGATGGTCGTGTCGCCGATCGATTTCACCACCTGCGGCAGCGCCGCCTTGGGGCAGAGCAGAATGATCAGCGATTTGGCCAACGCCGTGGTGTCGCCTTCCACCAACCCCGTATAGGCGTAGCCGGCGATCATCCCGTAGTAGCTCCTCGATGCGAAGGTGCGCCCCAACGAAATCGCCAGCTCAGCGGTGCTCTTGGCGTCGCGTGTCTGCCGCAGCACGTCGAGCCACATCGAAAGCTGCATGGCGCGGTTGCCGACATGCTGGTCCAGCGCACCCAGATCGCTGGCAACGTCACCCAAGAACTGCATGCTTTGCGTCGTGCGGCTGCGCTCCTTGGTCAGTTCCTTGAAAGCCCAATCATATCCGTCCAACAGTCTCCTGCCGGTTTCCGTGCTGCGCAGGAAGTTCTGGAGCCGGGCAATGTGGTCCTGTGACACGCGCTGCTGTTCCTGCTCGCGAAACTGCTGGACCTGCGCCTTGACCTCGCGCTGCAGATCGGAATCAAGCCCGCCGATGTAGGCGCGGCGTTGCGCTTCCGGCATATCGTAAATCCGCAACGCCAGGACAAACCGCGCGTAGCGCCGCGTGTCCGACCCCTGCGGACTGGACGAGGCGATTCTGCCCAACGTCTGCACATAGCGCATCGGCCCCTCGGTTCGGTAGTCGGCCCCGCCCTTGGAATCGATCTTCGGCGGCGCCGGCACGCCTGCCTGCTCCGCCAGCCGCGCGTTGACGTCGTTGATGCGCTCCACATACTTCTCATGCTCGTCGGTCAAAATTCTGATTTCACCTTCCAGCCGCTTCGCTTCCGCGCCCTTGGCATCCTTGAGCTTCTCCCGCAAGGCGCGGATCTTGCCTTCCTTCTTCGCCGCCTGCTCAATCATTTCGTTGACGTACATGCCGGCGCCGCGGATATCCACCCTGGCGTTCGGATCACGCAGTTGCGACTCGACGATCACCGCGCCGTAACGGCTGTAGGTGTCGGCCCCCTTCGACTTGTGATAGGCGGCGATGCGATTGAATTCGGCCTCCGTCGTCGCGTCCCAGGCCACCATGAAATCGGTGACCGTGTCGAACTCGTGCGTCGGCGGCGCAACCGGCTTGCCGGCAGCCCGGCTGCGCTCCCTCACCTGCTTGCTCACTTCGACACGGTAGGCGCGCTCGATCGCCTGGATGTCTTCGAGCGTCAACGGCCGGCCGTCCTTGCGGCGCACGTGATAGTCGCTGTCCGATCCAGTCCGATAGTGGCCTTTGGTCTCGCTCACCCGTTGCGGAGACAACTTGTATCCCAGAGCGCCCGCCGTCTTGCGCGCCATGCTCAGGTTCTCGATCTGGTGCCAGGCCATGACCCGCTGGTACTCCGCGTCGGAGATCAGCTCCATGCTGCGCAGCCTGTGGACCTGCTTGATGTGTTTGAGGACCAGGGCTTCGTGGTAGGGATTGCTCTTCAGTCCAACCGTCCGCGCCGCGTCCACCAGGTCCGGCGGGAAATCCTCAGCCACGGCGGAAACCGCAGCAAGAACCGTACAGGCGGCCGTTAGCAGCCCAATCCGCCGCCGAAACGAACGACATCGAGATGAGATCATTGGATTCTCCCGCCCAAGATATTGACCACGGCCCGCGCAGCGGCTGTCACCGATAAGGAGCGGCGGCAGCCGCCGGCGCCCAATGCCCGCAATCCGAGCCCCCCCCCATCAACCCCGCGCGCAGCATACCAGAACGCAACCCCAAAAGCAAGGCCGGCGGATCAGGCGAAACCGGCGCGCACGCGAACGGGTGTGCCCGGCCTACAAGCCCGTGGGACGGCCTTCTCATTCCCCGCGACGCGCGGCCGGCCGATCTGCGCTCCGTTGCCCCTTGACGGAATCGCTATACCTGCTATACTCCGACTATACATAATCTACATTATACCCAAGCAGGAAAGGTCCGCATGAAAACGTTCAGGAACCTGATCAACGGCGAACTGGTTGGAACCGGCCCCCGGATCGACGTCGTGAACCCGGCGACCGGCGCCCTGGCGGGCCGGGTGCACGCGTGCCGAGCGCAGGACGCCCGCGCGGCCTTGGAGGCCGCGCAGCGCGCCTTCCCCGTCTACTCGGCTCTCTCGATCGACCAACGGGCGGACCGAATCCGCGCTTTTCGAACCCTTCTCGGGCGGAACCGGGCGTCGATTCTGCGGGTTCTGACGGACGAGACGGGCAAGACCGCCGAAGGCGCGGCCTACGATTTCGGCATGCTGCTCGAATGCCTCGACTTCTTTGCGGAAGCCGTCAAGCGGCACTACGGCACGAGCATTCCGGACTATGGCGGGACGCACGACAACCGGCTGATCCATCATCCCGTCGGCGTGGTCGCGGCCTTTCTGGCCTGGAACTTTCCGCTCCTGAACCTGGGCTACAAGCTCGGCCCGATCCTGGCGGCGGGCAACACGTGCGTGATCAAGCCGTCGATTCAGACCCCGCTCGCGACGGCGCTTGTGGGCGAATTGTTCAACCGCCTCGACTTCCCGCCGGGCACGCTCAACGTCGTGTGCGGGTCCGGCCGCGAGCTGGGGCCCGTGCTCTCCGGCAGCCGGATTCCGCGGCTGCTCACCCTGATCGGCTCCACGGAGGCGGGGCTTGAGCTGATCCGCGAATCGGCGACAAGCGTGAAGCGCTATTCCCTGGAACTCGGCGGCAACGCACCGGTGCTCGTATTCGACGACGCGGACGTGCGGGATGCCGCCCGGCAGACCGTGGCGCTCAAGTTCGTCAATGCCGGCCAGGTCTGCGTTTCGCCCAACCGGGTTTATGTCCACGAACGCGTCTACGAGGCGTTCTTGCGCGAGGCGTTGCGGCTGTGCCGGCAGTACCGGCTCGGCTCCGGCGCGGCGCGAGGCCGCGTCCTGCAGCCGTTGATAGGCGAGCACGCTTTGGGTCGGATGATCGAGCTGATTCGCGATGCGGAGGAGCGGGGTGCAACCGTACTGCACGGCGGGCGCCGCGCGCGGAGGAAGGGGTTCTTTCTGCAGCCGACCCTGATCCGGGATGCCGCGGCGCACATGCGCGTATTCAAGGAGGAAATCTTCGGGCCCATTCTCCCCGTGGCTCCTTTCTCGGCCCGCACGGACGTGTTCCGGCTGGCCAACGCCACGCCCGCCGGGCTGTCCGCCTACGTGTTCACACGCCGTCTGGACCGCGCGATGGAAGCGCAGGATCGGCTGGAGTTCGGCAACATCCTCATCAATACCGTCCACTATTCCGTGCAACTCCCGCACGGCGGCATGAAACAGAGCGGCCTGGGCAAAGACATCAGCCACCTGGCGCTGGAGGACATGTACGAGGTCAAGAGGGTGTCCGTCAGGAGAGGCGCGGGGTAGAGCGGACGCAGGTTCTTCGCCTCGGCGCCGGATAGGCGCTTCCGCCCCTACGGAAGGCCCAACACGGCGTTCTTGGCGTACCGATGCCGCACCGCGCCGGTCGTCGTATCCTTGACGAGCGTCACCATCCTGCCCTTAAACGAGAACCCGTCGTAGGTGAGCCTTTGCTCAAGGTCGTCCGACGTGTTGAAAAGGAAGACCGCCGTCTTGTCCGGAGCGACGACCTTGAAACCCGAGAGCGACGAGGCGTTGATCCGGGTGACCTGCGGATCGGCGGCGCCCGTGTCCTTTACGACGAGCAGGTTGCTGAACACCGCGTGGGTGGTGGGTGCGGCCGTCCGTTGCACGAGGTGGAAGCCATGTGGCGTGGGTGGTTTGCCGTCGGCGGCGAAGTCCTTGAAGACCTCGCAGACGCGCATCTTCTCGTAGGGCTTGCGGGTGTTGAAGTAGCCGTTGACGTATTCGCTTAATTCCGTGGCCGTCGTGCCGCGATGGCCGGCGAAATGCATGATGACGGTGGGCTTGATCTCCGTCTGCTTGTCGCGGTCAAGGAAGAAGCTGAGCTGGGAGTCCTTGACCGTGAGCAGGGCCCGTTCGTTGGGCGCCGGTATGGTGAAGCGGTTGACCTCGTCGAAGGCGTCGTAGGTGGCGTACCGGATCGGGTAGATGGTCGAGTTGTGGAAGCGGATCGCCATCGATTTGGGCGTTGCCGTCTTCACGCGGTCGAAGACCGCAATGGTGTTCCCCAGCGCCGCCACGTGCCGTTTGTACATCTTCAACTCGCACTGCGGGCGGTAGGACGTGCTCGCGTCGCCCGTGAAATGCACGTAGCCGGCCGCGTCGTCGGCGAAGAAGTCGCGAACACCGTCTTGGCCGGTAAGTGTGGCCTGGATGAATTTGTAGTTCTCACCGAGCTGTCCGTACCCGTCGATGGTGAGCGTGTTGTGCTCCTGGGTGTTCTTCCAGTAGGAGTATCCCTGGTCGACGAGCAGGTGATTGCCCTTCTGCGCCAGGATGAAATGGTTCTGGTCGGGGTGATTGTGGCCGACCTTCTGGGCGCTGCAGATGAAATTCAGGTAGAGGGCGGAGTCCGACCAGTCGGTTCGGTAGATTACGTCCCCGCTGCCCTCGTAGAAGACGGCCTTGGGCGTGCGGGTCGGGGCCTGCGGCCGCAGCGCGGGGTTGAACCAAAGCAGTTGGGAGGAGGGGAAATACCCGTAGCGGTCGGCGAATTTCTCATGGAACGTGTAGCCGAAATGCTGGAGCACCGGGTCCTTGAATTCGTCTGCCAGGCGAAAGCAGAACGATGGGGGCGGACGACTCATGCCGCCGATGTCGCTATCGCCCGTGTTCACGTAGGAGGCGGGCGCGCCGGGGAACAGCAGGTCATTGATGGAGTACATGATCCGCCGGAAGTACGGGTTCGTGCCGTACAGGTCGACTCCCTCGTTAATCCGCTTGGTTTCCATGAAGGTCAGCAGGGCATACAGGCCATACATGGAATATCCTGTGCCTTCCTGCCCGGACCCGTCCTCGGCCAGCAGCGGAATGACCTTGTCGACGAGCAGAGTCGTCGCGGTGTTGATGTATGTGTCGCTAAGCTCGGGCGGTATTTCGTCGCGCAGCGCGACCGCCGCCTGGTAGATCGAGTTGTTGCACCACCACAGGTGGTTGTTCAGCAGCAGGCTCCTCCTCGTGCGGGCAGTGTCGAAATAGTAGTAGTAGGTCTTGGTATTGAAATGCAGGTCGAGCCGGTGCAGCAGGAGGTCCCGGATCTTGCCGCGCAAGGCCGGCTCGATCTCGTGATAGAGCATGTCGTAGGCAAAGGCCGTCCCGATCAGGTAGTGAGAGTAGGTGAGGTCTCCGCCCGTCCATCGGTTTTTGCCGACGGCCGACAGGTACTCCATGACCTTGGCGAAGTACTTCTTCTCGCCGGTCATGAGGTAGGCGACGGTCAGCGTCTTGACCCGGCTGTCGTAGTCCAGATAGCCCATGATCGGCTTGCGGTTGAGGGTTTCCTCCGCCACGCGGAAGAACGTCTTGCGCAGCGACGCGCAGGCCGGGGCCGTCTTGGCGCGCTGGATCTGCGCCCGGGTGAAGAACAGCTCCCCGTGCGTGGCCTTGAGCGGGCCGCGGGCAGTGAATCGGCCCGTCGGCTTCTCTGCCGAGATGGCGGGAGCAGCAGACAGAAACAGGGCAAGGGTGAGCGCGCACGTGGTCCGGACTGCCGTCGGTCGAATCTTCACGGTACTGCCTCCTTCCTGCGAGTCAAGAATAACGTCCTTTTCGGCCAGGGCCCGTTGCAGATCTTGGACGGGCAGGTCGCCGGCCTGAACACAGACATCGGCATCGCCGGTTGCGTCCACGAAGACCGTGCCGGCAACGGCCAGGCGCCCGTCTTTGTTCTCGACGACGGCGGCGCGCAGGGCGTCGCCGTCCTTGATCACGGCACAGAACCGCGTATCGTAGAGCAGATGAACACCGGCGTCCTGCACCATCGCCTCTAACGCGAGGATGCAGCTCCCGACATTGAAGCTGCTTGGGTAGCGCCGGCCGCGTGCCGCGGGCGCGTCGGATTCCGGCGGCCAGGCCGGGGGCGGGTAGACGGCCAGGCGCTTGTTTTCGGCCCGGACGTCCGCCGTGACACGCAGGAGGAGTTCTTCTCCGAGCCCACCCACGAGCTGCGTGCCCCGGCCGTCGCAGAGCGGGAGGAACACGAGCACATTGCCAAGCGTTGCGAGGCCGCCCAGGGTCACCGTCTTCTCCATCAGACAGACAGAAGCTCCGCTGCGGGCCGCTGCAATCGCGGCGGAAACCCCGGCGACGCCGCCACCCACGACCACGACGTCATAGCGGCCGCCAAGCGGCAAATCCCGTGCAGGTTCTCGAAACACGTCACGCCCCTATCTGTCCGGCTGCAGCCCGTCCCGCCTCGAGCATGCGCGGCCAGGCGCGTTCGGCTTCCTTCGCGGTTCGCGCGATCCGCTGGATCGTCAGCGAGGCAACGAATTCGTCCGTTGCGGAAAACACGGGAAGCCCGATCAGCCGCACCTTCGCCCCTGCCTCCAGCGGCAGTCGCACGTACCCCTCCGCACGCGTCTTGTCCACCACGGCTTCGAACGCAGCCGCAGAAT
This sequence comes from Kiritimatiellia bacterium, assembly GCA_016929905.1. Classification (GTDB taxonomy): domain Bacteria; phylum Verrucomicrobiota; class Kiritimatiellia; order JAFGHX01; family JAFGHX01; genus JAFGHX01. Next base: position 13,069 of record JAFGHX010000057.1, read on the forward strand.
GCCACAGGCCACTGCCGTAAACGTCAAATGGATGCTGTTCCCTGTAGCGCTGCGCACGCTCCTCCGGCCAGAAGGCAAGATGCACGATGGAAGCCAGCGAGGTGTAGGGAGGAAGCGGGCTGGCCACGTCGCGCTGGACGTGGCCCGGCCGCCTCACGGACATCTGTTGAGAGACCACCAGCCCGTCGCCACGCGCCTCGCAGAAACTGATCGAAACGGCCCCCAGCTCCGCCTGCAGGCCCAGCATGATCTCGCCGGCCCGGCGCACGAGACGACGACGCACCTGCCTGCCAACCAGATCAAGCAGGCCCGAGCCCAGCCGGTAGCGAACCGGCCTCTCCGCCCTCTCGACATAACCCCCCGCTACCAGCGTGCTGAGCAGGTGATGCACCGCCGGCGGCTTGCCGCCCAGCTCTTTGGCAATGTCCTGCAAACGCATCCCGTCATCGCTCTCGGCGAGCAGTTCCAGGACATCCATTCCGCGCGTCAGCGCCTGAATTCGCTTCGCTTCGGTCACTGACATTATTTACCTATTTTAAATTTTCGTTTGCTAGTCTGGCAACCGGTATAGACTAGGAACATGGCATGCATCTTGACAAGAGGCCATCGCGGACCGGACGATTGGCGGGAGCGGGTGGAGTCGGAGCAGGACGTGCCGCTCCGCCGTTCGATTTTTCCTGCCAATCCGCCCTGACACGCTTATTATCGGGGCATGGTGAGGGAATTCGCGCAGGTTTTTCTGCTCTTTCGATTTCCTGCCGGCATATTGGGAGGGGGCGGGATGTGCCGGCTGGTAACGCAACGTGTGAGCGGTTGATGAGCGGACAGGATCGAACCGAGACGATCGAGCGCAGGCTGCTCGCCGACTACGTGCGCACCGGGTCAGAGGGCGCATTCCGGCAGTTGGTGGAGCGGTATGGGCAGCTGGTCTACAGCGCGGCCTATCGCCGGCTGCAGGATCATCATCTGGCCGAGGACGCGGCGCAAGCGACATTCATTGTCTTCGCCGAGAAGGCCCGAAGCCTGGGAAAGAACACCATGTTGGGCGGCTGGCTATGGCGGACGGCGGTGCATGTAGCGGGGCACATGATCCGGTCGCGCGGGGCGCGGGCAAGGCGCGAGCAGGCTGTCTGGGAGCCGGAGGCCGAGAGCCGGGATACGCTGTGGCAGCAGGTGGCGCCCGAGCTGGACGGCGCGCTGGCCACGCTGTCGGCGAAGACGCGCGAAGCGGTGGTCGCGTACTATCTGCTCGGCAAATCCCAACGCGAAATCGCGGAAGCGTACGGGGTCAAGTTGAGCACGGCGCGCATGCGCATCCTGACCGGCATCAAGCGGCTGCGCGCGGCGCTGGCCAGGCGTGGGTTTGCCGTACCCTTGGCGCTGCTCGCGGCCTTCCTGAACTCGCGCACGGCGGAAGCCGTTTCGGCAGGGCTGTGCGATTCCATCCACACGACAGCCTTCGGGACTGCCGGCGGCGCCGCGGCCGCCGGCGGGTCGGCCTACGCCATTGCGCGCGGGGCCATGCGCGCCATGGCATGGGTGAAGCTGAAGGTGGCGGCGCTTTTCGTCACGACCGCCGTGGGCGTCGGAACCCTTGGCGGGGCCCTGCTGTTGCAGAACGGCCCGCACCCGGCCGCAGGCCCGGCGTCCGTGATGAACGCCGAAGAGGCGCCTTGGGGTCGGGACGTTCGGTGGCGGCCCATCGAACTCGGCAGCGGCGGGCACGTGGAATCGATCGCGTGCGATCCGCGCCATCCGGACATCGTCTACGCGGGGACGGCAGCGGGCGGGCTCTTCGTCTCGACGGACGGCGGCCGCTCGTACAAGGCCCGCAACGAGGGCCTTCGCGACTACTTCATCCATCGCATCGCGGTGCACCCGCTTGACACGCGGATCGTGCTGCTGGGCGCCAAGAGCGGCATCTACAAGAGCACGGACCGCGCCCATACGTGGCGCCGGATCGAAAACGGATTCCTCAAGCCGGACCGTTGGTCGCTGTCGATGCCGATCGGCGCGCTCTGTTTCGACCCGTCGAACCCGGACGTCGTCTACGCCGGCGTGGGACAAATGCAGTGGGTGAGCCGCCTGTCGCCGGGCGGCCGCATCTACAAGAGCACGGATTGCGGCGAATCGTGGTCGCGCGTGGGCGAGGGGCAGTTGCCGGCGAACGCGTCCGTCAACGGGCTGGCCGTCAAGCCGGGCGACGGCCGTGTGGTGCTGGCGGCGACCGGCGGGGGCCTGTACCGCAGCGCGGATTCCGGGCGCACGTGGGCTTTGTCGGGCGCCGGTCTGTTGTCCACGGACATTCGGGAGGTCGCCTTCGCGCCGTCGGCGCCGAACGTCGCGTACGGCTCGGCCGGCAACACGGCGGAGGGCAACGCCGCCTTCAACGGTGGCGTCTATCGGAGCGACGACGGCGGGCTGTCGTGGCAACGCCGCTCCGCCGGCCTACCCGGCCGCGCGCCAGCGGACGCGGCGGGTCGCACGGGCGCGGATATTCGCCCGCTCGTCGTGGATCCCGAGAATGGCGATGTCGTGTACGTCGGCAACCACAACTGGGATGCCCCGGTCGTGTTCAAGACCGTCGACGGCGGCCGGCGTTGGCGCGGGACGATGGACCGCCGGAATGTGGCGTTTGGCTGGGTCGGCACGCTGTCGCCGGTCAAGGCGCTGGCGATTGCCCGCTCGGATCCGAGCCGGCTCTATGCCGGCACCTTTTACCAGGCATTCGGCACGCGTGACGCCGCTCGAAGTTGGGTCCAACTCTATGGCCGTCCCGTGTCCGGCGAGACGCAGGCCGGTCGCGGGCTGGACACGACGGCGGTGAACGCGATCGTGTGCGATCCCGTGCGGCCAGGCCGCCTCTTCCTCTGCTGCGACCGCGGCGGGCTCTGGCTCAGCGACGACAAGGGGCAGAGCTGGCGGCGGGCGAATCCGCGGCTGGGCGTGGTCGTGAACGCCTTCGCGGTTGTGGTGGACCCGCAAGAGCCGGCCACGCTCTGGGCGGCGACCGACAAGCAGGACGAGGCCGTATCCCAGTCCACCGACGGCGGCCGGGAATGGCGGCCGGTCGGCCGGCCGGCGACCGGCCTGCCCGCCGGCGCGGTGCGTGTGCTGCTGCTGGACCCCTCGAGCCCGGTCTCGGCCCGGCGTCTGTATGCGGTCTGCGAGGGACACGGCGTGTACGCGGGCGACCGGGGCGGCACCCGTTGGACCTGCGTGAACGGCGACCTGCCCGCCCGGGCCGCGCGGCACGGGTTCGCGATGGCGATGAATCCGGACAACCCGCGGCACCTGCGCCTCGTTTGCCGGCGCGGCGAGACGTACGAGACGCACGACGGCGGAACGCATTGGACCGGCCTGTCCCGGCCCGGCGACGCCGGCGACGTCACGGCACTCGCCGCGGACCCGGCCGACTTTGAAACCCTGTACATGGCAACGCGCTGGCACAAGGACGCGGCGGACGAGAGCGGGCACTCTTGCGAGGGCGCGCTCTACAAAACGGTGAACGGCGGCCGAACCTGGCGGCGGATCCTCAACTATCGCGAGGTCAACTGCGTTGCGGTCAGCCCCGTCGACCGCAACGTGCTCTACGCCGGCACCGACGACGGGGAGTTCCACGACGAAAGCACGGCCGAGGGCGTCTTGAAGAGCCTCGACGGGGGCAGGACATGGCAGCATGAGAACACGGGGCTCACCTTCCGGCGCATCGGCAGCCTCACCATCGATCCGCACGAGCCCGGCCGACTCTACGTCGGAACGCGCGGAAGCGGCGCCTTCGTCGGGGGCGACGAAATGCCGCGGACGCGCTGGCGGTTCATCGCCCGGGCGCCGTGAACGCCGCTCCGCCGAAGCAGGCCGCCGGGTTGCGGGCAACGCCGGCTTGCGGTAGGATGCGGGCATGAGTCGCGGGCGCCTGATCCTTCTTTTGTTCATGGGAGCTCTGCTGGGAGCTCACCTGGCGATCGGCCTGTGCGCGGCACGGTTGATGGTCGGCCGCGACGCGTTCGCCCGTTTCCCGCTCGTTCTGGGCTTTGTGCTCCTGCCGTTCACCTTCCGCGTGGCCTGGGCTTGGAACCGCCGGCGGCCCGGCATAGGGCCCTCGATCCTGCATGTGTGTCATTCCCTGTGGCTGGCGTTTGTCATCCATCTCGTGATGGCATTGGCGATCGCATTCCTGTTCGGAGCCGTGGCCGCCGCGGCGGGCAGGACGCCAGGCGTCGAAAGCCTGATCCGGACTGCCGCCGCCCTGGCGCTTGCGCTGACGGCGCTGGGTTTTGTGAACGCGAGGTATCCGCGGGTCAAGAACGTGTCCATTCCCGTCAGAGATCTGCCGGCGGCCTGGGCGGACCGTACCCTCGTTCACCTGTCCGACGTTCACCTCGGGCCGATTCAGGGCCGTCGATTCCTTCGACGGCTGGTGAAGAAGGTCAACAGGCTCGATCCGGACGTCATCGTGATCACCGGGGACCTGTTTGACATCTTCGTGAGGGATCCGGAGCGGTTTGCGGCGGGACTGGCCCGGTTCCGGAGCCGGCACGGCGTCTACTTCGTCATCGGCAATATCGAAGTGCATGTCGGCGTGGACAAGGTGCTGCAAGCGCTCAGCCGGAGCGGGATACTCGTTCTGGACGGGCGGGTGGTGGATATCGACGGCCTGCAGTTTCTGGGGGTCGGCTATCCGGCGAAGCATTCGCGCGAGGAGCAATCCGACCCGTTTGGGCCGAACGGCGGTTACCGCCGGGACGTCCCGTGTGTGCTGCTCTACCACACGCCGACCGGCGTCGATGGCCCGCGTGAAGACCTGTCAACCCGGCACCTGAATGCGCTCTTCTCGCCCCGGACGGATTTCAGCTTCGCGAGGGAGGCGGGTGTGGACGTTCAGCTGTCGGGACACACGCATGGCGGACAGACGTTTCCGTTCATGCTGCTGACGCGGCGCTTATTCGGGAAGTTCGCCGGCGGCCTTCACCGCATGGGTGACTTCTCCGTCTACGTCTCCGCAGGCACCGGCACGTGGGGCCCGCCCGTCCGCCTCGGCACGACCCCGGAGATCGCGGTGATTCGCCTGGTATGCTCCTCGCGCGCGCCGCGTTCCTTCAGCGTGCGCACGGTCTGCGGCGTATCGCCGTAGCCGAGCGCGACGGCACAGAAGGGAAAGAAGAGATCGGGGTATTTCGCCTGCGCGTCGAACAGCGGTGCGTTGATTTCCTCGCTGCGTCGCCTGTGCGGGTCGAAGGTGCCCGGACACAACGCGCACACGGCGTTCTCCTCCTGCAGAGCCCGGGCCGCTTCGTCAAGCTTGCCCGGGTCCACCAGATGCATCTGGGTGTCGATTCTGCGCATGCCGCTATCCTACAAGACGGGCGATGCGGAGACAAGCTGGCCTTTCGGATTCGGGGTGACGCGCCTGCATTTGTCTCCGGGCACGGTGCGTCTGTCCCGTTCACATCAGGACGACCAGCGAGGATTCTCCATGGCGGCGGCAGTCGCCGCCCCGTTCACCGCCCGGTGTAGTCGCCGCAGCCGCTTCGCTCGGCCTTGAAGAACGGGGCGTCCGCATCCCGCCACGGCGACGGCGTCCTGGGTCTGCAGCGCGGCGCTCGGCCAATTCGTGTACGGCGAAACGGGGGTTCCGTTGGTGGCCACGTAGTGCGTGTCGGCAAACACTGCGGGCGCGGGCCGCAGCAGGCAAGCGGCAAGCAGCATCGGGACAAGAGCCGGTGTGTGGCGGCGCATCGCAGGTCTCCCGTCGCCGTCTTCGGCAAAACCGCCGGGCAGTTTACCACACGCCGGGATTCCGCTCAACCCGAAAAGCCCCGGCCTCTGCGCGCGGCGCACGCGCACGCGGAGCGACAGGCGAACCCAGAGCACCCAACACACGGTGCGGTTGAAAGGCGGCAGGGCGCGAGCGACCTCAGCCACAGACAGAGTGCTCGACCGGGTTTCAGCGCGCCGCCTTCGCGGCGTAGTCTTTCAGCAGGCCGACGTAGGTGCGGTAGTCCGCCAGTGAGACGCCGGGCGGCGTCTGGTGGTCGACGCTGATGACGAAACCGCCACGGCGCGCGGTCGGCAGCAGGCGCTCGAACTCCCGCCGCAAGGCTCCATCCCCTTTGTCCATGCACATCTTGTCAAAGTGGCCCATGAAGCACATACCGGGATATGTCCGCCGCAGCGCGGCGATGTCCACGCCTGCCTGCTTCTCGAGCGGCAGCATGCCGTCCACGCCCACGTCGCGGAACCAGGCCGCGGGCTCGGTTACATCTCCGTCGGAGTCCACGATAACGGACGTCTCGCAACCCTTGAGCCGCGCGCTGATTCTTCTGTAGTACGGCGCCATGAACGCGTCGAAGAGCTCTTTCGACAACATGGAGCCGTGGTTGTAACTCATGTCCTCGGCAAAGGTGACGAAGTCGGGGGTGAACACGTCGAGTACGATGTCGAGCACCCGCACCTGCCAGTCCACGAGGTCACGATTCATACGATGCATCAGATCCGCTTGGTCGTAGAAGGCGTACAAGTGCCGCTCGATACCGAGCAACTGGCGCGGGTACCAGAAGTAGCCCTGCAGGCTGAGTCTCAGAATGCAGTTCCCCCTCCCCTGCTCTTCGGCGAACGCTCGCCATTCGTCCGTCATCTCCGGTTCCGGATAGAGATGCGGCCGTACCTTCTCGTAGTCGTCTTCATTCGCCACGATCCCCGCACCGTGCGATGCCGCCTTCGGACACGACGCCGTCTGGGCTCGGAACGTCACGCACCTGAGCATGTCGAGGCCGAAGTACTCGTACAACTCGTATTGCCCCTTGACCGGCAAGCCTTCAGAATTCCAGCGCTCCACCGTCCTGTTCCACCAGGGCGCCCACTCGATCACCGGCCTCCTGTCCACCGGCTGAAACTTCATAGTCGCCCGGAACCGTTCACGCACCGTCATCGTGTTCATGGGTTCTCCCTTTCTCCTTGCGTGAGTCTAGTTCAATTATTTACAATATTCTTGGTATATATTATCATACGCGTTGGAGCAGATTGACCAGGGGTCGGCCGGCAGAACCGATGAAATACAGCCTACTGGGCAGAATACCGGCAATTCGCGAAACCGGGATAGGGCTGGCCTATTTCCCGGACTACCAGAACCGGGCGCAGAGAATGCACGGGGTCGACGTGATCCTGTTCAGCTGCATTCTGCGCGGCGAGGGCACACACTATCTGGGTGAGACGACCTACCGTGAGCGGCCGGGCGCGGTCGGGATCACGCACTACGGGCAGGAGCACGACATCGTCACCGATCCGGGCGGGATGGACATCATGAACGTATACGTGGACTTGGAGAGCCTGGGTCTGCCCGTCCTGCCGGTCCCGTTGATGCCTCTTCTCCCGCGCCTGCTGCCGCTGCATCCGGGTTTCTCGCGGGGAACCGGGTTCATGACGCATGTGGTCTTCCCGGACCCGGCGGCGCTTGAACGCCTGGTGATGTTGATGTACCAGGAGTTCACGAATCGGTGCGAGGGGCACACGGAAATCCTACGGGATCTCTTTCGCGTCTTCCTCTCCTGCTGTGCCCGATACGCGGAGGCAGACGGCTTCAGCGCGACAAGCTGCCGGCGCGTGGCGGGCGATGCCGTCGTGACGCGTATCCTGGCCGAGCTTCACGAGTCGGACTACGGTCCGGTTGATGTGCAAGCGCTTGCCCGGCGCCACGGCATCTCCCGCGGGCATCTTTGCAGGACCTTCAAGCAGTTCACGGGCAAAAGCATCTCCAAACACGTGCTCGAGCAGAGGATACAGCGGGCGATGCTCCTCCTGAGAACGAGCGAGAGGAAAGTGCTGGAGATCGCCTACGAATCGGGGTTCACCGACGTGTCGTTTTTCAACCGGGAATTCAAGAAACGGCTGGGAATGCCGCCGCTGGCGTACCGCAAGGCGGCGGGCGGTTGACCCCGACCTTGAACGCAAGACAAATTGCCTCGGCTCGCGCCAGCGATACCGGCTGACCGGTAGGCGGCGTGTGCTCAATCCCACCGGGCCGTCGGGCCGACGACCAGGCGCTGGCCCTTCCGTGTCCGGAACTCCCGCACCTTGCCGCCGCAGCGCAGGCGGCACGCGCCGCCGAGCCGGGCCCGGAGGACGGCGCGTTTGAGCTTGCCCCGCGCCCACGTGATGTCCACCGTGAAGCCGCCGCGGGCACAGAGGCCTCGGACCGATCCGTTCGGCCACGCTTTCGGCAGCGCCGGCAACAGGTGGATTTCACCGTCGTGGCTCTGGAGCAGCATCTCGGCAACGGCCGCGCAACCGCCCCAATTCCCGTCGATCTGGAACGGCGGATGATCGTCGAACAGGTTGGGCAGCGTGGACTTCTTCAGCAGCAGTTCGAGATTCTCGTACGCCTTTTCCGCATCCCCGAATCGGGCCCACAGGTTGACAAGCCAGGCCCGGCTCCAGCCCGTGTGCCCGCCTCCATGCGCCAGGCGGTATTCGAGCGATCGGCGGGCCGCCGCCACCTGTTCAGGCGCCGAGCGCACCGTGAACTGACGGCCGGGATGAAACCCGAACAGGTGCGACACGTGCCGGTGGCCCGGATGCGGTTCTTCGAACGGCTCCGCCCATTCCATCAGGCGGCCGTCCGCCCCGATCCGCGGCACGGCAAGCTGCTCGCGCGCCCGGCGCACCCTTCGCGTGAACGCATCGCGCACGTGCAACGCATCGGCCGCCTCGAGATAGCTGGTGAACGTGTCCCAGACAATCTCCTGGTCCATCGCGCAGCCCATGCTCGCGCAGCACGCCTGGCCGTTGGGCGCCCGGAACGCGTTCTCCGGCGACGTCGCAGGCCCCGAGACAAGCTTGCCCGTCCGCGGATGCGGCACCAGCCAATCCAGAAAAAACTGCGACGCTTCCTTCAACACGGGCAGCGCGCGCTTGCGCAGGAACGCGCGATCGCCGGTGAACCGATAGTGCTCCGCGAAGTGCTGGGCGCACCAGGCCGCGCCCATCACCCACATGCCGTACCCCACCCGCCCCTGGGGCGTGGTCCAGAGCCAGGCGTCGGTCGTGTGGCCCGCGAGGAACCCGCGGCATCCGTACATGAGCCTGGCCGTCCGGCGTCCGCCGGGGACCAAGCGCTCGACGAAGTCGAACAGCGGCCCGTGGCACTCGCTCAGGTTCGCGACTTCCGCGGGCCAGTAGTTCATCTGTATGTTGATGTTCGTATGGAAATCCGCGTTCCACGGCGCGACGATGTGCGGGTTCCAAATGCCCTGCAGATTGGCGGGAAGCCCGCCCGGCCTGGAGGCACAGATCAGCAGATAGCGGCCGTACTGGAAATAGAGCGCCTGCAGCCGAACGTCGCGCTTGCCGCGGCGTACGGCCTCGAGCCGCTCGTCCGTCGCGGCGCCGGCCGCAGACCCACCGGCGAATTCCAGGGTGACCCGGCCGAACAGCTTGCGGTGCGCCCTGAGGTGGTCGCGCCGAAGCGCGGTATAGCCCTTGCGCGCGGCGGCAGCCACTTGCCGCACGCACGCGGCGTGCGGCACACGGCGCAGGGGCGAAGCCGGATCGCGCATGTTGTAATCCGTCGCCGCGGCCAGCAACAGCACCACTTCACGGGCGTTCTCGATCTCCAGCGTGTTCGTGTCCGGCAGACACGAGCCGCCCTTGACGAGCGCCTTCAGGTACGCCTCGAATCGCACGCCCCTGTGTGTCCCGTCGTGACTGGCCTGCCCGCGCAGCAACAGGGTGTCCCGCCCCACGGCCATGCTCACCGCCCCCTTCGTCCGGGTCAGGGCCACCGAGCAGGATACCCTGCCCCGGCCGCCGGCCTTCAGCCGCACGACCACCACCGGGTCCGCGGCGCTGCAAAAGGCTTCGCGCGTGAACGTCACGCCTTCAACGGCAAACGAGGTCGCGGCCATGGCCGTGTCCAGAGCCAACTCGCGCCGGTACCTCTTGGCCCCCTCTTTGCCCGGCTGCCGGAATGTAAGAAGCAGGTCGCCCAGAGGCTGATAGCTGCGGGGCGCAATACGTTGCGCCAGCGCGCCGTTCTGCAGAACCGTTTGCGCCTCGGCGTACCGGCCTTTGAACAGCAGCCTGCGCGCACGGTCGATCGCCCGGCGCGCCCCCGGCACATCTTGCGGGACCGGCGGACCGGCCCAGACGGTTTCTTCGTTCAACTGAATCCGGTCCCGTTCAATCCCGCCGAATACCATACCGCCCAGCCGACCGTTCCCGATCGGCAACGCCTCTTCCCACCGCCCGGCGGGTTGCCGGTACCAGAGACAGAGCCGGGATGCGTCCTTGCGAGCCTTGCGAGTCTTCTGCACGGTTGAATCCCTTTCGTTCCCCACTGAAGCGCTGCAGGCCGGTTCCGAAGACGACAGGGTCGAGTGCGGGCCCGGCAAAGTCAAGAACGGAGTGACGCGGCGGTCGCGCCCGTCCTCGCCAACGCAGGTGATTTTCACGGCGTTTGGCCCTCATCCGCGAAGAGGGACGGGCACACGGTTTCGCGCGTATGGATGAACCGGGACGTGTCGATTCGCCCGGCAACCCGGGAGGAGGTGAAAACAGGGCGATTCCGGGCTACATACCCACGCGAATACGATAGTAGCCGCGATCGCCGGCAGGCTGCAGATCGATGACGGCATGGGTGATGGGGGTGGGCGGAGTATTGGTGAAGATCGTGGTCCATACCTGGGGTGAAGCACAGAGATCGGTGCAGATCTCCAGATACTGGACCACGCGTGTGCCGCCCTGCCACCGAACGGTCACGCCGTCGGCGCCGCCGCCGATGTCCACGATTCGCAGTATCGAATCGGGATCGCGAGGGTCGGTGTCCGCCAGGTATTCCTCGAGGTTGGTGTGCGCGTCGTTATCGTCATTGCCGTCCGCGTCCGCGACGGCCGCGTTCAGCCCATTGCTGTTTTCCCATCTGTCGGGCATGGCGTCCCCGTCGGTGTCCGTGGTGGCGTCGGGAAATTCGTAGGCCCCGATGTCGGGGAGGGCCGTACCGTCATCGTTGCCATCCAACGGCCGGGCTGTCCCGTTCAGGTCCAGACTCACACCGGAAGCGAGGACGCCGGCATCAACACAGGGGGAATCCGCCTGGAGCCTGAAATCATGCGCGGCTGCGTCCACAAAGGACGGACTGTTGCTCATGCAGCCCTCGCCCACGGCGGGGAGCGTGCAGCAATGCGTCACGAGAGACCGGGCGTCGAGCAGACCTGCCCATTGCGAACCGCCCATACAGTTGTTCCAGATGATGGTGTTGCGAACCGCGCACCAGCCGTCCTCGCGCACCAACCCGGCCCTCTCGTTCTGTGCGATAGTGCAATGTTCAATCCGACTGTCGCGGCACACCTGGAGTGCGGCGTTTGTCAAACCCGTCGAGGAGTTCTTGTTCCAGCAGATCACGCAGTCCCGAACCAGGCTTTCAGAGCAGGAAACCCCGCTTCCCCAGCCTACGAGCACTTCGTTCTCATTCACGATGCAATGAGAAACAAGCGTTCCGTCACTGCAGCAGATTCCCCCGCCGTCGGACAACCACCCGTTGGCGGAGTTGCAGCTAATGATGCAGTTGGTTACGACTCCGCCCCAACAGCGCAAACCCGCGCCACGGTAGGCCGTGTTGTCGGTAATCAGGCATCCGTCCACCCATCCTCCGCCCTCGATAGCCACGCCACCACCACCGCCGGCGCACGGGGATCTGACTGACGTACTTTTTTCGTTCTGGGCGTTTTCGCGGATATGGCAGTTTCGAACCGTTCCGGCCGATTGGATTCGCACGCCGGCGCCGTTCTCGCCGTACACATAGCCACCCTTGACGGTGATACCTTCGACTACCGCATGCACGTGCGACAGGTTGAAGCACCGGCAATCGCCGTATGCATTCACCGTGGTGGCGGCGGACCCGTTCACACTGCGAATAGTCATCGGCTTGTCGATCGCGATTTGCGCGTACAACCGGTACGAACCGTCGGCCACAAGAACCGTTGCGGGTCCACTATATGCGGTGGCCGCGACGACCGCATCCGCGATGTCTGTTGCCGCCATCGCCCAGGAGTTGTAGGGGAACGTGTTGCCGCCCTGTTTGGAAACGAAATAGCACGGTCCGCACGCGACGGATATCTCGTGATCGCCGGGCGAAAACCAGAACGTGTATTCCTCAGGCCACCCCACGGAGAGACCGTCCACGTTCACGTTTTGAACGGCACGGCCTTCGACCGCGGCGATGGTAAAGGTAACCGATGAGAACTCCGCAACGTCGATCGGCCCAACGGGAGAAATCGTCCCGGGCAGCGGGCAGACTGTGGTAATCCGGCACACGCCGAATTCGTACGCGCCGATATCCACGACGCCGCCTGCCACCCGCTCCAGACCGCGCACATCCGTTGCGCCGGACATCCACGGCTGGTTGGCGCCGCTGTCGCGGCAGGGCGAGTCCGGCAGCAACCGGTAATCATGTTTGCCCGGGTCCGCAAGCAGCGGGTCGTTCGTGACACAGCCGGTGCCAACCGACGGAAGCGTGCAGCAGTCCAAGAACGAGCCGCTGCCCCACAGCGTGCCCCAGTCGCTGTCGGCAGGGGCCTCATTGAAGCGAATGACGGTATTCTTGACCACACACGCGCCCGCACCGTAGAAACCGCCTCCTGTGCCCGCCTCATTCCCGACTATCGTACAACTCTCCACGGTGCCGCCGGGATGGCAGAAGACCCCGCCCCCATGGCCTTCCGTCCGGTTGCCGCATACCACGCAGTTGCGAAGGAGCCCGTGCTCCCGGATCAGGGCGCCGCCGCCGAACTGCTCCGTATGGTTGCCCGTGATGACACAATTGGCGACCATCCCCGATTCCACCTCTACCCCCCCGCCGCCTTCGCTGTGGTATCCGTTTCTGATCGTAAACCCATCCAACACCGCATCGGCACATGTCACCTGGACACACCGGCACAGGCCGTTTCCGTCAAGAATCGTGTCGTCTCCGCCCGAGACGCTGCGCAGGTTGACGTGGTTGGAGACGATGACGGACTGGTCCATGACATAGATTCCTTCCTCCACCAGGACGGTAACACCGTCGTTACCAGCCGCGGCAACAGCGTCGGCGATGTTCCGCGCCGCCGTGTCCCAGGTGATGTAGGGGAACACGGCGCCTCCCGTACGGCTGACCAGCACTTTTTCACACAGCGGAACCAGCAGGGTATGATTGCCGCGCAGCAACTCGCTCAATCCGGCCGAATCCACATCGGAAGGCGGCTGGGGCCCGAAAATGTGGCCGGCCGGTCTGACGACACGGATGAAGACCATGTCCTTGTCGTGCTGGAACAAGACGTTGTTGGTTCCGGATCGGCTCACATCGTGGCAGAATGCTTCCATGCGCTCATTCAGCAATTCAACGGTCACCCCCGCAAGATATCCGCCTGATCCGCCGTCTTCAGAGCCGACATAAACGGTGGCTTCAACGACAGCCACGCTACCGGCCATCTGTAAACCGTCCGTTCCGTTCGCGCCGTCCGGATCGCCGAGACCGCCCGTGCCGCCGCTTCCGGCGTGCCGCGTGTTTCCCGAGGCCGGGCCGCCGACGGCGACACCGTCAGCCGTGGTGGCAAACACACCTTTGCCGTTTCCGTACACGCTACCGCCGTTGCCGCCGGCGCCGCCGGCGTACCAGCAGACAAGACCTTCTTCCCACGAATCCCCACCATCGCCGCCATCGCCGGCGTGAGCGGCATTGCCGGTGAACCGAACGCCGCAGCCGTTGAAACGCGCGCCCGCTTCCAAGAGAGCCGCACTGCCACCCGCATGTCCGGCGCTGCCCCCGTCGCCGCCACGTTTCTTGTACCCCCCGACAAACACATCGCCCTGGGCGCCGCCATCGCCGGCGGCGCCGCCGGCGCCGCCGATCGCCTCGTTCTCGCTCAGCACGACATTCGTAACCGCGGCAACCCCACCGCTGGCCATATAGAGCGCGCCGCCGTATCCAACGCCGCCGTGGCCGCCGTGGCCGCCGTGGCCGGCCCAGTCGCCCGACTGGCCTTTCTTGCCGTCGCCGCCGTTGCCGCCCGCCGTCGTGTTGTCGCGAATCGTGCAGTCGGACAAAGCGGCCGTTCCTGCGATCCAAAACGCGCCGCCAAAGGCGTGTGTACCGTTGCCGCCGTCCTCGCCCCACGACGCACCATGCGCGCCATCCAGTCCAAACGCGGTGTTGTGGGCGACTTCGCCGCCCTGCACCGTCAGCGCCCCGCCGGACTTGACGGCGACTCCGCCGCCCCGGGACAAGAGCTCACCCTTGGCCTCGTTGTAGATCACGCGGCAATTCGTCATCTCAAGCGTCGCGCCGGCGGTGTCGACAAGTATGCCGCCGCCCACTCCGTGCGTGCCGCCGGCCCCATCATCCACGGCGCAGCCGCCACGGATGATCAGATTCTCCAGCCGAAGGTGCGCGCCGGGCTGGACATGGATGACCCGGTCGTAAACGGGCCAACCGGCATCCGGACATACGGTTGCGCGGCCGGAACCGGTGTACTGAATCGTTACGCACCTGCCCGGCTGGCTGGCGACGTCCAGATCGCCGTGCAGGTTCGCATTGTCAGGCACTGGGGGCAGTGTCAACGCGTAGTTCGTGCCGCCCAGCAGTCGAATCGTGACATCCTCCGGCGCCGTGGCGGCCTGGCTGACGGCTTCGCGCAGACTGATGTGATCGTCGTGTGCGTCTATGCAATCCTTTCCCGTCGTCACGTCTATCACGATCTCAGATCGCGAGCCGGGCGTCAGGACCGAGAGCAACAGGAACGCAACAACCAGATGGCGATTACGCATGGTACTCCTCCTCGCCGATCGGCAGTCGGTCATGGCCATGCCCATCCGTGCGCCTGGCCAGGGCCTGTTCGACACTGCGGACCAGCCGTCCGTGTTCCAGCGGTTTGCACAGGTAGTCACAGGCGCCGCCTTTCATACACGCCGCCGCCGTGCGCGCATCGTCCGCGGCCGAGATGACGATGACGGGCACGTCGGGATGCTCGGCGACGATACGCGCGAGCAGGGCTTCGCCGCGCAGGTGCGGCATCGCGAGATCGAGCAGCACGACGGCGGCCCCGTGCCGCCCGAGCGCGGGCACCACGTCGCGCGGGTCGTCGAACGTACGCAGATTCGTCAGACCCGCCAGCCGCAGCTCGGTCGCGAACGCGAAAAGGACCTCGGCCTCGTCATCGACGATCAGAATCGGGCACGGCGGGTACGCCGTGCGCGGCGGCGTATCCTCTTGCGGCTGAGTCCCGGTGACTTTCGTTTCCGTGTATGTGTTCACGGCCCCGTGCAGCAGCAGAAACCGTGCCAACCGGGAACAGACCTGCTAAACCGGCACGGACAGGCCGGATTGACGCCTTGCACCCGTTGCGCCGGGACAGCAAGGGCTGCAACCTTTGTACCGAGGGCCGGACGGAAGTTGCGGTTCGGACGGAAGTTCCGGGGGTTCGGCGACGCGCGGCAAGGCACCGGACAAGCCGAGGCGGGAGCCTTCGGTGGCGCACGTCTCCAGCCTGCCGGGACAAAGCCACGAAGGGCAAAGGCCGGACGGGGGAGCCGCACCAGCATGTGTGAAGACGGAGTGGCCGATAGCAGAGGAGCCCTCTCGGCTGGTCCTGCCGGCTTTCGGCCCGGGAAAAGCGGCGACCTGCCGCCGCCTTTCAGGCTATGGCGGACACAGGACGCCGCAGCAAACGGGGGAAACCTTCATGCCGGCCGCTCCCGGCGTTTGAGCCGTTTGCTCAAGGCCTGGCGGCTGATCCCGAGTGTGTCGGCGGCCACGGACAGGTTGCCGTCCGCGCGGCGCAACGCTTCCTGCACAAGCTGTTCGCCGGCTTCGGCCAGGGCCGGCAGCTTCTCGAAGCCGGCGAACAGCGAGTCCGTGCCGGCGTCGGGCGTCGGAGCCTGCTCGCCGGCCGGCGCGCCGCCGGCGGCTTGAATACCCGCCTTGAACGCGGCGGTCGAGAGCACGCCGCCCTCATGACGGCCGACCGCATCGAAAACCATGGCGCGCAGCTCACGGACGTTGCCCGGGAAATGATAGGCCCCAAGCAGTTGGAACAACTCGCGGGGAACAGTCGGCGTCTTCTTGCCCTGTTCCACCGCCGCCTCCTGCAGGAAGCGGTCGACGAGGCCGGGCAGATCGTCGGGCCGTTCGCGCAGGGGCGGGACATGCACGTGGTGGGTACGCAGCCGGTAATACAGATCGCGCCTGAACCGGCCCGCCTCGCATGCCTCGGCCACGTTCGTGCTGGTGGCGGCCATGATCCGCGCGTCCGACCGGCTCGGCACATCCCGGCCGAGCGGCAGGTACTCGCCTTCCTGGATCAGGTTCAACAGCTTCACTTGCGAGACGGGGCTCAGGTCGCCGATTTCGTCCAGGAAGAGCGTGCCCCCGGCCGCGGTTTCGACCATGCCGCCGCGCGCGCCGTCGGCCCCGGTGAACGCGCCCTTGACGTGGCCGAACAAGGTGTCGGCGAACACCTGGTCGTCGAGCCCCGCCACATTCACCCGCACGAATTTGCCCGTCCGTCCACTCAGGCTGTGCGCCGCCTGCGCCACGAGTTGCTTGCCCACTCCCGTTTCCCCTGTAATCAACAGCGCCTGCGGACTTGGCGCCACCAACTCGATATACCGGAAGACGGCCAGCATGCTCTTCTCGCCGGTGAACATGGCGGCGAACGCCTCCGGATGCTGCAACGTGTCGGCCAGCAGGCCTTCACGCAACGCGTTGAGTTCGCGCTGCATCTGCCGGTGCGCCAGCGCATGGCGCACACAGGTCACCAACCGCCCTTCCTCCAACGGCTTGGTCAGGTAGTCGTAGGCGCCCGCTTTCATGCATTCGACGGCGGTGCCCACTTCCGCCGCCGCCGTCACCACGATGACGGGTATCTCGGGATAGGCGCCGACGATCTGCGCGAGCAGGTCCTGCCCGCGCACATGGGGCATCATCAGATCGAGCAAAACGGCCTCCGCGCCTGTGGCGGCGAGCTTCGGCAACACCTCGCGCGGATCACTGCACGTGGCCACGTTGGAAATACCGCCCAAGCGCAACTCGGTGGAGAAAGCCGTCAGGACTTCCGGCTCGTCATCGACGACGAAGACCGGCCGCGCGGGCTCGGCAACATCAGGCATCGGCTTTTCCTCCCTGTTCGGGTTCGCCCCGCCGCCCGGTCCCGGCAACGGGCAGTAGCACCAGAACGGAGGTGCCCTGCCCGGGTTTGGACCCCACCTCGATCCGGCCTCCGTAGTCGTTGACGATCCTGGCCGAAATCGCCATCCCGAGCCCCATTCCCTTGCTGTCGGATTTGGTCGTAAAGAACGGATCGAAGATGCGATTCCGGGTTTGGGTGTCCATCCCGATCCCTTCGTCCTGCACGGCGATCACGACCGACTCAGCCGCCCGGTCAAACGCCGTGCTGACGAGCACCGCGCCATTCTTGTCTTCGAGCGCCTGGCAGGCGTTGAGGACGAGATTGATGACCACCTGTTCCAGGCGCTGGAAGCCGGCTTCGACCGGCGGAAGATCCTCGGCATACTCGACACGGAAGTTGTCGGTGTACTTGCGCGTCTGCGGTGCGAGCAGCACCATCGCCTCGCGGACCACCTCGTTCACCGCTACGGGCTCGGTCCGGCCGGCCTCGCCGCTCTCGCGCCGGGCGAAATCGCGCAGGCTCGACACGGTCTGCTTGATGCGTTCGGCGCCTTTCTTGATGCCGCCCAGCAGGGCGGGTACCGTCTCGCGCGCATCCCGAACCGTGAGTGCGCCGCCCGGCAACGCGCGCGCGTCATCATCGTCGCCCAGGGCGGCATCCACGCTCTCCCAGATCTTCTCCATGTTGTAGGTATTCGACAAGATGTAGGTGTTCGGATTGTTGATCTCATGCGCGACGCCGGAGACCAGCGTCCCGAGCGACACCAGTTTCGATGCCTGGAAGAGCTCTTCCTGCTGCCGCCGGTTTCTCGCCTCCGCCTCGCGGCGCTGCTCCAGGCTGCTGGCAAATCCGCTGAGCAGGCGGTTAACCGCCGTAACCAGGATTCCCATCTCATCTTTCGCGTGGCTCCTGGGCATCTCCAGCATCCGCTTGTCCGGCGCGCCGGGGTCTACCTCCGCCACCTGCCGGGTAATGAGCAGCAGCGGTTTGGTCAATGTATGGAAGAACAGGAAAGCGAGCACCGCCGCCAACGCGAAGGCGAAACTGATGACGATCACGATGCTCAACGCGGCCCGCTTCATGAACCCGGACGCGGCCACCGCGGGATCGACCGTAATCCTCAGCGTACCGACCTGAAGGCCGGCCCGGCCGTAGGCGAGCGGCACTGTCCGCTCTTCGACATGGCCGAAGACGCGGCGCGTGAAAGGGCCCGGTCCCGGAGCGGACCGCGGCCGGCGTTCCCGAGCGAGGAGGGTCCCCATGTCATCTGTAATGCCCGCTTCGATAATGGGATCACAGGCCAGGAGGCCGCGAATCACGGTGGCGGCCAACCTGTCGTCCACGTTGTAGGCCGACTCAGCCGCGGAGGCCTGCAACGAGCTCACCACCTGCCGCAGCATGGTCTCGCAAGCCCGCCGCTCGCTCGACAAGTCATAGCCGATCTGCACGACGGCGAAAACCGTGCCCAGCGCACAGGCGGTCACGAGCGAGCCGAACGCCTGGCGATACGACAGCCTATCGCGAATGCGCACCTGCATCGTTCACGCGCTCTCCCATGAGTCGCTCGTATGTTCCGTCCTTCTCCATCCCCGCCATCGCTCGGTCGAACTCGCCGGCCAGCCGGGCCAGCCCGGGCCTCTTCCGGCTGAAGATCAGATATGTGGGCACCGTCTCGATCGGGGGCGACAGCTTGAGGATCCGGCCTTCCGCGCCCACGTGTTTCTGCAGGTGGCCCATGTCGTGTTCCGTATGCGGCATCAATTCGAACCGCCCG
The DNA here is from genome assembly GCA_016929905.1 of Kiritimatiellia bacterium. Taxonomy (GTDB): domain Bacteria; phylum Verrucomicrobiota; class Kiritimatiellia; order JAFGHX01; family JAFGHX01; genus JAFGHX01. The sequence continues at coordinate 31,999 of JAFGHX010000057.1, forward strand.
CGGAGCAGCTTCTTGAGGGCCGTGGCGGGATCGGTCGCCGGATCGACGCGGCAAAAGGCCCCGCTCGCAAGGAGTCCGTCCAATTCCATTCCATAGCTGTACCCGCGCACGGTCCCGATCGAACGGTTCGTCACGGCATTGAGGTCGCCGGCAAAGGTAATCGGCGACTCGGCAAGCACATAGAACGAGACCACCCGCCACATCACGGGGCGCGTCGGGTAGTGCGCGAAGGCTTCGCGTTCCGGCCTGCGGTAGACGGTGAACATGCCATCGACCACGCCGTGCTCGACCATCAGCAGGCCCCTGGCGTAGGGAACCATGCGGATGTCCGCACGGCACCCGATCCTGGCGAGCGCTTCGCGGACGATATCCACGGCGCAGCCCTTGATTTCCGTACCCTCCGTGTGCATCGTGGGGTGGTACTCGAACGTGACGAGGTCCAGCGTCTGCGTCTCGGCCCGCGCCGACTGGACACAGAGCCACGTCAGCAAGAGGGCCGCCACAAACGCCGCCGGCGAAGAAGCCCGCCATGCCAATGTTCCGATCGTGTTCGGGCAACCGCAAGCGGCCGGCGCATGAACGCCAACCAGCCGGGCCCCGGCTCCATGCGTGGAAACGCGCGCGTGAATCATGCCCCGATCCTACCACGGGAATGTCCAGGAGAGAAGGCTTTCTTCTGCCGAGGCGTTCGCGGCGCAGGCAGGCTCCGGATTAGGGGCTAGCAGCCCATCGGATTTTTGCGCCGTGCTTGGCTGGGCGCCAAGCCCCAAGTCTGCTATTGTGTTTTGCTCCGTAAAACCTTTTTTTGAACTCATCCCATTGCCAGTTTCAGGTTCCACAATCGCTTGAAGTTGTAAGCCAGCCCGAGCAGTTGCCATTCCCAACAAAGAGTGACCCAATCTCGCGAAGCGAAACGAAGCAGACTGTCGGTTTCGGGGGTCTGCGGGATGCAAACCGCAGCGTCAGAACGCGAACCCGACCCGCGTAATCAGCCGAGTCCACTGGTCGAGCCAGATTTCGTTGTAGCCGTTGAGGATATCCGCATTGTGCTCGGGGGCGGGGTTGCTGGTGAGCGGCAGCTCGACCGGCGAGCCGTCGGCACGGTGGAAGGTTTTTGCGCCGTCGTCCGAATAGGCGAACAGCTCGGCTTCGCGCACTTCCTTGTTTGCGTCGTAGGCGTAGATCGGGATCTGGACGTACAGGCGGTTGTCCGGATCGAACTGGACGCCGCGCGTCGAGCGGATGTAGTTGTAGAAGTGCGGCTGCCAGGCCCACGCCAGCGAGGGGTATTCTTCGCGGCCGCCGCTGGGAAGGAGGCCGCGGTAACCATACCCTAGCGCCTGCTCCACGTTCCGCACCCATTCGGGATTGGCCTTGCGGGCGGATTGGACGACGGCCGCTCTTGCTCCTCCGAGATCCAGCCATCTGCGCGCGTCAGCATCATAGCGGTAGAAAGCCCAGTTCTGGATCCCCTTGTCGTTGCGGCCGTAGAGGTACAGTTCCCCCTTCCGATCCTGGACGAAATTCATGTAGTTCATGAAGGGCGCGGGCAGGTCGCCAGGATGTCCTTTGCGGCCGACGAATTCGAATTCGGTGATGTCCTCGGGCCGCTTCGAAACCCAGTACAGCGTGGTGGGATGGTTTGGGGCCTCCCGGTCGCCGGACAGACCGAGCGACTCCCATGCGCCGGGCATGAACTCCGAATAGTGCGGGCAGTTGTGCTGCCCGCCCATCACGTGAATGTAGCCGGTCTTGTCCACCGCCACCGACCAGGCCTTTATCTTGATGTCACGCCCCGAGAAGATGAAATTCTCGCCGCCCATGTACACGGTCTGGACGGTGCCGTCGGGCGCCGTCTTCTTGAGATCGGCGCGGAACATCATGGCGACGTTGCCGCCGAGCCACCTCGCCGCTCCGGGATAGTCATTCGAGTACACACCCAGCGCCCGTTCGTAGTCGGCGCGGGTGATCGCGGTGCATCCCTTCCACGCTTCTCCCTCTCCCATGGCGTACGTACAACCCTTGTATGCGTCTGCGGCGGTGTAGGCGCGCGGGTTGCCGGCCTCGGGACGCTGGTCTCTCGACGGATCGTTCTGCGAACGGAAGAACAGTTTATGTTTCTTGATGACCAGTCTGCAGGCGTCGAGCGCGTCCATGAACCGCTGTTGCGCCACGAGGTCCCGGACCTCGCCCATGTAGGGCGTCGTCAGGTCCAGGCCGGCCAGGATGGGCTTTGCATAGACCTCGCCGAGCACACGGCGGACATCGCCGTTCGTTCGGTCGATGGCGAGCAGTGCCGTGATCAGGGCGTTGCGGAACGCATCCTCGACCCGGGGCACATGCACGCCGCCGGCTTTGATGTCCTCGCGTAGCAACGCGACAAGAGTGGCGAGCGCATCCCCGGCCGCGGGGCCCAGCCGGGCGAGGGCCAGCGCGGCCGTGGCACGGTCCGCCGGGGCGACGGTCCTGCCGGCGATGCTGCTGATGAGGTGCGGTTTCGCTGCCGCAAGGATCTGGTCATCGCTCATCTTCTTCAGCACCCTTGCGGCGTCGTAGCGGGTGAGCGGATGCCGAAGCGCTCGGGCGAGGTACGGTTTGAGAACGCCGGCGTTGGCCTCGAGACTGCCGGGCCAGCCGTAGCGGTCGAGACACAGGAACCGGAGGGCCAGGCGCTGGTCTTCCGGGGTGAGCTTGGTCAGGTCTCTGAGCTTGATGAAACGTCCGTGCAGCCGCAACTCGTCGTCCGCGAGAAGGCGGGGCCGCGTCAGCGGCTTGCCCGCGCCTGCGAGGGCGGCCGCCTCCGCTTCGCTGACGGCGCGGTCGAACAGGACAAGCCCCCGCAGCGAGCCGTCAAGCGCCTCGCATCTGGGCGGGTAAATATACCACCATCCGGAATCAGAGCCGGCGATGTACTCCCCCTTCTGCGGGGTGTAGACAATGCCCTTCTTCGAGCATACCGGCTGGCCGTTCACAAACAATGTCCCCTCGCCGTCTCTGTAGGTGTAGAGCAGGTGCTGCCAGGTTTCAGGCTCGATGCGAATGCCCGCCGCGCGCGATCCCAAAGCGTCCTCCTTCTTGTCGCTGACGACTTCGACCGCCAGCTTCTCTTTGCCGGTCAGCCGCAGGGAAATGGGCCCCGGCCGCAGGCGCCAGTCCCGCGACCAGTTGCCGAAGACATGCGTGCCGCGCGACGCGTTCGTCGGCCCAGGCCGGGGCCGTCTTACGAACACCCAGGCCCCCAGGCTGAACGCCTTGCTCCTGTACGCGGGATTGTCCGGGATTTCGACGAACTCGAACCCGCCCGAGAAATCGAGCAGGTTGCCCGCCCACGGCGTGTTGAACGCCTTGGCGTGGTTGCCCGCCGCCGCGAGATCGCGGAGTTCAGCCCCCCCGCCCTCGTCGGCGGGCCAGAAACCCACCGGCTTCAAGGCCAGCACATCGCGGTACCGAGGTTCCGCGGCGTGGATTGTCGGATTGAGCCAAACCGACAGGAGCGCAACGCTAAGTGCTCCCCAACACAAATATTGTGACGTTGGCCGGAGCCATTTTTGGCGCTGGACAAGGCGCCCGGGAGGGGCAATGCCCGCGGCGGTATTGGCCCCCCAGCCGCGCCTTGCGCGGCCCGCCGTGGCGCTCCCACCAACGTCACAATATTTGTGTTGGGGAGCACTTAGAACACGTCGCCTCATCATATTCTCCAGATCGCGCTTCGCATGCTCTTACGCAGTGTAGTCCGATGAAAAGGCGAAAGCAAACGAATCTTCCGAAGGCCGAGACTTCTCGAGCACGTTTCAGGCTGGGCGAGCCCCCGGCGCGCTGCGCGGCGCCGGATATGACCCGCCGCTGCGAGCGGGGTTCTCGAGCAAGATCTCGAGTAATCGGCAGACGCGACGGCCTTCACATCCGCGTCACCCGCCGCCCTGCCCGACAAGAGGTGCTAGATTCCCCTCTTGACAACTGGTCTGATAAGTGACATAAGTTAGGCATGCAGGCGGCGATACGGACGGTTTCGACGGCGGAAGCGGTCGTGAACCATTTCAGGGAGCGGATCGAGGCCGGCGCGCTCAAGCCCGGCGACCCGTTGCCGAGCGAGCGGATCCTGCAGCGGTCGCTGGGGATCAGCCGGTTCAGTCTGCGCGAGGGGCTGGCGCGGCTCAGTGCGCTCGGCATCATCACGATCCGGCACGGAAAAGGCGCTTTCGTCACCGACGCGGTAGACCGGGACAGCCTGGGCGGTGTGCTCACCCCCCTGTTCTCGAGCCGGGACCAGGAGACGGCGGACGAGCTGTTGGATGCCCGCGCCATCATTGAATCGCAACTCGCGACGCTGGCCGCGCGCCGGGCCGACGGGGCCGATCTGGCGCGGATTGAAGAGATCCTCGACCGCAGCGAGCGGGCCTTGGGCGACCCGGCCGCGTTCGGACGGCTGGACTACGAGTTCCACCATCAGCTCGCGATCGTGGCGAAGAACCGGTTCCTTCGCACGATGATCGAGACGCTCACCGACCACATGACCTCGTTCCTCATCGAGCACGCCCGCAGTGCCCCGGCCCGAAAGGCGGCGCTGAACCATCATCGGCAGATCTACGCGTGCGTGGTTGAGCGCGACTCGGAGACAATTGGGCCGCGTATGACGGCACACATCATGCACTGCTGGCGCCGCTACAAGGCTGCGCGCACATCGTAGAGGATACGGAGGTCAAGAATGGCGAACCTGCTCGAGAACATTGACGAGGTGCTGCTCATGGGGCCGGGCCCCTCGTGTGTCCCGCCCTCCGTCTATGAGGCCATTGCCCGCAAGACGCTCGGGCACATGGATGCGGCGTTCATCCGGATCATGGACGAGATCAAGGTTCAACTCCAGGCGCTGCTGCAGACGCGCAACCGCCTCACGGTTCCCATGTCGGGAACCGGTTCCTCCGGGATGGAAACCTGTTTCGTGAACCTGATCGAGAAAGGGGATGCCGTCCTGATCCTGATCAACGGAGTATTCGGCAAGCGCATGCAGGACGTCGCCGGCCGGCTCGGGGCCGAAGTCGATGCGATTGAATTCGAGTGGGGCACCCCGGTCGACGTCGAACAGGTGAACGCGAAGCTCGAGCAGAAGGCGTACAAGATCGTGGCCATCGTTCACGCAGAGACGTCAACGGGCGTGGCGAACCCGGTAAAGGAAGTGGGCGCGCGGCTGAAGGGAACCGAGAGCCTGTATCTTGTCGACGCCGTCACGAGCCTCGGCGGCATGGCGGTGGCCATGGACGAATGGGGCATCGACGCACTCTACAGCGGCACGCAGAAGTGCCTCTCCTGTCCGCCGGGGTTGGCGCCGGTCTCCTTTTCCGAGAAAGCGATGGCGGCGCTTGCGGCGCGCCGCGGCAAAGTGCCGAACTGGTACCTCGATCTGAGCATGATCACGCAGTATTGGGACGGCGCCAAGCGCGTCTACCATCATACGGCGCCGGTCAACATGCTCTACGCGCTGTACCAGGCCCTGTTCGTCATCTTCGAAGAGGGACTCGAGGCGGTCTACAAGCGGCATCAGGACTGCCACCGGGCGCTGGTTGCGGGGCTGGAGGAACTCGGGTTGCGCATGCTTGTGCCGCCCGAATCGCGGTTGCCGATGCTCAATGCCGTGCGCTGCCCGGAGAGCGTGGACGAGGCCGCCGTGCGGCAAGAGCTGCGCCGGGACCATCGCATCGAGATCGGCGCCGGGCTCGGCCCGCTGGCCGGAAAGATCTGGCGCGTCGGGCTTATGGGTCACACGGCTAGGCCAGAGTGCGTGGAGCGGCTGCTTGGGGCGTTGAAGAATACGCTTTAGCCTGGTCTATTCATCAGAATCCACTGCGAGCGCCGATATGGCGGAATCTGAAGGATTCCGCGACCGAGGCCGATCACCTCCGCGTGAGCGGCGGCGGTACGCCGTACGCTCCACGCGGCTTGTTCGGCCCTGAATCGCCTTCTCCAATCGTAATCCGTTCTCGTCGCCGTTATCGTTCACCGATCTCGATGCACCCTCCGTCGGTCGACGAGAGCGGCGACGCGAACGGTGGACGATTTGGGAGCCATCTTCTGTTGTGCCGAACACGCTTTCGGCGCGGCAAGCCTCAGCGCTTGCCATGCTTCGGGCGTGGTGTCTCGAAACGCCCAGCCCGCCCGCCGCCGCGCGCCCCTTGATCTGCCGCCATCTGCTCGCTGAGTGCGAGAACGATTCACCACCCACTTGACATCTCAGTATATTTTGTATACTATCTACAAAGTAAACAATACAAAGGCCTTTCTGGCGGGCGAGAGGCCTGCCCCGCTAAGTCAAACCTCCTGATCCGCGCCCCATCTGCCTGAACGGGAAGCCGTGTTCTCCCGGTTTCAGGTACCGTACGAATCCCGGGTTGCGGGCATACGCGCATGATTGAACAACGCACCACGACAGCAGGAGGACAAGTCATGAGATCGAACCGGAACCGTCCCTTTCTCGTCTCGATTCTGATCGCCCGTGTTCTGATCGCGAACTCGCTCGGGGGGCAATCCTACTGGACCCGTCACACGATCGGCGGGGGCGGTTCCGAGTCGGCGATTGCCGTGGATCCGCGCGATTCCGACGTGGTGTATGCCACAACGGATCTCGGCGGCATCATCAAGACCACGAACGGCGGCAAGGAATGGTTGGCGGTGAACAACAACATCGGCAATTCGAACCTCTACGATATCGAGCTGGATCCGTTGAATCCCGATACCGTCTACGTGCTCGCCTCGCTGCAGCGAGTTCGGGTCACGTGGACGAAGACCCCGCCCAACGGCGAGCTGTATCGCTCGCGCGATGCGGGCCATTCCTGGGAGAATCTGTGGTCGGAAGGCGCAAACGGGCGGCGCAGCTTTGGAATCCGGTCCTCGGAGCAGGTGCCGAACCTGTTGATCCTCCACGATCCGAGTAACCCCGGCCAGTACGACAGGGATGGCGACCGACTGTCCGACGTCATCCTGGTCGGCGGCATCGACGACTTCAAAGGCGAGGCAACCGACGTCAGGTCGGGCATCTGGCGAAGCGTCGATGAAGGCACGACCTTTGAGCAGATCGCCTTGGAGCGGCTGTCGATCGCATGCCTCTATCAGGACCCGCGCGATCCCGCAACGGTCTGGGCCGGCACCTATGCCCACGGCTTGTGGCGGAGCGACGACCACGGCCAGACCTGGCGGCCGTGCGCCAATGAGCTCGCGCGTTCCACGGTGCTGGACGTGAAGCGCAAGCCGGAGTCCAACGTTCTTTTCGCGAGCACGAACAAAGGCATCTACCGGAGCACAGAAGACGGGAGCAGCTTCGAGAAGGTGGAGATAACCAGCGTTTATAAGACGTTCACGGAATACATGAGCAAGACACTCATCTTTGACAACAGAGACAAGACGCACAATACGATCTTCGCCGGTATCGACAGGGAGAAGAGCTGGATCAAGATCATCCGCTCGACCGACGGCGGCACGACGTGGAAGAAAACCAATGTGGAGCTCAATCCCGAGATCGCATGGTTCCGGCACGGCATAGGGGGCCGGATAAATGATTTCCAGCAGGCGCCTGACGGAGCCTTGTATGTGTCGACATGGCGGGGCGTCCGCCGATACGACCCGACCAGCGACACGTGGGAAATCCGATCCAAGGGGATCGGCAACATCGTCATCAATCGGGTTCGATTCGATCCTCGCGACCCGTCCATATTCTACCTGGGCATGGCCGACTCCGGGCCGTACAAGAGCTTTGACAGGGGTAAGACCTGGCAATTCATCGGCGAGGGTTTCACTTTTCCCGACAAGCCGCAAAGTCACTTGCAGGCCACGCAATGGGCCATTGCCGAGACGCACCCGGATCTCGTCTATGCTTGCGGCTACATGGGATCCGGCGGAAAGACCTACGCGTGCAGGGTATTCAAGTCCGAGGATGCGGGTCAGACATGGACCGGCATCATGAACGGGTTGCCGGCGACAGGTTGGCAGCCCGGGCAAGGCACGTGGCGAACGAGGGGATTGGCGGTCGATCCGGCCGATCCGAACATCGTCTACGCCGCACTCGAGATGAAGAAAGGGGGCGGGCGCATTTACCGAACCGTGAACGGCGGCAAGAGCTGGGAACAGGTGCACAAGATGGGCAATCCGTACGCCGGCCTGGCCGTCTGCCGCAAGAACGGGCTCGTCGCGTGCGCGGGTTCGGACAAGGTCGTGCACATCAGCAGGAACAGAGGCAAAGACTGGGAAGAATCCGCGGTGATCGCCAAGGACCTGATGCAGATCTACGCCATCGACATATCGCCCACGGACCCCAACAGAATCTGCATCGGCGTGAACCTGCAAGGCGCACATCTCAGCAAAGACGGCGGGAAGACATGGACGCATATCCTGAAGCAGTCGGATTTTGCGCCGTTCCTCGCGAATCTGGCCGTCAGCGACCGTGTGCGCGAGAACTACCCGGCCACCATCAAGGCCGTCAGATTCGATCCGACGAACCCCGACACCCTCTATGTCGGGCACTCACCGGGAGGCCCCATGGGCGTCGGTATCCTGAAGACCACCGACTCCGGCCGGACTTGGTCGCCATTCTCCGATCCGAAGCTGTTCCTGAACAAGATCCGAACGATCGACATCGACCCCAAAGGCCAGAATGTCGTCGCCGCCGGCTTGGAGGCGTACTACTATCATTACAGCGGCCAATGAAAAACGTACCCGCTTACCTTTTCATCGAGAGCGAGATCCGCAAGAAGATCCGCGCGGGCGAGATCAAGCCCGGCGACAGACTTCCGGTCGAGGCGAAGCTCTCGGCTCAGTACGGCGTGAGCCGGGCCACCTTGCGCCGTGCGCTGCGCGCGCTGCAGGCCGACGGCCACATCTTCCGGATCCCGAGCAAGGGCACGTTCATCACCGACCCCAAAGACCGTGCCCAGAACATGCTGAAGAGGAGGCAGATCGAGATTCGCCGCAGCAAGCGCGCCATTGCCGCGCTGGTCCCCTCGATCACGCTCACGCATTACCCGCACATCATTCGCGGCGTGGAAGACGAGTGCCGCGGCAGCGGCTATCAGTTGATGATCGGCAACTTCGATGGGGACCTGATGACCGAATCGGCCTATCTGACGGACTTCGCGGAAACCGGGGTGCGAGGCATCATCGTCGCGCCGCACTATCGCTCGCACGAGAACCCGCAGTACAAGATGCTGCTGGAGCGCGGGATCCCGCTGGTGCTGACCGACGCGACCATCGAGGGCATTGAAGCCGATCTCGTGGCGACCGACAACGAGCGGGGCGGCTACGAGGGGACCCAACGCCTCATCGCGGCCGGGTGCAAGCGGATCGCGTTTGTTTCGGGCTGGATGTCGGTCTCCACGTCTAAGGAGCGCTTCGCCGGATTCGCCGCCGCGATGCGCGAGGCGGGCCTGCCCGTAGAAGACGCCCTGGTCCTGGAGGGCCATTTCGGCCCGATATTCGGCGGGCAAGCCTGGACGAATACGCTGGCGGGCAAGGATGTGGACGGCGTCTTCTGCGCCAACGATCCGATCACGACCGGCCTGCTCAGAGCCATCGCCCAATCCGGCAACACGGCGTCCGCCGATCTCAGGATCGCCTCCTTCGACCGGCCGGAGATCCCCTACCCCTTCCGGCATCCGCTCACTCTGGTGGAACAGCCTGCGCATGAACTGGGAGTCGTCGCCTGTTCGCTGCTCATCAAGAGAATCAAGGCGCAGGACACCCCGCCGTCCGAGCCGACGCCGGAGCCGACCTCGGACGAGCCGCCGGGAAAGATCTGTCAGAAGATCCTGCTCGCCCCGCGCGTGAGGCAGGTGCTGCCCGCGCCGCAGCCGGCGCAGGACGGAGCACAAACGTGAACCCGAGCGTGCCAGGACTTCTCGCCAGCCTGCTTCTTGCGGGGGCGGCCGCCGCGCAGAACCCGCGGGAGGTGCCGCTCCGCATCACGAACCACTCCCCGGTCAGCCGCACAGGGGTGCTGGTCAGGGGCGGCGTACCGTTCGCGCGCGGTATCCTCAAGGAGTGCCGGCAAGCCCGGCTGCTGGGCGCCAAAGGGCAGGACCTGCCCTGCTGCGTCCGGCCCATCGCCCGCTGGTATGACGGCAGCGTCAAATGGGTGCTGGTCGAGACGATTGCGGACGTACCGGGCCAGGGCCGATTGCAGCTGCGGCTGAGGCCCGGTCAGAAACCGCCTGACGCGGGGAACCCGCTGAGGGCCGAAGAGAATGACGAGTCGATAGCCGTTCTAACCGGGCCGGCACGGTTCGAATTCTCGAAGAAGGCACTCGGCCTCCCCTCGGCTGTGTGGATCCGCACACCCGGGGACGGGCAGAAGGGACGGCAGGTACTGTCCGGACCGACCGGCTTCACCTGTGAGATCGAACACGAGCCGCCGGGCCCGCCGCAGGAAGAGAATTGGCTGCGTGCATCAGCCGGCGGGCCGACGGAGACGTTCTCCGCGGAGCCGGGCGGCGACTACAGCGCAACGCTCGAGCATGTCAGCGCACTCCAGGCGGTGGTCAGGATGAGTGGGTGGCTGGTCAACGACAAGGGCCGCCGCCTGATCCAATTCATCATCAGGGCCTACGCAACGGCCGGGCGCTCGGACCTGCGCCTGCTCGTCTCGTTCGTGTATGCCGGCGACGCCAAACAGGATTTCATCCGAACGCTCAGCCTGCACTGGCCCCGAAAAGCCGAAGGCCCACCCCGGTGGGCATTCGGCGGCGAGAAACGGCATGAAGGCACGTTGCCGCCGAACGCAAGTGTGAGCCTCACCGAGATCGGGCCGGACAAGTTCTACCACCTCGTACCGTACACGCATGACAAGGCCGTCCACTACACGATTGCCACGGGCGGGAATGAGATGGCCCGGGGCACGGCCGCCGCGGGTTGGGCGCAGCTGGCGGACGCGAATAGCTCCCTGGCCTTTGCCATGCGCAACTTCTGGCAGATGCACCCCAAGCAGCTCACGCTGGGACCGGCCGGACTGACCGTGTACCTGTGGCCGGAGCAGGGCAACAAGGTCCTCGACCTGCGGCGCCGCAGTGATGAGGTCGACGACAAGTACCATTACGACCTGGGCATGTGGCGCTATGGCGGGCACGGCGTCGGCGTCAGCCACGAAATGATGCTCGGGTTCGGGCCGCCGGCACAGGACAACGCCGAAGCGATGTGCACCCGCCTCAACGCGCCCCTACTCCTGGAGTGTGCGCCGGAGTACTATGCACAGACCGGAGCCTTCGGCCCCGTCGCCGCGGCCGACCCCGCGCGTTTCCCGCGCATGGAAGGCTTCGGCACGGTGTTCGTCGAGTGGCTCCGCCAGAATCAACGTGCCTTCCATTGGGATGGGATGCTCGATTACGGGGACAACATGTTCTGGGGCTACGAGGCGAAGACGCATGCCGGTGAGTCGGCGCCCAAGAGCTGGGGCAGCCGCGGCTATGTCGGGTGGATGAACAACGAAGAGGTCTTCACGCACGCGCTGTTCATGTGGTATCTGCACACGGGCGACTATCACACATTTCTCACCTTCGAAGACCGTGTGCGCCATGTCATGGAAGTCGACACCTGCCACCACTGCGACGCGGAGCCCGGCTATGTGGGCGGCGGTCACCGCCACGACCAGCAGCACTGGGGCAACTATCTCACCGGCTACGGCACGGCCACACACGGCGGCATCGATTACTACCTGCTGACCGGCGACGAGCGCGCCCTGGAGATCGCACTCGAGAACGCGCGCTACCACATGAGCCCCAAGCAGGGCGAGAACGAAGACCGGATCGGGGGGCTCATCCGCCTGTGGGAAATCACCGGCAACCCCACATTCAAGACATGGGCGGACAAGTGGCTCCAGCACGAACTCAACGTGAAAGCCGACGCCGGCTGGCGGTTCAAGACGAAGCCGCACTTCCGTTTCATCAGCAATACGCTGGTCAGCCTGGCCTTCTATCTGTACAGCGCCCCGCCCGAGGACACCGTGCTGCTGCGTCGCGCCATCCTCCAGAGCTGTGACGTCATGGAAGCCGACGTGATGAGTCTGTCGGGTGAGCTCCAATACAAACCCCTCATCTTGAGTTCGCTGGCCTATCAGCTGACGGGCGAACGCAAGTACCTGCTGATGAGCGCGGCCATGCTGAAAAAGGTCGGTGCGCACAACAGGCCGATGCCGCCCGACGACCTGCGCGAGCGCCTGCGCGGCCATGCGTTCGAGAAGATGGTTGGCTATGCACGCGGCTGGGGCGTGTCCAACATGCTCGGCCCCAACATCAACGGGATGGGTCCGTTCCCGTATGTCATTGCCGCACTGAAGAAGGGCGGCATGGACGAGAAGACGGCGCTGAGCCTTCCACTCAGGAACGATCCGGTGGCGCCCTTCGAGGAGGTTATCGCGCCGAGCCGAATCGGAAAGAGGCCGAACGGGTTCTGCTACACCGCCACGCTCAAACACGGCGCGCCGTGCGACAAGAACGCGAAATCGAAGCTGATCCTGCTGGAAGACGGCAAGCCGCTCGGCCCCGCCCATGCGGCGCACGCCGAGATCCGCGCCAAGGGCATGGGCCGCTACAGCCACTGGGGCGCGCGCACCGTGTACTTTTCCGCCTCTGACAATTCCGACCCGCACACCAACGGGCGGGAGTACAAGGCGGTCTTGAGGCACTGACCTGAGACTTCCCCGAGTTCCCTCGAGAACTCAATCGAGAACTTGTTCGAGAACCCGACTTCGCCGTCGTGCCTCCTGGCTTCCGCCGTCGCTCTGCGAGCTATGGCGGACAAGTCGTCGGGCGCGGCTTGCTCGAGGACTTACTCGAGAACCCCGCCGCAGCGGCGGGATCGACAAAGTGTACGACACAGAGGACTCCTCCCCATATTCAGCGCAGCCGTCCGCCGCCGGCGGATCTTCGACCCGCGGTGTTCCCGCGCACGCCGTCCGCGCTACCGAACGCCGGTGGAACGCGTGTTCCGGGGCATCCCTCTATCCGGCCCCTTGTACTCCCGCAGCTTCTGCATCGGGCCGGCGGGCTTCGGCGTGCCGTCCGGCGGGTCATGAAAGACGGAATGGATCTTCAGCGGCGGATGACGGGACTGCCCGGGGATCGGCGGCGGGTCCAGGCCGTACTCGAGCAGCTTGGGGACATAGTGCTGCTTGATGTACGCCTGCTCGGAAGCGATGTAGCGGCGATAGGTGCTGATGCATTTACCGGTCTCGTTGTAGATGATCCAGTTGCCGAAGCCGGACACCTCTCCGGACTCGAGCGCCGGCTGCAGCTTGAACGCCTGGGCCGCGGCGTTCCGGATGCGTTTGCGGCGCTCACGAATCGCCTCGCGGACGGCGGGGCCGGGATCGGCCGCATTGAAGGTATAGGCCTTGCACTGCGTCGTGGCGGCGACGTACTGGGCCAGCCCGCCGCCGAGCGAATGGCCCGTGAAGGTCACGGTCGCCCCGTCCTTCTTGGCCTGTTCGACAACGGCGTCGGCCAACGCCTTGGCCAGGACGTACTGCCTGGGCAGCTCCTTCGTGTTGTTCCGAAGCGCCCAATCGGTTGCCCAATCGGCCGCGCTGTCGGGGGCCGTGCCCTCGTACGCGACCACGACCTCCTTGCTGCCGTCGGGCGCGGTTCGCGTATAGACGCGCGCCTTGAAGCCGGACTCTCGGTCGTCCATCACGACCTTGGCGTCGCCCCGGTACAAATGCCTGTTGAAGGTCCGCTTGACGTACTCCGCGCCGGTGCGTTCCTTGTAGCCACGGTATTCCTCGTACTCCTCGACCTGGAGTTGGTGCGCTTCCAGCGCGTAGCCGCCCGCCTCCCCAGCGTCGGAATAGACACCATTGCTCATCCGGGCGTAGGGCAGGACTTTCTGCGCGAGTTCCTGCGGGAGTTTCGGGTAGTCTGCCGCTGCGGGGATCGCCATCAACAGCGCGGTCAACGGCAAGAGGCTCACTCTCATGCGCAACAACGTACAGGAGCGGTGACGGGAAGGCAAGAACGGAGCTCATCTTCCGGACACGTCAACGGGATCGGAGGCCCCGCCGTCATCGTCTTCGCACGCGCAAAGCAACCCTGCAACGCAAACTGCCGCAACTGCAGCAGAGCACCACTTCACGATCTTCTTCATACTTGCTCACCCCTGAGAAAAGCATCCAGCTCCTCATTGAAAGCCGGCGATGTCTCCAGACTGACGCTGTGGCCGGCCCCGGGTATGCATGCCAGTCGGGCTCCGGCAATCTTCTCCTGCATCCGGCGCCTTTACGCGCAGCGCGCTGCGAAAAACTTCGCGCTTGTTTTACCGCCCGGACCTCTCTACGCTTCGTCAGCCTGGGAGGGGGCCGGCGCCCGCCGTCTGAAGCGGAAGCCGGAGATTGCGGAACAAGGGGGGGAGCGCAGATGTCCAACAAGAGAAGGTACCCGCGTCGGGCAGCCGTTGCCGTACTCGCCGCACTGCTCGTCTGGTGCGGCGCCTGCAGCCGCCAGGCGCCCGCGCCGGCCGGGCTCAGCCTGGAAGCGCTGGCTGAGCAGGGCCGCGCGCCGCTCGAGATCGTCTCGTTCGGGCAATCCGGCGGGATTGGCGACGCGATTCTGGCGCAGGCCGTGGAGCAGCCCGAGGGGCTTGCCCTGCAACGGCACGTCCTCGTGGTTTCGAACGTGTCGGACCGCGTGATTACCGCGTTCCGTTCCGTTTACACGTATCTCGACGCGGACGGCCAGCCGATAACGCCGGAAGGCGCGACCCTTGAATCACGCTATGGCGACCCTATGAGCGACGGCATCGCGCCGGGCGCCACCGCCCAGTTGGAGGTGCGCCTGCTCATGCCGCGCGAGGCACGGGCCACGTGCGCGTTCGCCGAGATCATCTACAAGGCCGGCTCGCTCGGCGGCATATGGAAGCCGGCTCAGCCGGAAAGCGAGAAGCCGGCGGAGTGACCCAGTGCTCCTCGGCACACGTACACTCACGTGAGCGGCTTCGTTGTCGGAAGCTGCAAAGCAGAACAAGAAATTTCCGGGTGCCCGAGCGGGCGCATGGGCGTCGTTCGGATCGAGATATACGCTATTGCGCGTATCCGGTGGAGGGCCGGCTTTCACGCCGGCCGCTTGAACCGGAGACTTCGGGTGTGCCCGGCCGGCGGGACAGGAACGATACGCATGCAGGCCGGCGCCGAAAAATCGCTGCAGCTCGGCATCGACATTGGCACATCCAAGGTCGCAGCCGTGCTGTGGGACGGAACGGCGCGGCGGGTCGCGGCGTCCGACTCGCTGCCGCACGGGGCGGACGTGGCGAACACGCCGCCCGACCGCGCCGAACAGGACGCCGAAAAGCTCTTGGCCGCGGTCCGACGCGTCTTGGCCGGGCTGGACGGGGCGGCGCGGGCAACGATCCGTGCAATCGGCGTTACCGGCCAGATGCACGGCGTCGTGCTGAGCGACGCCGGCTACCATCCCCTTTCCCCGCTGATCACGTGGCAGGACACGCGGTGTCTTGCCGGCGGATTCCTGGACACACTCCGCGCCGACACCGGTGAACAGCGCCTGGCCGCCGGTTTCGGCTGCGCGACCCTTGCCTGGCTGGCGTCGCGGAACGCGATTCCCGCCGAGGCGGCAGCCGCACTGACGATCCAGGACCTGCTTGTGGCTTGTTTGACGGAGCCGGATCGCCCGGTGACCGACGAAACGGATGCGGCGAGCTGGGGCCTGTACGACCCGATGGCGCGGCAGTGGTGCGGCGAACGGGTTCGCAAGGCGCAGATCCCGCCTGCGCTGCTGCCGCGGGTTCAGGCCGCCGGTACGTGCGCCGGCGCGGTGACCGAACGCGGGGCGGGCGATTATGGCGTCCCGGCCGGCATCCCCGTGATGGCGGCCGTGGGCGACAACCAGGCCTCGATCTGGTCCTCCACGTTCGGGCACGATCCCGAGCGTGTGCTGGCGCTGACGCTCGGCACGGGCGCGCAGCTCTCGGCCGTTCTGCCCGCAGGCACGGTGCCGGGCGAGCCGGCGAGCGCCACGTTCGAGTACCGCCCCTACCCCGGCGCCCGCCTCGCCGCGGTCGCCGCCTCGCTGGCGGGCGGCGCGGCGTTGAGCTGGTTTGCGGATGCCGTCGCGGCCTGGTGCCGGGATCTGGGCCTCGTTGCGCCGGAACAAAGTGACCTGTTTGCCCGCCTGAACCGGCTCGGACTCGACGCCGATACGGACTCCGGGCTGCGCGTACGGCCGCACATCGACGGTGAGCGGCACGATCCGGCCGTGCGCGCCTCGATCACCGGCATCGGCCGAGCCAACTTCTCGCTTGGCTCGCTCTATCAGGCCCTGGCCGACGGGATCATCGCCAACCTGCGCGATAGGCTGCCCGCCGCCTGCCTGGCCGGGCGGGAGGCGGTGGTCGGCAGCGGCAACGCCGTTCGCCGCCAGCCGCTGGTGCAGGCGGCGATCGAACGGGTGATGGGCCTGCCGCTCGTACGGACGGAAGGTCGCGAAGAAGCGGCGCTCGGCGCCGCCATGCTGGCCGCGGCGCTGTAGTGTGCCGCCCAGTCCGTCGCACGGGCTACCTACGGAAAAGGAGAAAGAGATGGACCCCGAAGTGCGTTATCACATGTTGCGCCCGGCCCAGATCGTTGCGCGCCGCAAGGAATGCCCTGTGGCTTACGTGCCGATCGGCACGCTGGAGTGGCACGGTGTTCACAATCCGGTCGGCGCCGACACGCTGCAGGCGGAAGGTCTGGCGATCCTCTGCGCGCAGAAGGGGGGCGGCCTGGCCTTTCCGCCGTTGTACTACGGCGAGAGTCGGATCGAGGCGCTTGTCGACACGCGCGAGGGGCCCAGGCAGCTGATGGGCTTGCGGCCCGACGCCTTCGCGCCGGAGAATCAGATCTTCAGCGCAACGGACCAGGCCCTGAACTACAACAAGCTCCTCCTCCACATCCTGGACGAAATCGAGACGCTCGGCTTCGAGTTGGGTGTTCTGGTGGCCGGCCACTATCCGCTGGTCGACTACGCGCGGGCGGCCGTGCTGCAGTTCCACCAGCGCATGCGCGCGAGCGGCCGCGATCGCATGCTGGCTTGGGCGCTGGTCGACTACCTGCTCGTGAAGGACCGGTACGACTGCGCCGGCGACCACGGCGGCGGCTGGGAAACGTCGCACGTCATGGCGCTGCACCCGGACACGGTCGACCTGAGCCTGCTGCCCCCCAAGGGCGGCGAACTGATCGGTTGCGGCGGCAAATTGGCGCCGCAGGACGCCACGCCCGAATTCGGGCGCGAGACGATGGAGGCCGCGGCGGAGGTCGCCATTCGCGAAGTCCGGCATCGGCTCGCGAACAAGAAGATGTACTGGGGCCACGGCGTCTGCCTGCGCGAAGGCCTGCAGTAGAAGCGGCGTCTCGCCGCTTCCCAACGACGGAGGGGCCGGCCGCCTATTTGCCCATCCCCATCACCTCGAGCAGATAGGGCTGCAGCCGCTTCTGGTACAGGGGCGACCCGCCGTGCCCGCACTGAACCAGATTGACGATTTCCTTGGGGCCCGCGTACGCGTTGTACATGGCATACACGCTCGTGGGCGGGCAGGTGCGGTCAAGGAACCCCGCGCTGAACAGCCCGCGCGCGGTCGCGCATTGGCCGAAGTTCATGCTGTCGAAATAGCGGGCCAGGCTCAGGACAGTCCGATCGGCGGTGCCGTCGTCCACCGGGATGAGGCGCGGCCAGCCCACGGCGCGGTTGGCCGCCATGCCGGTGTGGTCGCAGATGGCGGGAACGTGGGCCGAAATCGCGCTCACGCGCGAGTCGAGGCCGGCGGCGGCAACGGCCTGCCCGCCGCCCTGACTGCCGCCCGAAACGACAAGGTGTTTGCCGTCCCATTCCGGCTGCGTCGCGATGAAGTCGATGGCGCGTGCCAGGCGCAGGAACATGCCGTAGAAGTAGAAAGACTCCGGAGTCTCCCCGCCCCGTCTCGGGTAGCCCTTGAGTTCGCCCTGCGCCAGGGCCTGATAGTACTCCGGCGGTTCGCCGTTGGGGATTCCGTGCGCGTTGAAATCCATGGCCAATGCGCCACGGCCGGCCCACGTCTCCGGACCGCCCCGCCCCGAACTTCTGACCCCGGCCGCGTGGGGAAACAGAATGGCCGGCAGCGTCTTGTCCTGCCTCTTGCGCGGCTTGGCGAAGTATCCCGACACAGGCGCACCGCCCAGGCAGTCGAGTTGCACCTCGAACAGCTCGATGTCGTCTCGCTTGGTCGTGACAGGCGTCAGCCGGGCGTTCATGGGAAGTGCCGACAACTTCGTCTTCTGCGCGGCCCAGAACGCCTTGAAATCCTCCGGCACGGGCATCGAGGGCTTGAGCTTCTCGGGCTCAAACCCGGCGCCGCCGTACCCTCGTGTCCTGCGCCCGTCAGCCGTTTCCACGGTGACTTCAAGTTGAAGAAAGCCGGGTTCGGCCAGCGTACCGGCGACGGGTTCGGGATTCGCCAGCTCAAGCGTTCCTTTCCGGGTCGGCGCACAGCCGTCCTTGGTGAGCCGCCAGCTCGCCTTGCCCTCGCGCAGGGGCTCGCCCTTGTCCGTCACCTGCACCGTGAAGGCCGCCGTCTCCCCGACCGCGTACAATGCCGCCTCGCGATCGGCCAGCACTTTCACCCGCAGTTCCGGATGGGGCGGCGGTTTGGCCGCCGCCGCGGTCAGGACGGTGAGCAGGAGCAGACCGAGTGCTCCCCGGCGTGCATACGCCAAGGCCCGCAGGCCCGGCTCCACCGGCGGCATGCCGGCACGGCCGCAAGCAACGGCGCAAGCCGAGACCCGGGGTTCGCGTTCCGCCTTCGCGAAGACGCTACGGCGGACGCCGTCGGTGAACGCCGCCCTACCCGGCCGAGAGACTCCCGTGAACGTGTGAACGCGTACCACCATTGTGTCACCCCTCCTGCCCCCCACGGGACTTGTATGCGTGCCCCGCGGCACCGCGTGCCGCCGCCCTTCCGGCTGCGCGCCAAGGATGCCGCTTCTACACTCATTCCGCCCGGACTCGCAACCCGGTCGGCGCCTGGATGGCCTGCTTCCGCAGGCCGATGCCATCGATGCTGTTTGCCGGGTCGCGCCAGTTCGAGATCGCGCGCAAGCGCACCTGGTTCCCGACGTTGCCTTCGACGGTGTACAGCGAGGTGCCCTGTACGTAGCGCACGATCCCGCTGTGCCCGCCGCCGGCGGTGTCGTACCGCACGTAATCGCCCGGCTGCGGCACGAAGGTGGTCCAGTCGGGCGAGCTCTTGTCCACGAATCGGCTGTTGGCGACGAACCAGGCGCGAATGGAATAGGACCCCTTGAGCATCCAGCCGCCCTCGCTGCCGCCCGTGAACGGGCTGTCGGCGGCGCGATAGGCCCAGGCCACGAATTCGGAGCACCAGGCCTCATAGTCGTGCGGGCCGGTGCCGGTCTTGGCCAGATATCGCTTGATGTCGTAGGGGTAGAAATCGAGGTCCTGGCCCACCTCGTCGGGATAGCGACCGTTTTCGGCAACGGCCAGGGCGACGATCCGCTCGCCGCCTATCGCGTCGGCTGCCGGTCCAAAGACGGCATCCACGGTGATGGCGACGTCCTGCAGTTCCGCTTCGGGGACCCGGTAGTCCTTGACGTCCTCCATCTGCGCGGGCGGTTTGTCGGCACGGGAATACGTGGCGCCGTGGAACAAATGCAGGGCCGGGCAGAACAGGATGAGGCCTGCCGCGAGCAGCGTGTTGCGGATCGTCATGAGCGGCGTTCCCAAAACGGGCCGGGCACAACCGGGCCCGGACAACGACAGCCTATTCTGCGGCAGACGAGAAGTCAACAACGGGCATGCCCGCGGGGCGAGCCGTGCGCGGTCACAGCTCCCTGCGCCCTCTGGACAGGGCCTGAGCCATAGTGTAGAGTTCGATTCGCGCGGGAATCGGTGCAGCCCGGAACGTGCATGTCTGTCGGAAGACCGCCAATGAGAGATCTTATCGACAAGTGGACCCGCACGGACGAGACGGCCTTTCGCCTGCTGCTGGCGGGCGTGTTCGCGATCACCTTCTCCATCGCGCTGGGTCAGACGCTGCTGGGCCTGTGTTTCGCGGCAACGGCCGTCGTGCTTGTCCGTGCCCGCCGCCGGCCCGCCCTGCCGCGGGTGACCGGGTTCGCCGCGGCCTTCGTACTGCTGGCGGGTGCAACGGCGGTGTTGGGCAAGAGCCCGAGTTACAGCCTCCACAAGTGGTCCTGCCTGTTCTGGCTCGTCGTGCTGCCGGCTACCGCGACTCTGGCCCTGTGGCCGGACCGGGCTACGACCGTATTGAAGGCGTTCGCGCTGGGCACGGGCGTGCTGGCCTGCCGCGTCTGCATCGAAAAGCCGATTGCGGCGTGGCACGCTCTGCGTGCGGGCGAGCCGTACGCCACGGACTTCACGCACGCGCTGATTCATCAGGGCTCGATGACAAAGGGCCAAATGCTGATGCTCGGCGTCGTGGCCGCACTGGCGCTGGTCGGTTGCGCCCGGAAACGGAGCCGGGCCTTCTGGGGCTGGACCGCGCTGCTGGCGCTGCTCGTTCTGGCGTTGGTTGTGAACCTGAAACGCGGCTCCTGGTTCTGCGCCTGCCTGGTCATATTCGCCTTCGCGCTCGTGCGCCGGAACTGGAAAGTCGTGGGGGTCGCCGTGCTCGCGGCCGCCGTGCTGTGCATGCACCCGTGGGTCCGTACGCGGCTGGCGACGTTGCGCGAGGAATTCGACATCCACAAAGGCGGCCGACTCACGATGTGGGCTACGATCGCGCCCCGCATCGTGAAGCAGTATCCGCTGGGGATCGGCTATGGCGCCTTGCGCGACGACCGGGTCATCTCGCAACTCGCGCCGGAGATGGAGAAGGGCCGGCACCACCTGCACTCGAACCCGGTTCAGATCCTGGTGGAGACGGGCTGGCCGGGCCTCGGGGTGTTCCTGGCGTGGCTGGTCCAGGCGCTGGTCACCGCCGTGCGCCTTGTGCGCCGCACGCGCGTGGGGCCGCCGGCCGCGCATCTGGTCGCCACGGCCTACCTCCTGATGCTGGCCGGCCTGCTCGCCAACGGTCTGGTCGAGTACAACTTCGGGGACACCGAACTGCTCACCGTCTATGCGGTGATGATGGGGGTCGGCGGCGCGGCCGGCGCCTGTGCGGCTGCCGCCCGCCAACAAGGATGAAGACGACGCCATTTGCTGCTGTTGCACGCGGGGCAGCCGCCGCGGCCGTGCTGCTCGCGCTTGCCGGCTGCGCGCTGCGCATGCATGTCGGCTCGCAATCCGCCTGCTGCCGGAACCTGCAGGCGATCGACAACGCGAAGGCTCGCTTCGCCGAGGAACGGCGGCTCGGCGAAGGTGCCATGCCGTCGGCGCGCGACCTGGCCCCCTATATCCCGGGCGGATGGAAGAGCGTCCGGTGCGCGGGCGGCGGCACCTACTCAATCAATGCGGTCGGGCAGTTCGCCGCCTGCTCCATCGGGCGCCACAACTGGGAATACAGGGGCGGCCTGCACATCGAAGCGCGGCTCGCGCGCGCCGTGCAGCGGTTCCGAACCGATTGCGGCGCGTTCCCCGCGGAGAACCAGGGCCTGCAAGCACTCGTCTCCGATCCGGCCATGCCCGGCTGGCGCGGCCCGTACCTGACCCCGGAAGAGTTGCTCGATCCGTGGGGCACGCCGTATCGCTATGAGCTGAAACGCCGCGCACCGCGCATCGTGTCGGCGGGGGTGGATAAGACGTTCGGTTCGGCGGACGATGTGGTGTTGCGGTGGTGAGGGGGCCTTGTTCGGAGGGTACCCCACTTCATCGCCAATCCTGCCTCATAGGCGGGCTCATGGACTCTGCCGGGACCTCTTGTCGAAGGCCCCAACACGACCAACACGCGACAGGACGAATTCAGACGAAGAGTACACCCAACGCACACACCCCTACACGGTATGCATACCCCCAGGGGAGCCCCGGCCTGCCAAATCCCGGCTTTCCCCCGGAATCCGCCGAAATCCGCCTCCTGGCACGATATCTGCTGATTCCAGGGGCTACAAGAGCGCGTTGACGACAGCCGGACCCTCGGAGCTCTATCCATGAAGTTACCGAACCGTGTCCTGATACTCTGGTCTGTTCTCCTGCTCCCGATTTGGCAGCCCACGATGCCGGCGCCCCCGCCGAAGGCCGAACTGGTCTTCGTCTATCTCCACGGAATCGGCGGGCCAAAGGAGAAACCGAGATTCTGCGATAACATGCGCCGATTCCTGGCAGAGGTGGATTATCCGTGCCGGGTTCGGAACTACGTATGGGATTCGGCCAAGGTGGACATTCGGCATGCCGGCGACAGCTGGCGAGAGTCCGAACGGCACGCTGAGGAGGAAGCGCCCAAGTTCAAGGCGCGAGTCATCGACGCGCTGGAGAAGCGACAGACCCCGTACGTCCTCATCGGCTTCAGCGTCGGCACGCGCGTCATCCTGCGCGCACTGGAACGCTCGAAGGGCGGCCTGAGAATGCTGAGGGGCGTGTACTTCCTCGGTTCGGCCATGACCCACGACACAACCCTATCGCCCGACGTATTGCCGGCCGGCATGAAGATCGTCAATTACCATTCACCGCACAGAGACCGGGTCCATCAGTTTGCGTTCAGCTACGTGAATGACCTGCCCGCCGGCGGACAGACGGGGTTCACCGACACCCGCGTCTTCGACAACTACGCGGTAGCCTGCACGCACGCGCACAAAGGGCTCGGCATCCCGATCGACTACTCACAACTGGCCTGCGCCATCGGGTATGTGGCATTGTTCAGGGAGGGCGTGTTCATCCCCGGGGAGGACCACTCCAATCTCGAATGGCGTGTGGGTCAGGGCAAGGTGTGGTGGAACAAAATCCTGTGCATGCCGTGTGAGGTCGACGGCAAGCCGCGGACGGTGGAAATCGAGCAGAACGCCATCGTGTCGGACTACTTTCGGGCGCTCGTGCTCGATCCGGACGGCACGCGCACTCGGATCGCCCGCGGCCGCAACATGCACGCGATCCTCCACGAACTGGAAGTCGTCCCCCCGTCCCACTGGCGCCACGGCAAACCGCGCTAGGCAGAAGCGTCTCTCGCCCGCTCGGGGACTCGCTTGAGCGGGCGAGAGGTTTCTCCCCTACCGCCAGGCGCGGCGGCGGGAGGCGGGGGCAGCCGTGCGCGCGGCTTCGGCGATGCGCCGCTCGCAGTCGTCCAGCCACAGGTTGAGGTGCGGCACGCTGAACGGTTTGTCGAACCGCTTGCAGCCGAGCGCCAGGCACTTGCCCGCCTCACCCATGGTCCAGGCGCCCGACATCAGCGCCAGGTTGGCCGGGTTGCAGCCGCGCGCGATCGCCGCCTCGACGAACTCGAACCCGCTCCGCCCGCAGACGTGGACGTCGGAAAGCAGGATGTCGACGCCCGGAAACAGCGGGTCGGACAGGTCCGGTACGTCCGCGGACCACGGCGGCGTTTCGTCGTCCGGTACGACAGACACCTGATAGCCGCGCTCGCTCAGAAACCGCTCCAGAAAGCTGCGAATCACTTCTTCGTCGTCAAAGACCAGTGCGTTGATCTTCATCGTCGGGCTCCTCTTCCGGCATCCGCCCGAACGCGTCCGGGCACCCGAGCTATTCGGCGGACACACGCTCAATCGTACAGTTTAGGCCTGCGCGCCACCCCATCGCCATCAGCCCCGCCCTGATTCCACCCCGCGAAAAACCTGAGAACTCTACGCTACTTTTAAAAGAAGCGCAACAAGAAAAATCACGCGAAATAGCATTCGGTAGGACGGTTTCCGGGTCGTGGGGTCAAAATCTCTTAGGGCGAACCCTTTGCAGGCCGCTCGTCATCGGTTATGCTCGAGGCAGAATGCGCAACATGGAACTCTCGCAAATAGGCTGGAGCTCGTTCTTCGAAGCGGGATTCGCGCCGTACGCGGCCGAAGACCTGGTGCCGGCCAGGGTGATCCGCGAGGACAGGGGCCGCTACCTGTTGTTGTCGACAGCGGGCGAGTGGAGCGCGCTGGTGTCCGGCGCGTTCCGCCATAGCGTCGGGTCGAGGTGCGATTTCCCGGCCGTAGGCGACTGGGTGGCGTGTACCGGCGGGGCGGCGGGCGCGGAGGCGGTGATCCGGGCGGTGCTGCCGCGCCGAGGCTGTTTCCGGCGGAAGGAGGCGGGCGCTCGGACCGAGGCGCAGGTTGTGGCGGCGAACGTGGACACGGTGTTCGTGGTGAGCGGATTGGACGGCGGCCGGAACTTCAATCTGCGGCGGATCGAACGCTATCTCGTTCTGTGCCGGGAGAGCGCCGCCGCGCCAGTCGCCGTGCTCAACAAGGCGGACTTGTGCGAAGCGCGCGACTCATTCGTTGCGCAGGTGCGCACCATCGCCGCTGCCATGCCGGTCCATGTGGTCAGCGCCGTGACCGGTGAAGGGATCGGCGCACTGCTCGCCTGCGCGGGACCGGGCCGGACCCTCGCCCTGCTGGGCCCGTCCGGCGTGGGCAAGTCGGCCCTGATCAACGCCATGCTGGGAGCGGAACGCCTGGTGACCGGCGAGGTGCGCGCCGATGACCGGCGCGGCCGGCACACCACGACACGACGCGAGCTGTTCTTCCTGCCCAACGGCGGAATGGTGATCGACACGCCCGGCATGCGCGAGCTGCAGCTATGGGGCGATGACGAAAGCCTGAGCAAGACGTTCGCCGACGTCGAGGAGCTGGCGCGGCAGTGCCGGTTCCGCGACTGCCGGCACCTGGACGAAGAGGGTTGCGCGGTGCGGCAGGCGATCGGCGAGGGCACGCTGGACGCCGCCCGCTACGACAGCTATCTCAGGCTGCAGCGGGAACTGGCGCACCTGGCGAGACGCCGGGATGAGAAGACGCGGTCCAACC
This sequence comes from Kiritimatiellia bacterium, assembly GCA_016929905.1. Taxonomy (GTDB): domain Bacteria; phylum Verrucomicrobiota; class Kiritimatiellia; order JAFGHX01; family JAFGHX01; genus JAFGHX01. Next base: position 56,858 of record JAFGHX010000057.1, read on the forward strand.
CCAAGGCCCGGTGGAAGGATATCGCGAAGCGGCGGCGCGAACTCAAGAAGCAATCGCGGCTGCCGGACGGCTGACGCTCCGAGAGACTGGCTCGAGCAAGTTGGGAAAAGAACGGCCCCCGCGCGCCTAGCCACACGAAGGGTGTGCACACAACGTGCTGAGCGTCACAGCGCGGGGGCCCGTTCGACTGTGTGAAGGATGACAAAGAGCGGCGGCGCCGTCAAGCGCCGCGGGAAGAGGTCATCCAACGCTATGAAGACAGGCTCACTCGGTACGCCCCGGTTGCTCGAAGACATCCTTTAGCGCGGCCAGGTCTTCGGCGCAACACCATTTCACCTGCCCCCCCGAAAACAGAGCGGGCGCACCGTATCCGCCGTGGTTTTCGGGTGAACAGAATAGGATAACGCCACGGGTGCGCGAAGTCCCGGCTCGCTGCCCGAGATAGTGGTAGTCCGACCAGTCGTCCGCCTCGGACATCCGGCCGGGCGCACGGTTGTTCGCGGGGCACACGAGCAGGGCAGGCCCACCCTGGCCCAGATACGGCTGCAAGCTCGACAGATCCGGCGGCAGCTCCCCGCCGTGATCGCCCGTGTACAGGTCGAACGCCACGCCGAGGGTCCGCAGGCGGAACATGCACGCCATCCGCGCCTGCCGCGCGCGCCATACCCGCACAACCTGTGGCGCCACGAAACTGGCGACCAGCGCCACCAAGGCCCCAATGGCCAGCCGGCGCCAGAAGATCAGCTTCTTGTGCGCAACAAGCTGCTCCCTCAGCTCCGAGTCGTGCTCAGTCATGTGGCACCAGCATGGCCTCTACCGCCCCGTGAATCAACACCTTTCTGACGCACCCCACAAGATATGGCGTTCGAGGTGCGTAATCGGTCGCGGCGGAAACACAGAAAGCCCCGTCCCGTCGTCTCACATGCAGGGCGTCACATCAGAAAACGGCCGGCGCTATTCCTGTTTCACTCTTGTGAAGCGGTAAGAGAAGTCGCTTGGGAATGCGGCCGTGTTGCTGACGCAGGTGCCGAGAAACTCCGTCAGTTCGGCCGAGGAAGCGGTCAGCACAATCTGATCGGCATCCTCCCCAACGGTCGTATGGGGAAGCGACAGCTTTTTCTCCTTGAACAGGTCGGCCACCCACTCCCCGTTGAGCGGGGTCATGACCAGGGCGTCCCCGGTTAAGTCGACCTTGCACACGGAATGAGCCGGCACCGTATGGATCATCCACCAGGGATTCGGCGCCTTGAGCTTGTCGGGATCACCCCGCGAGAGATCCGCGAACACGACCTCGGCCACCTTGAAGTACTGCACCTTCAGCAGGGAAGCGACCCCTTCTTCGAACGTCTGGATGGTGTCCTGGCCGAACGTCCACGCCTCCTTGTACTTCTCCGAAACGTCGCGCTCACCCTGCTTGACCAGCCGCCACTTCCCGGCGATGTCCGGCAGGTCGGTCTTCGAGTCCTCGGTGAAGAACGGCTGCAGGGATTGGATGAAACAACCGGGCAGAAAGATCGCCACAAGCACGATGCCGACAGCCAGTCCCAGTCTTCTCATTGTACGGTCTCCTTCGGGAGATTAGGGCCCATGCCGGCGCATCACGACCGGGCCCACAGGGTATAGATTACATGACCTCACGGGTGAAAGACGATAGCAGAATGCACGTATCCGGGATTGTCTATCCGCAGGGCATTGGTGTAGGCTATGATAAGACTGGCTCCCGGCACCGGACGCCATTCACACATTCGCTGGAGGCCGATCAACATGGCTGAAGTAGACATCGAGCGGATCCTGGACTACATGAGTTTCCCGGGCAGGAAAGCTCTGGCCGAGGCGCTTCGCAAGGTTGCGCCCGACACGACCGCGGACATTGATGAACTGTACCGCCAGTTTCTCAATGCGCTGCGGCTGAAGTGCGGCCGGCGCGAGTACGTGCCGGACACCTGTGTCGTGGTCGAGATGGAGGAGGCCAACCAGGGGCGCGGATGATCCGCGCCCGGCGCGTCCACCGTCCCCATGCACCGTCTCTGTTCTCTTGCCGCGGGCCCCGTGGGCTCTCGGATCTCCCCCGTTCACTCCCGGTATAGCGCCGTCCGAACCTGTTCTCGGATCCGCTTTCCGTTCACGCCGAATGCGCCAAGCAGCCCAGCCGGTTCGCAGTCGGCATCAGCCAGCAGACCGAGCAACACGTGTTCCGTTCCGACATGTTCCTGGTTCAAGGCCTTCGCTTCTTCGCGCGCCCGTTCGACCGCGGCCTTGCCGGCAACACTCAGCGACGCCGCGTCGCTCATCGGCTCGCTGACGTCGCCGCGCGCAATGCACGATTCGGCTTCCCGCGCGAGCCGTTCGAGGTCAACGCCCACCCGGCACAGCAGGCACGTTGCCGCGGAGCGAACGCCGAGCAGTGCGAGCAGGATCTGCGCCGGCCCGGCGGAGAGTCTCCTGTAACCCTTCGCGCCGGCACAGGCGTCGTTCAGCACCCGCTTCGCCGGCTGGGTCAACCCCCGGAACAGAGGATGCTCGAACGCGGCGCCACAGCATGACGCGCGGGGGAGCGGCTTCTCAGGCGACAGCGCAGGCAATTCGGCGAGCTTGCTGCTGAGTGACTCCGGGCTGATCCCCAACGCGCGGAGCGCTTTGCCGGCGCGGCTTTCGGAATCCGCACTCAGCGCCAGGGCCACGTGTTCGGCCAGGAGAGCGGGCGAGCCGCGCTCGCTCGCCACCTTGTGCGCCGCCGCCATGACGCGTCGCATCTCTTCTGCCAGGGTCAGGAGGTTGGGCATGTGCGGCTCCCTTCGCGCGTCTCACTCTTCCGCGTATCCGCGCCGGCGCGCGGCAGGTGCGTCGACTTTCCCGAGCAGGAACAGCGACTGCATCGTGTTGTCGCGCACCAGGACGATGAACGGGTGATCGGCGCGAAAGACCGCATCGGGTTTTGCGGCGCGCGTGCCGGCGTCCGTGCCCAAGAGCCCGGCCCCGGGGCCGGCCGCCGGCTCGCTTTCCTTCACATCCAGGATCGTCCGGTGCAGGGCTTTGCTGATGAACAGCCCGGCCTCGCGGTCTTCGGCAATGCCGGAGAAGTCGGCTTTCTTCGGCTCAAATGCGCGGGGCATGCCCATTGCGGCAAGCGTACGGTCGAGCGTGTAGCGGCCCTCGAGCCTGAACCGCGGCAGGAACACCTGCACCGTCTGGTCCTTGAGGCGGCGTGTCCATCGTTCGATCGTGCGATGCCCCAGTTGCTGCTCGATCATCGCCATCCCCAGCGGCTGGCGCGGCAGCAGGATGAGCAGCGAGTACTCCGCCTTCCGGAAGGGCAGTTCCAGCACATCCAGTTCCTTCGCCCGGTCGTAGGGGAATAGGCCGGCCTGCTCCATCATGGCGACGGGGATCTTGTCGCCGTTCGCCATCGTGAAGGGCGCGTCGCGCGTGGACCGGATGCTGAAGGGCGATTCGAGCGGGCCGGCCAGGCAAACGGCGCAAAGCACGAGCAGGCTCGTGTCGCGCGCCACGTCGCCGGGCCCCGGCATGTCCTGGATCTGGTCGCTCGTCATGGCGCGAACGGCCAGATTCAGTTCCATCGTCGCCTTCTGCGGGTCGGCGGCAAAGTCGCGCCGTACGTTCACGGCGCCCGCCGCCGGAGCGAGCTCGGGCGAGCGTTGCACCCCGCCAGCCGCCGGCTGCTCCGGCGCCACGCGCAGGCTGACCGCGTCCAACCCGAGCGTCGCGTCGCTGCAAAGGTCATGGAAGCGCGTTTCGAGTGTCCCCAGCGCCGCGTAAAACTCAGGCTCCGGACGCGCGACATGCAGAACGTCGGCGATCTCACGCTGCGTCCTGCCGCCGGCGCCGAGCTGCAGCACGGCAAGCGAATGGCACAGCGCGGACGGCGCGCACAGGAGGTCCCCTTCCCCCTTCGCCAGCGTACGGTACAGGTCGGCTCCGAAATCCGCCTGCGCCTCCAATACGTCCTCCTGTGCCGGGCTGAGCCGAATGCGCCGCGAAGACGCCCCGCAGCAGGCCAGCAACAGCACGACGGCAAACAACGACGTGTAGACGGGTCTTCTCTTCATGCTCGTTCCCCTGTTCCTCGTTCGGCAGCGGTGGAGGCGTCGAGGTCATGAGACAGGATGCCCGAGCGTCAGACGAGCTACTCCTCCTCGCTTGCCGCGCCAAGCCTTCCGGGCACGGCAAGCGAGGACGAACACGAAGAGCCGTGTCCGCTCTCAGCGGAAGCGCTGCCGGTTTTCACGCCCCAACGCTTACCAGGGCGGGTCGGTGGGGTCCCTTTCCGGTTTCTGAGGCTGAGCTTCTCTTTCGCGGGCGGGTCGCCGCCCGGGCCGATTCTCGGCCGCCCCCTGCTCGGTATTCTTCTTCTCTTCTTCCGCGCGCTTGCGCTCGTAGGCGGCGATCAGTCCGTCGATCTCCTGCTCATCGCCGCGGGTACGGCCCTTGGTTTCGAGCAGCTTGTCTTCGGCGTAGACGCGAACCACGTACCCTTTCACTTTGACGCCGGAGTCTCCGGTAATGTAGATGAACCCGCCCCGCCCGTGCCGCTTCTCCTTGCTGTACTGCGTCGTGTACGGGTCGCTCTTCACGTTGCGCACCCCGAACTTCTCGAGTTCGCCGATCTTGGTCGAGCCCGCGAAGACGATCGCCTTCAGCTTCGAATTCATCTCCTGGCCGATGTACCAGTATTTCACTTCGACATTCTTGAGCGGATTCGTCGAGAAGCTGCGCAGCCCGATCTTGAGCGCGTAGGTCTGCGCGCGGAAGCCGGTGAAGTTCTGGTCCTGTTTGACGTCCTCCTTTTCCTCCTGAACGGTGAGTGTGACCTGGGCTTGCGTCCAGCGCGCCATGGCGGCGAGTGCGACCAGCATGCAGAACACGTGTCGTTTCATGGCTCCTCTCCTTCGTGTCGACGGGCGGCCTTTGTGCCGTAGGGCGAAGTATAGCGGGTCTCACCGATCGAATCAATGCGCGAATGGACCGACCGCGCGCTGGCGTGGCTGCAGGCACGGGCCATTAAGGTGCGGGGCCATCACCTGCTCAACGCGCGCCTGAACGAAGCGGACCACCGGAAATACGCCAGGCATCGGGACAGCCTGCGCCGGCAGATCCTGGCGCACATGGCAGCCAAGCTCGGCGTGTTGGGCAAGCGCGTCGGGGAATGGGACGCGATCAGCCACATTGCGGTCTGCGAGCATTCGCTCGAGACGCTGTTCGGCTCGCCGCAGATCTACGTGGAGGTCATGCGGCATGCGCGCAGGCTGGCGCCTGAGGCCAAGCTGTGGGTGAACGAAGGAACCATTCTGCCCGGCGGCATGCTGAGCCAGACGGTGCTTATTGGCTGCCGGCTTGACGATTTCCCCACGAACACGACCGACGGCACGGTCTATAAGGGCACGAACCAGGTCCATGAACATGTTCCGCTGACGCCCTATCAGCCGTACTACTACACCATCTGGCTGACCCACGACGGGATCCATTTCCTCGATCCGCCGCCGTAGCCCGGATCGGGTACTCACGTAGTCCGCACCTGCCGGCTCGCGAGGACGCTCGCCCTCCACGGCCTGTCTCTCCTGCCGCTGGAGGGCGAGGCTCCTGACGAGCCGGCGCGCTCAGGACCCCGCGCCGTCCGGCTTCCGCCGGTCGATGACCAGTTGCCCGCCGACCCCGACGTTGTCGGGGCTGTTCTCCTGAAGCAGGACTACAATGGCCTGTGTGGACAGGCCGTAGAGCGTGGAGGCCGCGTCGGTCACGTCCTTCACGAACCGCCGCTTCTTGTCTACGTCCGCCACTTTCGGGCCGTCGACCCTGATGACTGGCATGCGGATGCTCCTTTCCCTGTGTGTCTATACGTTCGACCCTTGGCCTTCATCCGGTTTCGGGCGACCTCTGATTCAAAGACGGCGCCGTTCTTCCGCCCGGATCTTCAGCAGCCTGCAGATGCCGCCAACATGCAGTCCGAGCGATACGGCAGCCATCAACCCCGCAATACCTGTCTTGCCGAACAGGCGGTAAACCCAGCCGATGATCCAGGGCAGCGTCACGCTGCCCGTTTCACGCTCCTCGGAGGCCAGGATCAGGTACGCGCCAGCCCTCATGCCCAGCCCGATCACGGGAGCGCTCACGGGACGGCGCGGTTAGCGCCGGTACCGTGCTTGGTTCGGCTCCCTGTTCTCGGGCCCAACGTTCAACGCTCAACGTTCAACTTCCAACTGCAGCATCTGCGCTTGCCCGCGCTCGTACCAGGAGTTGATGAATAGATCAGGCTAGCCCCTCCCCAACAAACCGTGCTGGCGTTCAAATCTCTGCCGGTACGCTTCTCGCTGCTCCACCCAGGCGGCATCCGGCCGAAACGGCGTTTTCGCCAGGCATTCGCAGAACCGCACGCCGCCCGCCACATCGCGCAGATCGACGAACTCCGGGCTCGGCGCGTTGGCGCCGCGCGAATCGGCGCCGCGCTCGATCCCCATATTGTGGTAATTGCCCAGCGGGATCGCGATCCCGACGGCCGGCACCCCGTGAGCGATCAGCAGGCTCGCCTCGCACGCGCCGCCATCCATGAGGCGACGCTGGTATGCGCCGTCCAAATTGGCCTGCGCGACGCTTGTCGCCCAGAACAGCGCCGTCGGATCGAACACGGAGAGCCTGTCGCCCAACCGCAACACCGGCCCTCTGCCGATCCGCGCGTTCGGCAGCTGGCGCGAGGCCTCGAGATTCACCACCACCCGCGGCCGCTTGCCCTTGGCGATCCAGCCCAGTTTGACGTGGGCGATGGTCCCGATGAAGCCGGTCTCCTCGGCTCGCGAAAACAGGGCCAGGCAGCGCGGCTTCTTGCGCCCCGCCCACACGCGCAGCAGCGCAGCGCAAACCGTGAAGGTGCCGATCAGGTCGTCGATGGCGCGGGCATACAAACGCGTGCCGCGGCGCCAGAAGGGGGCACGAAATCGGAAGCCGCCGTACAGGGCGCGGGCCGCCGGCGACCTGCCGCTCACGCCCCGGCGCGACACACGGACCTCGGCCGTGTCGATGCCCCTGTCGGCTCGGGTCAGCCGGACCTTGCTGAGCGTGCCGGCGGCTTCATAGCCGGCCCCATCGCTCACCCACACGGGCGCGCCGGCCAGGCGCGCGGTCGGCGCGCCGCCGAACCATCGGATCTGCAGTCGCGCACCGCGCACGCGCCAGCGCACGCCATGGAAGCCCGGGTGATCCATATGCGCGACGAAGATGGGCACCGCCTCCCGGCCGGCTGGCGCCAGCAGCGCCGCGTACGCGGCCCGCGACTCCGCCCCCGCCACCAGGTTCCCCACCGGATCCTCGAAATGCGGCACACCGCCGCGTCCCAATACCGCCTTCAACACAGCCTTCACACGGGCCTCGCGGAACGGCGCTGTCGGCCGCGATAGAATGGCCGTCAGCAGTTCCGTCTCACCTTCCCGTAGTGTCATGATGGCTCTTGCCCCCTCGATCGAGGAGCGTGTCCCCATTCGGGCCCCAAAAACTCCCTGAGTCCCTCTGCAGACTGACGAGACAGGCTAGCTGAAACGGCCGCCAAAGGCAACTCTCGGGGGGGGCGTTGTCTTGGCTACCCGCTCCGGGTCGTCAAGAGGAAGGGCCCAGGACTGAAACGTGCTCGAGAATCCGACTTCGCCCGGGGCTTCCGCCGTCGTCTCGAGCAACGAGTATCTGGTTGCGACCCCGGCCGCCTCGTCTTGCGAGCGCCCCCCGGCTCAAAGACTATGTCCTGCAATGGAGCAGGTAGGATCCTCGCCAAGGGGATTGATCCTGTATTCGCCTCCTGAAGGGCAGACAACGGTCCGCCAGCCCCCCTTGATGAACTCGCCGAGTTGCTCGCCGGTCGGCGTGCCGTTGGTCACCCCGTACATCATGGCCCACTGCTCCTTCGCGCCGTCGATTTGGCGCAGGTTCCCGATGCATGCGTGCCGAAAACTCCGCCTTTGCGCCCGATACCGCCCGAGCAACGCGCCGGCCACGCACACGGCCAACCAGAGCGCGCATGCGGATAGGATCACAAAGAGGAATTTGCGCGATCCTGCCGCGTTCTGCCTATCCGTCATGGCTTGACATCCTCTCTACGGTCCGGGAAGACAAACGGGTGATGCCCGATCGGCTACCGTCCACTGACGCAGTCCAAAACGGCAATCGCCGGGCCTGCGGCCCGGAGGAAGCGGCGAGACGCCGCTTCTACTGTTCCTCACGCGGCTTGAAGACGACCCCGTACGGCTCGATGGACACCTCCGATTGCGTGGCCCACGCAAATACCTGGAGGAACCCGCCGAAATGTATGGGCAGAGGGAGCACATCGAGAAAGGTCTGGCCCAGGTTCCGCGCTTCAAGATCGCGTATGTACTCCTCTTGCAGCCGGGGAACAACCAACAACCCCTCTTTCCTCACAACCTCGTCCCTGGGGAACACCGGCATCTTCAGTTCCGCCGCCTTGGCGGCAGCGTCGGCACTCAGGTAGAGAGGAAGCGTACCGTACTCCGGATACTCTTCCTCCAGCAGCTTCTTCACTCGCAACAACTGCGCCAACCCCGTCGTTTCAGGCCCTTGATGCTGCTCCGCATCCATCATCGCCTGGACCAACAATCCGTCGAACTCCACATGCACGAATCCCTGCCAGACTTCGTTTCTGGCGTCCGCAGTCGGCCCAGACTGACCGGCACGAGACGGCGCGGCTGACTTCGGCGCGGGTTGTTCCCAGAGGCAAAGCAGATCCCCGCGCGACACGAATTTTCTCGAAACACGATCGAAAGTCACGCGCTGACTGCCGCGCTCGTAGGTCAGAAAATCAACGTGGATGACTTCCGGCTTGTCGGGCTCCATCACGAAATACACGTTCGTGCAGGACGCCAGGAGCGCGGCATTCACATCCATACCATCGAACTCGGCGATAATCGCGCGGGCCTTGGCCTCGAAGTGCGTCAGGTCCGACGCCGAGAGATACACATCCGCGGGGCCGGCCTCCCGAGCGCGGTCGGGGACCGTCGTGCACGACGCCAGCATGAGCCATACGCAACAGAGCAACGCACATCTGTGCAGTTTCATGTGCAGTTGCCTGGAAGCTTTGTCGCCCCCACCGCTACGGCGGGGCTCTGGAGCAAGTTCTCGAGCAAGTTTCAGGTCACTCCTCCTCATCAACAACAATCAGCATTCCCACAACGCGCGCGCGCTTTGGAAACGCATGCTCATGGGGCATGATCTTGCAGCGCGGAAGTCTGCCGAGCCGCCCGATCTCGTACGACGTCACGCAGGACCCGTTTGGATCCAGCGGGCAAACCATCGCATTCGTGCCGCCGTAGAAGTACGGGTCGAGATCCGCCCAGGAAGGCATGGCGTCAGCCGGCTGATTCTCCGCCATGGCCCAGGAGGCCTTGGCTCCGGTTATCTGGCGAAGATGGACAAGACAGACGTTTCGCTGTGCACCCCGGCGCGCTTGCCGGATCAGCGGGACGGCCAACACGAACAGGACCAACAAGATCGCCGCCACGGCAACGGCAACAACCAGCGCCCTTCTCTTCATGATGATTCCCGGCCCTGTTCAGCCGCCAGGAGCCGCTCTGAGTCCTCGTGCGCCCAAAGACTCGCGCGATCGCTCTGTCCCGAGCCTGACGAGTCCCTGCCTTGCCCGAGCGAAGTGGAAGGCCGTCTTGTCGAAGGGCCGAGGTGGCCTCGGCCACACAGGGCTGGGCGAAGACGCCCGGCCTGCTTCAGTTGCGGGTACCGCTCGCCGCTTCCACCCCTTCAGGCTCATGACCCACAAGACCCCGCATGTGATTGTCCACAGCCCGAAGGCGGCCGTGATCGGCCAACCCTCCAGGTAGTACTCCCCGTCATGCCCGCCCGCCTCGCCGGCCAGCAACAAGAAGACGGCCAGCCAGCCGCCGAACAGCAGAACGAGCAGGAACTGGCAGCCGAAATAGACGCAAGCCGCGCGAGACAGCCGCTGCCTGGCCACGAACCACAGCAGTGCCAGCGACACAAGCGCCCCGATATGCACGAACGGATTGACCGGCAGCCGACGGGCCAGTTCCGCCCAACCGAACGACCTCACGCGCGCCCCCACGGCCCGGACAGAGACCGGCCCATAGAACTGGATGGCCCCTTCCACTTCCATGGTCTCGGCGGCAGACACGGCCAGGCCGGCCAGCCCATACAGCACGACGCACCCTGCAATCAGCCCCAATGCCCAGTACACCATGCGGCGAGTCGGCATACCGGAATCCCGGCCCGAACGGCGGTCGGCCAGATAGTCGGCCAGATAGGGGAAACGTGACTTGCTCCAGATCATGGCTGTTCCGTGGGGGCAGTGTCCGGTTCCCGCGGTGCACCGGGGTTGCTCCCCGGCAATCGGGTCCGATAGCGCCTGGCCATGGGCATCGCCTACCCCGGCATGATCCCTACTTCCCCGCCTTGGCCCACTCCTGTATCTTCTTCTTCGCCTCCCGGTACAGATTCTTCCGTTTTCGGCTGTCGCTTTCCATCGGGATATTGCAGATCACCGCTTTCAAGTCGGGGTCCGTAATCACGACCATCGGCACATACTTGCCGAACACGCCGGAACTCAGAGCCTCCCGCACAATCTGCGGCAGCGTGTCCCGCTTCTCCGTCTTGTAGTCCACGTAGACGAGAACGGTCTTGGTCTTCAACTCGTCAATGGCGGCCAAACTGGCCGTATAGGTCGCCCCTCACGTGACTTCGGTCGTGGAGTACAGGAAGAGCAGTGGTCTGTTCTTCTCCTTGGCCTCTTTCTGAGCGTCCGCGAGGCTGGCCACTCGGAACGAGTGTCTCGGCAGTTTCAGATCGGCCAGCGCGGGCGCCATACAGGTCAGCATCATCACAATAGAACAGATCACTCGCTTCATCGTGCCATTCCTCCCTATCTCTGCGCGGCGTTGATGCATTCGGTCAGAAACGCCTTCTTCTCGGGTCTCGTCTCAACCGCCAGTTGAGCTTCCGCGAAGTCCCTGACGGCCTTGTGCTGGCGGCAATTGGCTCTGAAGGACCACGTGGCGGCGGCTATCGCAAGCATACGATCAACAGAATCCTTTGGCAAGGGTTCGCCCGCGTAGCGGAGGAGTTTCCCGAGGTACACGGTATCGCCCGTGGCAAAGAAGCTCGCCCACCAGATGTCGAGTTTTCTGGCGTCGACGGCGGCGTCATCGTTCACGTAACGGGCAAACTCGGATTTCCCTTCAAGAATCTCTCTGGCCCGTTTTGCCACATTTCCTTTTCCGTCAATGGGCCAACGATGTTTCTGAGAAATTCTCGCAAAGCTGACGGCCAATAAGACATCGCCTCCCTTTGTCTTCTCGGCCATGGCGCTTTCGAGCCGGTCCGCATCCCTTTGACACTGCGCAAAGAACTCGGGCGTCGGGGACTGATAGAAAGTGGTCATGCGCTGGCCCAGTTCTTCAAGAGCCTTTGTGCTGTCCGTATCGGCAGAAGGCTGAGCGTAAGAAGACAGCATGATCAGAACGAGAGCCGTCAGCACCAAGACGAACGTCTTCATGTTTCGGTCTTTCATGGGTCCTTCACTCTTCATCCCCGGACGCTTGGCCGGAGCCGCTCCGTCCCTTCTCTCCCTGGGTCGCATACCAAATTGCGCATGATCTTCGGGATTTGCAGTAAATCTTTGGGCTCCTGCAAAACGCACATTCCTCACAGTAATAGACGCCGTCTTTCATACAGTAGATATCCGTCTCCACGGAAGGATGATTGATGCATTTGCCCATTGTCTTCCGGCCTATCCGGTCTGCAACCGACTCCTAATCGCGTCGCGTCGCAAGGGCGGCAAGCCCCTTTTCGTACGATTCCTGCATGGGGCGGCCGCCGAGCATGTCGTCGTCAATCACAGGGAGCTTCTCACGCAGAAGGCTGACCAACTCCCGCAGCCCGATCACGGAACCATAGCCCAACCCGAGAAGGCGAAACATCTTTTCGTTCACCCTTTCCACCTCGGCGATGATTTTCGGGTCCTCAGCGCTCGTGCAGGTGTGCCGTTGCCCCCACAGGGATCCGCCGGCGCTCTCCCGCCGAAAGATGCATCCTGCGCAGACGTCATCGTGCTCACGCACGATCTCAATCTCAATCTCATCCAGCGGCGTTTCCCGGATCCTGCGCTGGACCGCCTCGAAACCGGCCCGCGCGCGGCCCCCTGCGGGCACGCCGTCTCCGTAATACGCCACGACGTACGTGGGGTGGTACGGGCGCAAACGAATTCGTCTCAAGATACGGACCTCTTCATCTCTGCAGTCTGTGCGGGCGCGGCCCAGCTCTCGCGCC